>DASWAT010000026.1:0-30948 GCA_036390995.1 Actinomycetota bacterium | reverse complement strand
CCGCTCGTCGACGCGCTCGTCGGCGAGGTCGTCGACGAGCCCGGCGGGCTCCCGCTCCTGTCCACGGCGCTGCTCGAGCTGTGGCAGCGACGGCATGGGCGTGCGATCCGCCTGGAGAGCTACTCGGAGACCGGCGGTGTTCGCGGGGCGGTCGCCCGGCTCGCCGAGCAGGCGTACGCGGAACTCACCGTGGAGCAGCAGGCCGTGGCCAAGGGCGTGCTGCTCCGGCTCTCGACCGGCGAGGGGGAGGTCGTCACCCGGCGTCGGGTCCCGATCCTGGAGTTCGACCCGAGCACGAACGCGGACGTGGGGACCGTGCTCGACACGCTGATCGAGGCCCGGCTCCTGATCGCCGACGACGGCACGGTCGAGGTCGCGCACGAGGCTCTGCTGCGCGAATGGCCGCGGCTCGAGGCCTGGCTCGACGAGGATCGCGCCGGTCGCCGGCTCCGCGAGCACCTCACGGACCAGGCGAAGGAGTGGGAGCGGTCCGGCAAGGAGGCCGGCGATCTCTATCGGGGCCCCCGGCTCACCTCGGCGCTCGACTGGACCTCGGACCACGCCAACGAGCTGAACGACCTGGAGCGCGAGTTCTTGTCCGAGAGTCGTGTCGCGAGCGAGCGCGAAGCGGAACGACAGCGCAGGACGAACCGCCGCCTACGGGGCCTCCTGGTCGGGACGGCGTTGTTCCTCGTCGTGGCCCTCCTGGCAGGCGGGCTGGCCCTCGTTCAGAAGAGCCGGGCGCGGGATGAAGCCGTGCGGGCGGAGAACCAGGCCCGGATCTCGTCTGCCCGCGAGTTGGCCGCCGCCGCCGTCGCCAACCTCGACGTGGACCCGGAGCGAAGCATCCTGTTGGCGCTTGCGGCGGTGGACGCCACGTGGAAAGCGGACCGAACGGTCGTGCGGGAGGCCAAGGAGGCCCTTCACCGGGCTCTGCAAGAGTCCCGAGTCGTGCTCACGGTCCCGCAAGGGCGCGGGATCGCCATGAGCGCCGACGGCAAGCGGTTCGCCACGACGGGCGAAGACGGGACCGCGACCGTGTGGGAGACGGACACCGGTACGCGCCTCCTCACGCTCCGCGGACACAAGCGGGAGGTCAACGGCATCGCTTTCAGCCCCGACGGGTCGCTGCTGGCCACCGCCGGCTCGGACCGGACGGCGCGGCTGTGGGACGCGGTGAGCGGCCGGCAGGTCCACGTGCTGCGGGGGCATCGGGATCCGGTCTTGGGCACCGCGTTCAGCCCCGACGGGTCGCTGCTGGCCACCTCCAGCCAGGACGGCACCGTTCGGATCTGGGACGTCGCGGCGGGCACCCAGCACCTCGTGCTGAGGGGCCCCCCCGGCGAGAAGTTCTACAACTTCTCGGGCCTCACCCCCGCCTTCAGCCCCGACGGATCCAGGGTGGCGAGCGGCGGGTGGAAGAGCACGCCGATCTGGAACCTGGCGAAGGGGAAGATCTCGATGGTCCTTCCCGGCCAGCGAGAGGCCTTCGCGGTCGCGTTCAGCCCCGATGGCACACGCGTCGCCACCGCCGTCGGCCTCGACGCGCAGACGTGGGATGCGCAGACCGGGAAGCCGCTCACCACGCTCTCCGGCCACACGGGGGACGTCCTCAGCATCGCCTACAGCCCCGACGGGACGCGGATCGCCACCGGCGGGGACGACGGGACCGCCCAGGTGTGGGACGTGGCGACCGGCGAGTCCCTGCTGACGCTGGCCGGGCACACGATCGGGGTGGATCAGGTCGCGTTCACCCCGGACGGGGACCGGCTGCTGACCGGGGGCGCCGACGGGATCGCGCGACTGTGGGACATCAGTCCGACCGGAGGCCGCGACTGGCTGACCGTTCCCGGCCCGGCGAACCGCCAGGGCGGAGTCTCCTTCAGCCCCGATGGGACGAGCTTCGCCGTGCCGGGCCAGGTCAGCGGCGTCACGATTCGGGACGTCGAGACGGGGGCGAAGATCATCAGGTTGAAGGGCCACGACGCCACGATCCGAAGGATGGCGTTCAGTCCGGATGGGACGAGGCTCGCGGGGGCCGACGGTAGCGAACCGGGGCATACCCGGGCGAACAGCACCGTCCCCATCTGGGACGTGACGACCGGGGAGCTGGTGATGACTCTAACCGGACACGCCGATCAGGTCTCGGCCGTGGCGTACAGCCCGGACGGACGCCGTCTCGCGACGGGGAGCTGGGATGGGACCGTCCGACTGTGGGACGCCTTCTCTGGCAACGAACTACACGCAGTCGACGTCGGAAGTGAAGTGTTTGCCCTCGCCTTCAGCCCCGACGATCGATGGCTGGTGGCCGGCGATGATGGTGACAAGTCCCTGACCGTGTGGGACGCCGACACCCTCGAGCGGCGAGGAGAGCTCCGTGGCCACACCGATGTCATCCAGGACGTCGCGTTCGCTCCCGCGGGACAGGTGGTCACGGCCAGCTGGGACGGGACGGCGAAGATCTGGGACCTGGAGTCGCGCCGGGAGCTCGCGACGCTCCGGGGGCACAGCGGCGCGATCCTGGGCGTAGCCGTGAGCCCAGACGGAACGCTCGTCGCTACCGGCAGCCTCGATGGCACCACCAAGCTCTGGGATCTTGCGACCGGGCGAGAGGTGCTCACGCTGTTCGGCCACGACCTCGTCGTCAACACCGTGGCGTTCAGTCCCGACGGCCGGTTCCTGGCCACGGGGAGTGGCGACGGGACGGTCGCCTTGGACCTCCTTCCGATCGACGAGCTCCGGGACCTGGCCCGCGAGCGCGTCACGCGTGACCTCACGGACGAAGAGTGCCGGCAGTACCTCCATGTGGCGAACTGCCCAACCGGCTGACTCAGCGCAGGACGGGAGACGCCGGGTGGGCCGCTCCGAGCACAAGGTCGATTTCAAGGCATCGGCCGGCTTGTTGGTTTCGGTGACAACCCGCGTTCGGTAACAGACCCCTCTCATCCCCGTGAAGGAACGGGAAACGTTGAGAAACGATGGGTAGTCATGAGACGCAAACGCCTAGCTCATGGGCGACGCGGCGCTCTGACCTGGACCTCCGGACCAGACTCTTAATCCGCAGGTTCCGGGTTCGAGTCCCGGGGGGCCCACTCGAAAATGCGCAGCTGACGGTGTCCGTTCACGCCCGGGCCGTGGCGAACTGAGCGGCCTCCACCCGCCGGCGGTATCGTCATGGAGGCATGTCGAAGGATCGTTCGTACATCGACGAGAACACGCGAGAGCGCGAGCGACTTCGCGCCCTGGTCGAGCGCCTGGACGAGGACGAGCTTCGCGCCCCGGTGAACGAGCACTGGACGGTCGCCGGCGTGTTCGGCCACATCGCGTTCTGGGATGCCCGGGTGCTGGCGCTCGCCGACAAGCTGGAGCGCGGCGTACCATTCTCGGCCTCCGACACGGAGCCGGAGGACGTCGACTGGATCAACGACGCCTCGCGCCCGCTGATCCACGCGATCGCCCCGCTCGAGCTCGCTCGGCTGGCGCTGCGGATCGCCGAAGAGACCGACGCCCGGGTGGCGACGCTGCCCGTCGACCGCCTCTGGCCACACGACCCGGACAGCCCGCTCTACTCCCTGCGCGCAGCGCACCGGGGGGAGCACCTCGACGACGTCGAAGCGGCGCTCCGACGACGCGTCGACCCGAAGGACGACACGCCGACCCGGTGAGACGCTCCCACTCGGCACTCAATCTGGGAGCAGTGGCACCGATGCGCCGTGGTCGCGGCCGAGGAGCACGGCCCGGGTGATGGCCTTCGACCCGAACCGGTCCCGCACGCTGTCGAGCGTGGTGTCGATGGCGTACGCGAGCGGACGATCGAACGGCAGCGCGAGCTGGATCATGCCATCGTCGGCGAGGTTCCCGAGGGTCACGCCGATGAGCGTGATGCCCTGACGCTGGATCGTCGGCATGGCCGTCGCAAGCAGCCCCCTCGCGGTGGCGAGGATCAGCCCGGTCTGGGCGGTCGCCTCCGGCAGCGTGTGCGAGCGCGTGGCGCGCGAGAAGTCATCGAACCGCAGCCGGAGCACGACCGTCCGGCACACCCGGTGAGCCCTCCGCAGCCTCCGCGCGAGGCGGTCGACCAGCGCGACGAGGTCGGTGTCCAGAGCCTCCGGTGATCGTGGTGTGCGGCCGAGCGCGCGCTGGGTCCCCATCGAGCGGCGGCGGCGGCCCACCTGGACCGGACGGGGATCGCGGTTGTGCGCCAGCGCGTGGAGATGACGGCCGGCCGCCCGGCCGAGCATCCGCACCAGGCTCGGCTCGCCGAGCCGCGCGACCTGCCCGACCGTCATGAGCGAGCGGTCCCTGAGCTTGGCCGCGGTGACCGGCCCGACGCCCCACAACGCTTCGACCGGCAGCCGGTGCAGGAAGTCCAGCTCGCCCTCGACCGGCACCACCAGCAGACCATCGGGCTTGGCGACCCCGCTGGCCACCTTGGCCAGGAACTTGGTCCTGGCCACCCCCACCGTTATGGGAAGGCCGACCCGCTCACGGACGTCCCGGCGCAGTCGCTCGGCGATCTCCCTGGGCGTGCCCGAGATCATCCTCAGGCCACCGACGTCGAGGAACGCCTCGTCGATCGACAGCCCCTCCACGAACGGCGTCGTGTCCCTGAACACCTCGAACAGCGCCTTGCTCGCCTCGCTGTAGGCATCCATCCGCGGGCGGACGACGACCGCGTGCGGGCACAGCCGGCGAGCCTGCCATCCCCCCATCGGCGTGCGGATCCCGTACGCCTTGGCCTCGTAGCTGGCCGCGAGCACGACGCCGGCCCCGACGATGACGGGGCGGCCACGCAGGTGGGGGTCATCCCGTTGCTCGACGGACGCGTAGAAGGAATCCACGTCCGCGTGCAGGATCGTCGCCCCGTCCGACACGAACGTATGTTCGCATCTGGTGCCGACCTCGGACGAGCCGGGGAGGCGGCCGAGCCTCTATCGAGAGGCCGAGCAGCACCGTGCGAGGTAGCATCCGCGGATGGCAGGGATCGTCCTTCCCGAGGCGGCACGTGGCCTCCTCGAGAGCGACGCGGTCGCGCACGTCGTCACGCTGGACGAAGACGGCGGGCCGCAGGTGACGGCGGCCTGGGTCGGGCTCGAGGGGGACGAGATCGTCCTGGCGACGCTCCCGGATCAGCGGAAGCTCAGGAACCTCCGCCGCGACCCCCGCATCGCCCTCTCGATCCCGTCGATCACGAGGAACACATGGGGGTTGCTCGAGTACCTCGTGGTGTACGGGACGGCCCGGGTGACCGAGGGCGGCGCGCCCGAGATCCTGCAGCGGCTCGCGCACACGTACCTCGGACCCGACGTCGTGTTCCCCGCCATGCCCGACCCACCGCCCGGGTTCGTCACGAGGATCACGGCCGAACGCCTCGGCGGCGTCGGACCGTGGAACCCGCCCCCCGCCTAGCTCCGAGCCACGACCGAGGAGCGAGCCGGGATAGCTCCGACTGCGAGCCGCTCGCCGGGGCGGCCGTCTACCTGTGGCACTGCGACCGCGACGGGCTCTACTCCCTATACACGATCACGGATCAGAACCACCTACGCGGTGTGCAGGCCGCCGCGACCCCACCAGCTCGGACAGCCGGTCGAGGAACCCCGCTTGGCCCGACACCAGCTTGCGTCGGGCGGTCTCGAGGTCGAGCCACGCGGCCCGGTCCACCTCCGGGAACTCGCGTGTCCGCCCGGAACGAGGCGGCCACTCCATCGTGAACGTGTTGCTGTGCACCGTCGTCACGTCCAGATCCCCCTCCACGGCCCAGACGCGGACGCGCTTGCCGCTTCGCTGGCGGAGCTCGCCGAGGTCGACGGGCGAGCCGCCGCCGGGCGGCTCGGACCCCAGCTCCTCGCCGAACTCGCGGAACGCCACCTCGAGCGGATCCTCGTCGGGTCCGTACTCGCCCTTGGGCACGGACCACGCGCCGTCGTCCCGCGTGGCCCAGAACGGGCCGCCGGGGTGCACCAGTAGCACCTCCAGACGTCCTCGCCTGGAACGGTGCAGGAGCAACCCGGAGCTCAGCTTCGGCATCTCCGCCCCCTCCGTGCCACCTCCAGGATGTCGCATCGGGAGCGCTCGCGCAGCCGCGGGCGGGTCGCTCCGTCGCCCCCGCGTCCGCTACGCTTCGACACCGGGCTCGGGAGGTGGCGCGATGGCGTTCCGAGGGTGGCCGGCCGAGGCCCTCGAGTTCTTCGAGGGGCTCGAGGCCGACAACTCCAAGACGTACTGGCAACGGAACAAGGCCGTGTACGAGCGGATCGTGCGGGCCCCCATGGACCAGCTGATCGCCGAGCTCGAGCCCGAGTGGGGCGAGGCCCGGGTCTTCCGCCCCTACCGGGACGTCCGGTTCAGCGCCGACAAGTCGCCGTACAAGACCCACATCGGCGCGATGATCGGGGACGGCTACGTGCAGCTCACGGCCGACGGGCTCGCCGCCGGGTCGGGCATGTGGGAGATGGCACCGGACCAGCTCGAACGGTACCGGGCGGCGGTCGGCGACGACGGGACCGGGAGCGAGCTCGTTGCGATCGTGGAGACGGCTCGGGCGGGCGGTCTCCAGATCATCGGCCATGGGGTCCTCAAGACCGCGCCCCGCGGCTACCCCAAGGATCACCCCAGGGTGGAGCTGCTCCGGTTCAAGGGGATCGTGACCTGGCGGGAGTGGCCCGCCGGGGCCTGGCTGGGAACGAAGCGGGCGAAGGATCGCGTCGTGGAGTTCCTCCACGGGTCCGTAGCCCTGAACGGGTGGCTGCGCGCCAACGTAGGGACCTCGGAGCTTCCACCCCCCGCGCCCCGCGGCCGCCGATAGCGATCCTCCCCTGCAGAGCGGCTCGTCCGGCCCGAGCGATGAGTTCCGGGTGTCCTCAGGGTCCCATCACGAAGATCCGAGAGCGCGTGGGCGCGGATCGATCCGGCACGGGCGATCACGTAGGGGGAAGGGTCACGGATGGGGAAGCTCGGGAGGGGTCGTTGGGGGCGGGTCGAACGTCTCGCGCCCGGCGACCAGCCGACCGTAGCGCGCGGTGAGCTCCGCGCCCAGGCGGGCCAGGTGGTCGCGGACCTCGGCCGGGCCGAGGACCTCGACCCGCGCACCGAACCCGGCGATCTCGGCCGCGAGCGACGGAGCCGACCAGCCGCGGACCTCGACGTCGACCCGGCCGTCGTCCGCGTGGCCGACCACCGAGAGGCGGGTCCCGAACGCCGCCCGGAGCCAGGGCACCACGTCCTCCGGCGCGCGGACGACAGCCCTGAAGGGGGTCCGCCGCTCGTCGAGCGTGTCCACGATGGACCTCCAGGTCGTCGCCAGGTCGAAGCCGTCCGGGCGCTCCACGGGCTCATCGGTGACGCTGACCGAGCGGACGCGGCTGACGCGGAACGTGCGCAGCCCGGCGTCGGTTCCGGCGATGAGGTACCAGACCGACGCCTTGGCCACCAGGCCGAGCGGGTGCACGATCCGTTCGCTCTCCGGCCGGTCCCGGCCGGCGTAGCGGAGCCGCACCTTCACCCCATCCACGACGGCGTGCTGCAGCACCTCCAGGTGGGGCGGGGGCAGATTGGTGCGGTCCCAGCTGGCCGGATCCAGGACCACCGCCGAGGCGGCAGCCTCGGCCTCGGCCCGGAAGGGCTCGGGCAGCGCCCGCACCAGCTTGCGGAGCGCCGCCTTGACCTGGGGCGTGGCCGAGGCGGAGGGGCCGGCCACCAGGAACAGGGTCCGAGCCTCGGCCGCCGTCAGGCCGCTCAGATCCGTACGAGCGCCGCCGACCAGCGACCAGCCTCCTCCGCGCCCGGCCTGCGAGTACACCGGGATGCCGGCCATGGCCAGGGCCTCGAGGTCGCGTCTGGCGGTCCGTTCCGAGATCTCGAGCTCGTCGGCGACCTCGGCCGCGGTGACCCGCCCCCGCGACTGGAGGAGCAGCAGGACGGCCACGAGACGATCGGCGCGCACGCCCAGAGTTTGGCAGGAAAACCGGCCAGAGGATGGCCACTTCACCACGTCAAGATGGCCGCACCTCGACAAGGCGATAGCGGAAGGGAGGAGCGATGGCGACCTCAGCGATCGAGGCCGAGGGCCTCGTGAAGACGTTCGGGAAGGTCCGGGCGCTCGACGGCATCGACATGGTGGCACGGGAGGGAAGCGTGTTCGGGCTGCTCGGACCGAACGGTGCCGGCAAGACGACGGCGATCCGGCTGCTCTCGACGCTGCTCCGGCCCGACGAGGGCCGAGCCTCGGTCGGTGGATACGACGTGGTCCATCACCCCGAAGAGGTGCGGCGGCTGATCGGGCTCACCGGCCAGTACGCGGCGGTCGACGAGCTGCTCTCGGGGCGGGAGAACCTGTTCATGATCGGCCGGCTTCTCGGCGTTCGCGCCGCCGAGGCTCGCCGCCGCGCGGACGAGCTCCTCGAAGCGTTCGACCTGGCCGAGGCGGCCGGCAAGCTCGCGAAGACCTACTCGGGCGGGATGCGGCGGAGGCTGGACCTGGCCGCCAGCTTGGTGGGTCGTCCTCGGTTCTTGTACCTCGACGAACCCACGACCGGCCTGGATCCCAGGAGCCGCCTCGAACTGTGGGGGATGATCCGCGCGCTCGTTGCCGACGGGACCACCGTCCTGCTGACGACTCAATACCTGGAGGAGGCGGACCGGCTCGCCGACGAGATCGTGGTCATCGACCACGGCCGGGTCATCGCGGCGGGGACCCCGCAGCAACTGAAGACCCGCGTGGGAGGTCAGGTGCTGCAGGCGCAACCGGCAGACCCCGCGGACCACGCGGCGACCGAGCGCATCCTCGGCGAGTTCGCCACGGGCGACGAGGGCACCTATACCGACGGACAGCTCGTGACGGTGCGGATCGACGATCGATCCGCGCTCGGCCGGGCGGTCCGACGACTCGACGAGGAAGGGATCGCGGTCGACGACCTCTCGCTCCGCCGGCCGAGCCTCGACGAGGTGTTCCTCGCGATCACCGGCCATCTCGCCGAGGAGGAGCCGTTGAGCGACGACATCCGGAACGCCGACGTGGAAGGAAGGAGTGCCTCATGAGCGCCGTCACCATCGCACCGTCCGGGCGCGCGAACGTGGTCGGCAACACGCTCACCATCGCCCGCCGCAACCTGCTCCACATCAAGTCGGATCCCGAACAGCTCGTCGGGATGACGATCCAGCCGCTCATGTTCCTGGTGCTGTTCGTCTTCGTCTTCGGCGGCGCCATCGCGGGCTCCAGCCGCGAGTACCTCCAGTTCGCGCTGCCGGGGATCCTGGTCCAAGGGATCGCGTTCACTCCGTTCACCACCGCGCTCGGCCTGAACGTGGACTTCCAGCGGGGCGTGATCGACCGGTTCCGCTCGCTGCCGATCGCCCGCTCCGCCGTGATCGGCGGCCGGGTGGCGGCCGACGCCGTCCGGGTGGTCTGGGGTGAGCTGATCCTCGTCGGCTGCGGAGTGCTGCTGGGGTTCCGGTTCGGTGGCGGGGCGGCCGGTGCGATCGGGGCGTTCCTCCTGGTGGCCGCGTTCGGCGTGACGATGTGCTGGCCGATGGCCTTCATCGGGGTCACCGCCCGGACGCCGGAGGCGGTGAACACGTGGGGGTTCATGATCATCCTGCCGCTCACGTTCGCGAGCTCGGTGTTCGCCCCACCGGAGACGATGCCCGGGTGGCTGGAGGCGTTCGTGAACGTCAACCCGATCACCGCCATCGTGGACGCGACCCGCGGGCTCATGCTCGGAGGTCCGGTCGCCGACCCGGTGCTCCGGTCGGTGCTCTGGATGGCGGTCATCCAGGCGATCTTCGCGCCGCTCGCGATCGCCCGCTACCGCCGCCGGGTCTGAGGAGGAGCGGTGGAGACATCGATGCTTCATCACCAAGGTGGCGTCCTCCCGGCCGGGCGCGAGTCGAGCGCTCCGATCGGCTGGGTGATCCGAACGCTGCGAGATCAGGAGATGCCCTCGGCGGAGATCCGCGCGATCCTCGGAGCTGAAGGCCCTGAGCTCGTCCGCAGGTACATGGAGATCCACCGGGAGCGATTGCAGGAGCGGCTCGACGATCAACGGCGGGCGCTCGCGCGCATCGAACGGCTCCTGGTCGAGGCGTCCCTCGGGCGGGGAGACCGATCTCCGGCGAGCGGAGGCGTTCAGTGACGGCGTCGGAAGACAAGCGCCGACGGGTCCAGCAGCCTAGCCGGTGGAGGGATCGCTCGGCGGCTCGGGCGGTGGGGGCGGGGAGGGTCCGGCCGGGGATGCGGGCGGCGGCCCCGAGGTCGGAGTCGCGGGTGCGGCGGGTGGGGGGATGCTTCCCGGCGGCGCCGGGGGGGTCGCCGCCGACACAGGGGCTCGCTGCCAGGCGCTCGGTTTGCCGACGACGATCAGCACGACGGCTCCCGCCGCGAACAGGATCCCGACGATCAGCACGCCGATCCCGATGGGCAGCAGGAGGCCGGTCTTCGCCCCGATCGACATCTGCACATCCACGCCCTTGGACCCATCGGCGTTCATGACGACGACCGCCCAGCTCCCGGACCGGACGTCCCACGTGAGCGTGGTTGCCGGCCCCGCCGCAGAGGCTTCCCAGAACCCCTGCTCCGACGGCGGGCCGGGCGTCCGGGTGCCGGACACCTCGGTGGTCGTCACGCCGAACGGCGACAAGCCGACGTCCGTCACGACGCTGTGGTCGACACCCGACAGGTACCGATCCACGGCCGACTCGGGTCCGATGCCGACGAACACTGGCTTGCCCTCGGTTCCGGTGGCGGCGATCCGCACCGTACCGAGGTTGTACGGAACCCATCGGTCCGGACTCGTTCCGAGGTCCACGTTCGGGGACGTGAGCGCGTAGGTGCCGGTCGCGTAGTCGTGCGTACCGGTCGTGTAGTAGCCCTGCGCGTCGCGCTGCGTCGTGTGGGCCCACACCAGCAGCCCGCCGCCGGCGAGGAGCCCGAGCCCGACGAGCGCGAGGAAGATCCCCACCACGAACGACACGATCCTGAACGGGCGCATAGGTCTCTCCCCTCCGACGACGCCGATGATCCGCCCCAGTATGGCCGAATCTACCAAGCTGATCGGGTGCTCGGTTCGGGCCGTCGGCGACGAGTCGATGCGCTCGTGTCCGCCCTTCGCGAGAACCTCGCTACCATCGAAGGCGAACCTCTCGATGAAGCCGAGGCCGGAAGGAGGGACCCATCGTGGCGTGGAGCCCGACCATGCTGCAGCTCGGGACGACGGCGCCCGGCTTCGAGCTGATGGACGTCACCACCGGGAAGCTCGTGAAGCTATCCGACTTCGACGGGCACAAGGGCCTCTTGGTCCTCTTCCTGTGCCGGCACTGCCCGTACGTCAAGCACGTGGAGGACGGCATCGCGCAGCTCGCGCGCGACCACGCGGGCTCAGAGCTCGGCATCGTGGCGATCAGCGCGAACGACCCCGACGCCTATCCCGAGGACGCCCCCGAGAGCCTCGCGCAACAGGCAACCGAGGCCGGGTTCACGTTCCCCTACCTCTTCGACGAGACCCAGGAGGTCGCGAAGGCCTACACGGCCGCCTGCACGCCGGACCCGTTCCTGTTCGATGCGGAGCGCCGGCTCGTGTACCGAGGGCAGCTCGACGGCGCGAGGCCGGGAAACGACGTGCCCGTCACCGGCGAGGACCTCCGTGCGGCGATCGACGGCGTCCTCGCGGATCGCCCCGTGTCGTCCAGCCAGCGGCCGAGCGTGGGCTGCAGCATCAAGTGGCGGCCCGGCAACGAGCCTGACTGAGCCAAGAGCCGGCCCCTCCCGCCGGCTCCCGACCTCACGGCTCGACCCAGGTGCCTGCGGACGAATCCCTATACTCGCGTCGTTCCGAGCCAACGAAGGAGGATGGGGGCATCCACGTGAGGGTCGTCCTGCTCACGCGCGAGTACCCGCCCGAGGTCTACGGCGGCGCCGGCGTGCACGTCGAGTACCTCGCTCGCGGGCTCGCGAGGCTGACCGAGGTCGAGGTCCGATGCTTCGGCGCCGAGCGCGCACCGCAGAAGGGAGGGCCGGCGGTCCGCGGGTACGGCCCGTGGGAGACGCTCGCCGGCGCCGACGCGTCCGTCCTTCGGGTGCTCTCGGTGGACCTGGCGATGGCCTCGGACCTGGAGGACGTCTCCCTCGTGCACAGCCACACCTGGTACGCGAACTTCGCCGGTCACATGGCCAAGCTCCTCCACGGCATCCCGCACGTGGCAACCACCCACAGCCTCGAGCCGCTCCGCCCCTGGAAGCGCGAGCAGCTCGGCGAGGGCGGCTACGAGCTCACGTGCTTCGTGGAGCGCACCGCGCTCGAGGGCGCCGACGCGGTCATCGCGGTCTCCGAGGCCATGCGCCGCGACGTCCTCCGCGTGTATCCGCAGCTCGATCCGGCGCGGGTGCGCGTGATCCACAACGGGATCGACGCCGACGAGTACGCCCCGGACCACGGCACCGACGTGCTCGGCGCCTACGGCGTGGATCCGGGGCGGCCGTCGGTGATCTTCGTCGGGCGCATCACGCACCAGAAGGGCGTGCGATACCTGCTCGACGCGGCCCGGTCGATCGATCCAGAGGCGCAGCTGGTGCTCTGCGCCGGCGCGCCCGACACGCCCGAGATCGAGGCGGAGGTCGAGGCGACGGTCGAGCGTCTCCGGACCGAGCGCGGCAACGTGATCTGGATCCGCGAGATGCTCCCGAGGCCATCGGTGATCCAGCTCCTCACCCATGCCACCGTCTTCGTGTGCCCGTCGATCTACGAGCCGCTCGGCATCGTGAACCTCGAGGCCATGGCGTGCGAGACGGCGGTGGTCGCCACCGCGGTCGGTGGCATCCCCGAGGTCGTTGTCGACGGTGAGACCGGGATCCTCGTCCCCTTCGAGCCCGGCGAGGACGGCGCGCCCACGGACCCCGACGTCTTCGTCCGAGGCCTGGCCGTCGCCGTGAACGAGCTCCTCGCCGACCCCGGGCGGGCCGACGTGATGGGCGAAGCCGGGCGTCGGCGTGTCCTGGAGCGCTTCACCTGGACGGAGGTCGCGCGCCGTACGCTCGGCCTCTACGGGGAGCTCGTCGGCGCGTAGCGCGCGGCTCGGTCCACCGACACCAGCAACGCGACGGGGAACCGCGCGAGCACGTCCGCCACCAGCAAGCCGCCACGACCGTTCGCCCGCACCGGCCCCCCGGTGAACACGTCCCGCCAGACCGGCGGGGCCTCCCGTGGGAGCTCGAGCGTGGTATCGGCCCAGACCCGCTCTCCCAGCGGTGGGCGGCCCGGCCCCGCGAGCCGCAGGGTGAGCCGGGGCGCCACCGCGAGCGCCCACCGGTCCTCGAGGCGCCGGGCGAACGCCACCACGTGCCCGGCCCGCGAGCCATGGGCCGCGACCGGGAGGTACCGGCCGTCGAGGAACAGTTCCGGCACGTCCAGACGCAGTCGCAGCGAGCGGCTCACCACGTACAGCTTCACCCGGCCGTCCGGCCAGGCGTCGAGCAGCTCGCGTGCCGTCCCCGCCCTGTTCCGCCGTTCGAGGCGATCGAGCCAGGCCAGCATGCGCGCGAGCTTCGCGAAGTCGACCGGCCGGCGGTTGTCCGGGTCGACCAGGCTGAGGTTCCAGGTCTCGGCGCCGTTGTAGACGTCGGGCACCCCCGGCAGCGCCGACCGCAGCACCACCTGCCCGAGCGAGTTCATCGCGCCGTGGAACGCCACCGTTCGCTGGAGCGGAAGGAAGTGACGGAGGAACCGCTCGTTGCCGATCGCCGCCGCGGCGAAGCTCGCGAGCGCCGCCTCGTGCTCGAGGTCGGGATCCAGCCAGTCCGTGTGCACCTTCGCCTCGCGGGCGGCCTTCACGACGTGCTCGCGGATCCGTCCGGCGAACGCGTCGAGGTCGCCCTCGAGGGGCCATGCGCCGAGGAGCGTCTGGTACAGGTACAGCTCCTCGTCGGCGTCGGGGACGGTTCGGCCGCCCGCCAGGGATCGGAGCCGGCGGTTCGCCCGCATCCAGCGAGCGGCATGGGTCCGCCACGCATCCGGCATCTCCGAGAGCACGGCGATCCGGGCGCGGACGTCCTCGCTGCGCTTCGTGTCGTGCGTCGAGGTCGAGATGAGCGGCGCAAGGCCCTCGCGCCGCTCCCCGATCCGGCGGTGGAAGGCCGCGACCGAGATCGGCTCGGCGCCCGGATCACCGCCCACCTCGTTCCTCGACAGCAACCGGACGTCGCGGTACAGCGCCGTGTCCTCCACGCCCTTGGCCGCGGCCGGCCCGGACAGCTGCTGCCACCGTGCGACGAACCGGATCCAGGCGGCTCGCGTCTGCGCCGGCGCACCGGCGGGGACGTCCAGGAGCAGCACCCGGCGGAGGAACCGGAGCCCGGGCCGGGACCCCTCGGGGATCTTCCGCCGTGAGCGCCGAACCGCGGCCTCGATCCGGCGCCGGTCCTGCTCCGGTACGCCGTGGGCGTCGACGTAGGTCCGGTACACGTCGAGCGCCGACGTGACCTCGACGAGCGCGTCCCGCAGCTCGTCGGCCCCGAGCGGCTCCCCGGCGGCACGCCCCAGCCGTTCCAGCCGCCGGACCAGCGCGCCGACCTCGGCGCCGAACAGCTCCTCGAGCACCCGCCGCCGCGACGCCACACGCACCTCGTCGAACGCGAGCGGAGGTGCGCCGCGAAGACCGCCCCACACCTCCTCGAGCTCGCGCCAGCCCTCGGCGTCCACGAACAGGTCGCCGAGGTCGTTCAGGATGCCGTAGCCGGTGGCACCGTCCGCCGGCCAGGCGCGGGGAAGGGACTCCTCGCGTTCGAGGATCTTCTCGACCGCGAGGAAGGGGATCCGGGACTTCGCGCGGAGCCGGTACAGGTAGGCGGCCGGGTCCCACAGCCCGTCCAGGTGGTCCACCCTGAGCGCGGTGACCGTGCCCTCCCGAACCAGACGCCCGATCGCGGCGTGCACGCGGTCGAAGACCCGTGGGTCCTCCTCGCGGAGCGCGACCAGAGCGGACACGTCGAAGAAGCGCCGGTAGTTCACCCGGCGGTTCCCATCGCGCCACCGGAGCAGCCGGTAGTGCTGCACGGCGAGGAGCTCGCGGAACGCCGCAACCCGCGATGGAGCGGCCCGGTCCCGCCTCCACCAGCCCAGGCCCCGCTCGCGCACGGCCCGCTCGGAGACCGGCGACAGCGGCAGCCGGAGCCCGCCGCACACGAGCACCGGCTGCGGACCCTCGGTCTCGACGGTGAACGCGCCCTCCGAGAGCAGGTCGCGGACCGGCCGTTCGAGCACCGGCAGCAGGACCTTGCCGTGCGCCCCGGGCGCGGTCCAGTCGATGTCGAAGAAGCGGGCGAAGGGCGAGCCCCGGCCGCGGCGGAGGACGTCTTGCCACCACGGGTTGCCGGGGCTCGCCGCCATGTGGTTCGGCACGATGTCGAGCAGCAGCCCCATCCCCCGCTCGCGGAGCTCGCGCCCGAGCGTCTCGAAGCCACGGCGCCCCCCGAGCGCCGGGTCCATCCGCGTGGGGTCGACGACGTCGTAGCCGTGCGCGCTCCCTTCCTCGGCGGCGAACGGCGGCGACGGGTACAGATCGCTCACGCCGAGCCGCTCGAGGTACGGCAGCAGACGTCTCGCTCGTCGGAAGTCCACGCCACCACGGAGCTGCAGCCGGTACGTGGCGACCGGCCGCCGCGGTGCGGGCGGCGGGCGCCGGCTCACCGCCGCGTCCGCTCCTCGCCGTAGCGCAGCAGCATCAGCGAGTGCGCCACCAGGTTCACGGTGCCGGTCTTCACCACGCGAGATCCCGGGCGAGCGGTGTTGATGAGCTCCTGCCACAGGCCCGGGCCCTCCACCTTCGGCAGGACGAATCGTCGCGATCTCGCGCCGCCGTTCAGCAGCAGCAGCACCGTGTTGCCGATCACCGGACGCCCCCGCTGGTCGACCTCGTCCGTGGCCTGGCCCGCCAGGAGCATGCCGAGGATGTGCGTGGCGGGATCGTTCCAGTTCTCCTCCTGCATCTCCTGCCCGTCGGGCCGGACCCACATGAGGTCCTTCATCCCGTTGCCGCCGATCTGCTGGCCGGTGAGGAAGCTCCGGCGCCGGAGCACGGGGTTCGCGCGGAACATCCGAAGCACCGAACGCGTGAACCGCAGGAGCTCGCGATCGCGCTGGGAGGGGTTCCACGAGACCCAGCTGATCTCGCTGTCCTGGCAGTACGCGTTGTTGTTCCCCTGTTGGGTCCGGCCCATCTCGTCGCCGCCCAGCACCATCGCGACGCCCTGGGAGAACACGATGGTGGCGATGAAGTTGCGCTTCATGCGCTCGCGCATCGCGGTGATCCGGGTGGACTCGGTGGGACCCTCGGCGCCCCAGTTGCGGCTGTGGTTGTCGTCGGCGCCGTCCCGGTTGCCCTCGCCGTTGGCCTCGTTGTGCTTCTGCTCGTAGCTCACGAGGTCGTCCAGCGTGAACCCGTCGTGGGCGGTGACGAAGTTGATCGACGCGTACGTCCGCCGTCCGCTCCCCTGGTAGATGTCCGCCGAGCCCGAGAGCCGGGACGCGAGCTCGGGGACCTGTCCGGGCTCGCCTTTCCAGAACCGCCGGATGCAGTCGCGGTACCTGCCGTTCCACTCGGCCCACCCGGGCGGGAACCGGCCCACCTGGTACCCGTCGTGCCCGAGGTCCCACGGCTCGGCGATGAGCTTCACCTTGGAGAGCACGGGGTCCTGCATCACGACGTCGAAGAAGGTCCCGCCGGGATCGACCATCATCGGCTCGCGCCCAAGCACCGGCGCCAGGTCGAACCGGAACCCGTCGACGTGCATCTCCTGGACCCAGTAGCGGAGACTGTCGGCGATCAGCTGGATCGTCCTGGGGTGCAGCACGTTCAGGCTGTTACCCGTGCCCGTGAAGTCCATGTAGTAGCGGCCGTTGTCGGGGATCAGCCGGTAGTACGACGCGTTGTCGATCCCCCGGAACGACAGCGTCGGCCCCAGGTGGTTGCCCTCGGCGGTGTGGTTGTAGACGACGTCGAGGATCACCTCGAGGCCGGCCTCGTGGAACGCCCGGACCATGCTCTGGAACTCGGCCACCTGGCGGCCGCCGCCGGCGGTGGAGAACCGCGCGTCGGGGGCGAAGAAGCCTATCGAGTTGTAGCCCCAGTAGTTCGTGAGGGCCTTCTCCACCAGGTATCGGTCCGCGACGCCCTGGTGGACCGGCAGCAGCTCCACCGCGGTGACCCCGAGCGAGAGGAGGTGGTCGATCACCGGGTCCGAGGCCAGCCCGAGGTACGTCCCCCGGAGCTCGTCGGGCACGGCCGGATGCAGCTTCGTCATCCCCTTCACGTGGCACTCGTAGATCACCGTGCGGTTCCACGGCGTGCGCGGTGCACGGTCGTGCCCCCAGGTGAACGCCGGGTCCACCACGAGGCTCTTCGGCAGGAACGGCGCGCTGTCCCGCTCGTCGCGCGAGCGGTCCTCATCGGGATGGCCGATCGTGTAGCCGTAGAGCGCGTCGTCCCACCGCACCGATCCGGACATCGCCTTCGCGTACGGATCCACCAACAGCTTCGACGGGTTGAACCGATGACCGGCCTCGGGCTCGTACGGCCCCTGCACGCGATAGGCGTAGGTCTGCCCGGGGCGCACGTCGGGCAGATACGTGTGCCAGATGAAGTCGGTGCGCTCCCGCAGGCGGATCCGCTGCGACTCGTGCTCCTGATCCGGGGTGTCGAACAAGCAGAGATCCACGGCCTCGGCGTTCTGCGAGAACAGCGCGAAGTTCACGCCCTGCCCGTCCCACGTGGCGCCGAGCGGGGTCGGCGTTCCGGGCCACACGCGCACGTCAGGCCCGTCCCTCGCGCACGAACACCACGAAGCTCCGAGACGCGACCACGACCCGGTCGGAGGGACCTCGGAGCGCCCGGGGCACGCTGTCGCCGGGGCCGCCCCACCGCGGATCCGCGGAGTCCACCGCCAGGGTCCAAGCACCTTCCGGCAGCGTCACCGGGGCCGGCTCGGTCCCGAAGTGGAAGGAGGCGACCGCCTCGTCGTCCTCGGTGCGGCGGCGCAGGTGCAGGATGCCCGCCCGCGAATCCGCCCAGGTCTCCAGGCCCTCTTTCGTCGAGGTGCGGAGGGCCGGACGCTCGCGCCGGAGACGCAGCAGCTGCCGATGCAGAGCCAGGAGGTGGCGATGCGGCTCCCGATCCATGAGCTCGTAACGGAGCTTCGCGTCCAGGAACGTCCGGACGTCCTGGGGATCCGGCGGCTCCTGCCTCCACCCGAACGCGGCGAACTCCTCGCTCCGGCCGGCGCGAACGGCCTCGACCAGCTCGGGCTCGGAGTGGCTCACGAAGAACGGGAACGGCGCGAGCTCGCCGTACTCCTCGCCCATGAAGAGCATCGGGACGAACGGCGACAGCAGCAGCAGGCCGGCCACGAGCTTCAGATCCTCGAACGGCACCAGCTGCGACAGCCGCTCGCCTCCCGCGCGGTTGCCCACCTGGTCGTGGTTCTGCGCGTACACGACGAACCGGTCGGGCGGTACCGGGCGGGGCGAGCTGCCGTGGCGCCGTCCCCAGAAGCTCGAGTACTGCCCGGCGAACACCCATCCCTCCGACATCGCGGCGGCCACCTGCTCGAGCGAACCGTAGTCCTGGTAGTAGCCCTCGCGTTCCCCGGTCACGAGCGCATGCAGCGCATGGTGGAACCCCTCGCTCCACAGCGCGTCGAGACCCAGACCGCCGAGCTCGCGCGGCGTGACCAGGCGCGCGTCGTTCTCGGGCGTCTCGCCGATCACGAACAGCCGTCGGCCGATCCGCTCGGACAGGTCGGCCACCGAGGCCGCGAGCTCGGCGAGGAACGGGCGGGCGGTCTGGTCCACGATCGCGTGGATCGCGTCCAGCCGAAGGCCGTCCACGTGGAGCTCCTCCAGCCAGTACGTCGCGTTGTCCACGAAGAACCGCCGGACCTCATCGCTGCCCGCGCCGTCGACGTTCAGCGCGTCGCCCCACGGGGTCCGGTACCGGTCGGTGAAGTACGGCCCGAACCGCGGCAGCACGTTGCCCTCGGGCCCAAGGTGGTTGTAGACGACGTCGAGGAACACCGCGATCCCGGCCGCGTGGCACGCGTCGACCAGCCGCTGGAGCTCCGCGGGCCCGCCGTACGAGCCCTGCGCCGCGTATGGGAACACGCCGTCGTAGCCCCAGTTGCGCTCGCCGGGGAACTGGGCCACCGGCATGAGCTCGATGCTCGTCGCCCCAAGATCGACAAGGCGATCCAACTCGGCGCGGGCCCCGGAGAACGTCCCCTCGTCGGTGAAGGTCCCCACGTGGAGCTCGTAGAGGACCTGCTCGCCGAACGGCGGCGCCGACCACCCATCGTCCGTCCACGCGAACACCGACCGGTCCACCACGGCCGACGGTCCGTGGACGCCCTCGGGCTGGCTCCTGGACGCCGGATCCGGCGCCGGTTCGCCGCCGTCGAGCGACCACAGGTACCGGGCACCGTCGTCGACCGCCTCCACGATCGCCGCGTGGTACCCGCGATCGCCCGGTTCGAGCGCGACCGTTCGCTCCGCGGGGTCCAGCAGCCGGAGCTCCACGCGCCGGGCGAACGGGGCCCACACGACGAACGCGCAGCCGGCGTCCGGCAGGGGTGTGGCACCGAGGGGGGCGGAGAACGGATCGAGCACCGCGTTCAGGATCCCGTGAGGAACACGCAGGCGAGCGGCGGCAGCGTGAGGCTCACCGACCAGGGACGTCCGTGCGCGGGCTGGTCCTCGGCGGTCACGGCTCCGAGGTTCCCCTGGCCGCTCCCGCCGTAGCCGGTGGCGTCGCTGTTCACGAGCTCGCGCCAGGTGCCCGCCGAGGGCACGCCGATCCGGTACCCGCGGCGGGCCACCGGCGTGAAGTTGCACGCAACGAGCACGGGCGGGGCGCCGGAAGAGGACTTGCGCAGGAAGCTCATCACGCTCGCGGCCGCGTCGGCCGCGTCCACCCACTCGAACCCGGCGGGGTCGCAGTCGAGCTCGTGCAGCGCCGGCTGCTCCCGGTAGAGCCGGCCGAGGTCGGCGACCAGCCGGCGCACCCCAAGGTGCCGCTCGTGCTCCAGCAGGTGCCAGTCGAGCGACCGGTCGTGGTCCCACTCGCTCCACTGTCCGAACTCGTCGCCCATGAACAGCAGCTTCTTCCCCGGCTGCGCGTACATGTACGCGAACAGCAGGCGGAGGTTCGCGAACTTCTGCCATCCGTCGCCCGGCATCTTCGACAGCAGGGATCCTTTCCCGTGGACCACCTCGTCGTGTGAGAGCGGCAGGACGAAGTTCTCGTTGAAGGCGTAGAGCATCCGGAACGTGATGCGGTCGTGGTGGTACCGGCGGTGGACCGGCTCGTGCGCGAGGTACTCGAGCGTGTCGTGCATCCACCCCATGTCCCACTTCAAGCCGAAGCCAAGGCCCCCGAACTCGACCGGTCGCGACACGCGAGGCCAGGCCGTGGACTCCTCGGCGTACGTCTGGACCCCGGGGTGGTCCCGGTACACCGCGACGTTCAGCTGACGCAGGAGGTCGATGGCCTCGAGGTTCTCGTGGCCGCCGTGCCGGTTCGGGATCCACTCCCCGGGCCCCCGCGAGTAGTCGAGGTAGAGCATCGACGCCACCGCGTCCACGCGAAGCCCGTCGGCGTGGTAGGTGTCCAGCCAGTGCATCGCGCTCGACAGTAGGAAGCTCCGGACCTCATTGCGCCCGTAGTTGAAGACGTAGCTCCCCCAGTCCGGGTGGAACCCCAGCCGGGGATCGGCGTGCTCGTACAGGTGCGTGCCGTCGAAGCGACCGAGGCCGTGCTCGTCGGTGGCGAAGTGCGAGGGCACCCAGTCCAGGATCACGCCGACCCCCTCGCGGTGCAGGTGATCGACCATCGCCATGAAGTCCTGCGGGGTGCCGTACCGGCTGGTGGGCGCGAAGTACCCCGTCGTCTGGTAGCCCCACGAGCCGTAGAACGGGTGCTCCATCACCGGCAGGAGCTCCACGTGCGTGAAGCCGAGCTCCTTCGCGTGCTCGGCCAGGCGCGGCGCGAGCTCGCGATAGGTCAGCATGCGGTCGCCGTCCCCGCGCATCCACGAGCCGGGGTGGACCTCGTAGATCGCGATCGGCGCCTCGAGCGCGTTGGCCCGGTGTCGCCCGCGCATCCACGCGTCGTCGCGCCACTCGTGCTCGAGCGTCCACACGACCGACGCCGTCTTCGGCGGTGTCTCCGCCATGAACGCGAAGGGGTCGGCCTTGTCGACCTCGAACCCGCCGAGGCGAGAGACGACGTGGTACTTGTACAGCGCGCCCTTGCCCACCCCCGGCACGAACCCCTCCCAGATGCCGGAGTCCCCTCGCGGCCGCAGCGGGTCTGCCTCTCGGCTCCAGCCGTTGAAGTCACCGGCCACGCAGACCTGCTCGGCATCGGGGGCCCAGACGCCGAAGTACGTTCCCGAGACGCCGTCGCGCATGAGGACGTGCGCACCGAGCCGGCGGTAGAGCCGCGCGTGGGTACCCTCGTTGAACAGGAACAGGTCGTCGTCGGACAGCAGCGAGACGTCGTGCCGGACGGCGGCGCGATCGCTCATCTCGCCCGTGCCGCCTCGTCCCGCCGTCGAACGGCGGTCGTCCGCCTGGTCCGTCGCCGGAGCGCCCCCACCTCGGTCAGTGTATCGGCGACGCCGGAGAGCCGGGGAAGCTCCTCGAGCGCATGCGCGCTGCGCCGCCGCCAGTTCGCCTCGTCGCCGACCCCAGGGCGGTTCTGCGGCTCCGTCTCGCCCCACAGGTCCTCGAGGTTCGCCACCACCACGCGCGCGGGGGACGACGCCAGGAAGGCCAGGCAGGCGCGGATCACCCCAGCCCCGTCCTGCTCCCCCGCGGCGAGGAGCCCGAGCCGCCCGAGCTCGCCGAGCAGGCTCGTTCGGGTCGCGACCCGGCGTTCCATCTCGGCGGCGGCCTCGGCGTCCGAGAGCCACCCCCGCGATCGGCGCTCCTCGACGTCGAGCCCCCGCCACCACGCGGCGAACGGCGCCATGTCGTGCGTGTTCACCGACGCGAGGGATCGGGGCGACGGCGGCCGCAGCGGTGCCGAGGGTCCCGCCTCCATCTGCAGGACGTAGCTCCGGAGCAGGCCGTGCCGGCGCATCGCCGCTCGGACCGGCGGGGGCACGGTCCCGAGGTCCTCCCCCACGACCGAGGTGCCGGCACGGTGCGACTCGAGGGCAACGATGGCCTGCCACTCGTCCGGGTGGTGCCGCACGTACAGACCCTGGTCGGCCCCGAACCCGTGGGGCACCCAGTACAGACGATGCAGACCCATCACGTGATCGATCCGGAGCGCCGCGGCGTGGGCCATCGCCCTGCGCAAGCATGCGATCGGGTACCGGTAGCCCTCCTCCCGGATCCGGTCGGGGTGCGGCGGCGGGAACCCCCAGTCCTGGCCCCCCAGGAAGAAGTCGTCGGGCGGTGCGCCCGTCGAGACGCCCTGTGCGAACAGCTCGCGCTCGCGCCAGACGTCGTAGCCGTCGGGATGCACGCCGAGCGGCATGTCGAGGTACAGGCCGCCGCCATCCTTCGAGGAGCGCACCCCCGAGAGCTGCTCGTCGGCGACGAACTGCACGTACCGGTGGTACCGCCAGGCGTCCTCGGCCACGTCCGCGGGCTCGAGCCGCCCGTCCCTGGAAGGGCCGGGCCAGACCCGCCAATTCACGCCCCACCGCTCGCCGGCCGCCCGGAACCGCGCGTAGTCGTCGAGCGAGGCCTGCTCCCGGGCGAACGCCTCCAGCGCCTCCCGCCGGGGGGACGCCGATCCCTGGACCTCCCTCGCCAGCACCTCGAGCACGCGGCGCTTCAGCGCCGCGACCTCCCGGTGCTCGACGAGCGGACCCTCACGTAGGCGCGCCAGGACGCGCCGGGTCCGCGCGGACCGGAGCATCCGGCGAGCCTCGGCACTTCTTTCGAGGTCGGGAACCCGTTCGACGTCGACGAACAGCTCGTTCCAGAACAGGCGGCTGACCGGCGAGTACGGGCTCGGTTCGACCGGGTCGCGCAGGAACGCCGCGAACAGCGGGAGCGTGCCTGCCACATGCCCTCCGAGCTCCTCGACCCACCGCAGGAACGCGCTCAGGTCGGTGAAGTCCCCCACGCCCCAATCGCGTCGCGAGCGCAGCGCGTACAGGGGCAGGAACACCCCCCACGCGCCGGAGGGAACACCCGCCGCGGCCGAGCGCGGCGCCGAGATCACCAGGCAGGACGAGCTCCGGCCGCCGGCGTCGACCGTGAGCCGGTGGTAGCCGAGCGGCAGCGGGGCGGCCAGGTCCAGCTCGCGCCGGGTACCGAACGGCGGTCCACCCGGCGCCGGCGGCGGCACCGGCAGGTCGTCGATCCGCCGGCGCCACTCGCGGACCTCGCCGCCGTCTTCGAGCTCCAGACGAACCGACACGGATGCGCGCCTCGGACGGGCCGGCAGCCGAAGCTCGACCGGACCCGCCGTCCCGTCCCAGGCCACGGCCACCGGTTCGACCGGGCGTCCCCACAGCCGTTCGCGCCGCTCCCGGATCGCCTCCGGCACGTCCGACGGGCGATCCACCGGCGCTCCGAGGGCTCGCAGGACGGCGAGCGTCGCGTCCCGGGACGCGCGGCGGCGACGCCCCCCCAGGTCCACGTAGCTGCCCTGGACGCCGTGCAGCCGGGCCAGCTCCGCGAGGGCGGCGGCCGTGCCGTCGTCGGGGGCCCTCAGTCCGCGACCCCCAACAGTTCGAGGATCCCGCCCACGGGGATCTTCAGCCAGTCCGGCCGGTTGTTGGCCTCGTACGCCACCTCGTACAGGGCCTTCTCCAGCGCGTAGGCGTCGAGCAGGACCGAGAACTCCTCCCGGGACCTTGGGACGAACACGGCCTCACCCGCCGTCTCCAGGTACGCGCGCAGGTAGGCGGCCGACACCGTCGAGTACCAGAGCCGCATCCACGGGCGGAGCGCCGACGCCTCCTCCGGCGCGGGCAGGCCGGGACGGCCGAGCACGGGCGTGCTCACCGCGTAGTGGAACGAGCGCAGCATGCCCCCGACGTCGCGGAGCACCAGCCGCTTCAAGCGTCGTTCGCCCACCGGCCGGGCAGGCTCGCCTTCGAAGTCGATGATCACGAAGTCCTTGCCCGTGTAGAGCACCTGCCCCAGGTGGAAGTCGCCGTGGATCCGCGCGCGGTACGCCGTCAGCTTCGGCTCGAGGACGGCGTGGAAGCGGCTCAGGATCTCGGACTGGAGCTCCAGGATGCGCTCGGCCTCGGGGAGACGCCCGCGCTCCGAGCGCACGAGCTGGAACACGCGGTTCGCCGTGGCCCGCATCGACTGGTAGAGCGAGCGCTGGTAGTGGCCGGTGACCGGCTCGGGCGCGAACGCCGGATCCTCGGGGTCCGAGGCCAGGGCCAGGTGGAGCTCGGCCGTGCGAACGCCCAGCGTTCGGACGGCTTCCAGGTAGGCGCCGATCGTCTCCAGCGCCACCGGCGCGGGCTCGAGGTCAACGGCCTCCATCGGGTTCGGCGGTACGTGGACCCCTTCGAGGTCCTCCAGCGGACGGGCCTGGGCGCGCTCCAGGTACCCTCGCACCGCGTCGAGCGTGAAGCTCCAGGCGTCCCCCTCGTTCGGGACGAAGCCGTGCACGATCCCGAGCGTGAGCGCCGGGGCCCTGCCCCGCCGGTACTCGAGCCCGCCGGCCACCGGCGGGACCTGCTCGAACCGTGTCCGCTCGGTGAGGAACCGCCCGATCTCAAGGTCGGGGTTCGGCCCCTCCTCGGTCCGGCGGAAGAGCTTCAGCACCAGCCGGTCGCCGAACGCGACCGACGTGTTCGTCTGGTCCGCCGCCATCGCGCGCGGCTCGAGGGACTCGGAGACGGGGCCGCGGAGTGCCCGGAAGACCCTCGTCGGCGCGGCCTCCAGCCGGCCGGCCGCCCCGGCGAACTTCCGGCGCCGCCGCACCGCGTCCAGCAGGACCGCCGCGAACTCGGGGTTCTGCATCGCGTCGTACAGCGCCCGCTCCCCTTCGCGCATCCGGAGTCGGGCCACGACGTTCTGCGGCTCGTGCTCGAGCAGCTCGCGCGTGTCCTCCACCGACGCGCACGCGAGCGGCAGGACGTAGGTCTCGGGGTCGCCGTCCGCGTACTCCACCTGCACCAGGCAGACGTACCCGACCGCCCGGCCTCCCCGAACCTTCCCCGAGTCCGCCTGCACGGGGACCGCGTCCATGAGCTCCGCCGACTTGACCCGCCGGGCCTTGCCCCCGAACCACCGGCGGCCCTGGAGCCAGCTCGGGAGCGCATCCTCGAGCGCCTTGCGGTTGCGCGGCCCGAAGATCGTATGCCACGCGCCGGCCACCTCGATCGCCGGCGGTCTCCGCGCGCCGGCCGCGATCTCCTCGGCGGTCTGCGGCTGCAGCAGGAACCAGTAGAAGGAGTAGGGGCCCACGGTGAGGAAGTACGGCAGCTCCCCGATCGGGGGGAACTCGGTCCCGCCGAACAGCTCGAGCGGGACCATGCCCCGGAAGGCCGACAGGTCGAGCTCCACGTACTGGACCGCGCGGGACAGGTTCACCACCACGAGGATCCGCTCGTCCTCGTACGTCCGAAGGAACACGAGCGCCTTGCGGTTCTCCGGGTACAGGAACTGCAAGGAGCCGCGCCCGAACGCCCGGTACCGCTTGCGGAGCGCGATGAGCCGCTTCATCCACCACAGGAGCGAGTGCGGGTTGTTCTGCTGGGACTCGACGTTGATGGCCTCGGCGTGGTACTCGGGATCGATCACCACCGGCAGGTAGAGCTGCTGGGGGTTGGCCCGCGAGAACCCGGCGTTGCGGTCGGCGCTCCACTGCATCGGCGTCCGCACGGCGTCGCGGTCGCCCAGGTAGATGTTGTCGCCCATGCCGATCTCGTCGCCGTAGTAGATGACCGGCGTGCCCGGCATCGAGAACAGCAGGCCGTTCACCATCTCGATCACGCGGCGGTCGTTGCCGAGCAGGGGCGCCAGCCGCCGTCGGATCCCGAGGTTGATCCGCGCCTGCGGATCGCGCGCGTAGACCCGGTACATGTAGTCGCGCTCCTCGTCGGTGACCATCTCGAGCGTGAGCTCGTCGTGGTTGCGCAGGAACAGAGCCCACTGAGCCGTCTCGGGGATCGGAGGCGTCTGGTCCAGGATGTCGATGATGGGGAACCGGTCCTCCATCTGCAGGGCCATGAACATGCGCGGCATGAGCGGGAAGTGGAACGCCATGTGGCATTCGTTGCCCTCGCCCATGTAGGCCACGGCGTCCTCCGGCCACTGGTTCGCCTCGGCCAGGAGCATCCGCCCGCGGTACTTCTGCTCGACGTGCGCCCGAACCTCCTTCAGGAAGGCGTGGGTCTGGGGGAGGTTCTCGCAGTTCGTGCCCTCCCGTTCGAACAGGTACGGCACGGCGTCCAGGCGCATGCCGTCCACGCCCATCTCGAACCAGTGGTCGACCACACGGAGCATGGCCTTGCGCACGTCGGGGTCGTCGTAGTTCAGGTCGGGTTGGTGGCCGTAGAACCGGTGCCAGTAGTACGCCTTCGCCAGGGGGTCCCACGACCAGTTCGAGGCCTCGAAGTCCTTGAAGATGATGCGGGCCTCGCGGTACCGGTCGGGCGTGTCCGACCACACGTACCGACTCCGGTGTGCGCTGCCGGCCGGGTTGCGCCGGGCCCGCTGGAACCAGGGGTGCTGGTCCGAGGTGTGGTTCATGACCATCTCGGTCACCACCCGGAGGCCTCGGCGGTGCGCCTCGCGCAAGAACAGCCGGAAGTCGCGCAGCGTGCCGTAGTTCGGGTGGATGGCGTAGTAGTCCGCGATGTCGTACCCGTCGTCCCGGAGCGGCGACGGGTAGAACGGCAGGAGCCACACGGCCGTGACCCCGAGGTCCTGCAGGTAGTCGAGCTTCTCCAGCAGACCCCGGAAGTCCCCGATCCCGTCCGCGTTCGCGTCGTGGTAGGAGCGCACGTGCAGCTCGTACAGGACCGCGTCCTTGTACCAGAGGGCCTCCTCGGCCTCGAGGTCGGGCGCGCGCTCGCTCACGTGACGGTCGCCTCCCCGGGGGTCGCCCGTGGGGCGGTCGCCCGTGCGGTGGTCGTGCCCTCCGCGGCCTCCACCTCGAGGGGGCGAACCGAGAGGACGTGAGCCGGCACGGCGGCCGGGTCGAGCTTCACGAAGTTGTGAGCCCCCCGCCAAACGAACCGGTCACCCGAGAACAGGTCCACCGCCTCGAACGGCCTGCTCGCGTCCACGCCGAGGTCCCACAGCGCGAGGTCCGTCCACCCCGACTGCACGTGCTCCGGATCGAGGTTCACGATCATCAGCACCACGTTCGTCCGGTCCCGGGTGACCTTGCTGTAGGCGAGCAGCGCGGGATTGTCGATCCCGTGGAAGCGCAGTGTCTGGTTCGTCTGCAGCGCAGGGTTCTCACGCCGGATGCGGTTCACGCTCGCGATGATGTCACGCAGGCTGTCCGGCCGCTCCAGGTTCCAGTGCCGGAGCTCGTACTTCTCCGAGTGCCGGTACTCCTCCGAGCCCGGCTCCCTCGGCTCGTGCTCCATCAGCTCGAACGCCGGCCCGTAGATCCCGTAGTTCGACGACAGCGTGGCCGCCAGCACCAGACGGCTCACGAACGCCGCCCTGCCTCCATCCTGGAGCTCCTCGGTCAGGATGTCCGGCGTGTTCGGCCAGAAGCTCGGCCGGAAGAACTCCGCGGCGCCGGTGCGCGTGAGCTCGGTCAGGTAGTCCGTGAGCTCCTCCTTGCCGGTCCGCCAGGCGAAGTACGTGTACGACTGCGTGAAACCGAGCTTGGCCAGCCCGTACATCAGCTTGGGGCGCGTGAACGCTTCCGACAGGAGGATGGCGTCGGGGTACCGCGCCTTCACCTCGGCGATCGCCCACTCCCAGAACCGGAACGGCTTCGTGTGCGGGTTGTCCACGCGGAAGATCCGCACGCCGTGCCCGGCCCAGAACAGGAAGACGTCGCGCAGGGCCTCCCACAGCGCGCGCCAGTCGGCGGTCTCGAAGTCGAGCGGGAAGATGTCTTCGTACTTCTTCGGCGGGTTCTCCGCGTACCGCACGGTCCCGTCAGGCCGGTGACGGAACCACTGCGGGTGCTCGCGGACCCACGGGTGGTCGGGCGCGCACTGGAACGCGATATCCAGGGCCACCTCGAGTCCGCGGGCCGAGGCGGCGCGCACGAGCCGATCGAAGTCATCCAGCGTGCCGAGCTCGGGGTGGACGTCGGTGTGCCCCCCCTCCTCGCTGCCGATGGCCCAGGGGCTCCCCACGTCGGCGGGCTGGGGCGTCTCGACGTTGTTCCGGCCCTTGCGGTGGACCCGCCCGATCGGATGGATCGGCGGCAGGTACAGGACGTCGAACCCGAGCTCCTCCACGTACGGGAGCCGGGCGATCACGTCGCCGAGCGTCCCGTGGCGGCCCGGCTTCGCAGAGGTGGAGCGAGGGAACAGCTCATACCAGGAGGAGAAGCGGGCGCGCTCGCGGTCCACGGTGACGATCAGCTCGCGCTCGTACGTGGTGGCGAACCGCCGGTCCGGATACGCCTCCATCAGCCTCGCGAGCTGCTCGCCGACGGCCAGCGCGACGCCCTCGGGGGCCCCTCGGCGGAGCGTCGTGGCGGCGCGCCGCAGCCGCTCCCGGTCCCGGCCGCTCGCGCGCCGGGCCGCCGCCCGGACCATCTCGGCGCCGATCGCGAGGTCCGCGGCCACGTCCTGCCCGTCTTCGGCCTTCTTTCCCAGGCCGCTCCGCCACGTGCCGAACCGGTCGATCCATCCCAGGACCGTGTAGCGGTACGTCCCGAGCTCGGTCACGGTGAAGTGCACCCGCCACCGGTCGTCGCCGGTGAAGGCCATCGGGGTCTCGGACCACTTCGGGTCGCGCTCGTGGCGGTGGAGGAGGACGGCCGAGACGTGGTCGTGGCCGTCGCCGAACACGTCGGCCTCGACCCACACCTCCTCGCCTACGACCCGCTTGATCCCGAACCGCCCGGCATCGATCTCGGGCCAGACGCCCTCGATCACGACCCGGCGCCGGCCGTCGCCCCGGATCGCCCCCGGACGGCCGGAACGCGGCCCGGACGCGCGGTTCGTCTCCACCCTGGCGGGATCCATCCTTCGTCGCGTCGCCCCTACCCTCGCGGGACCCAAGCCCGCGGGCTCGTTCAGGCTAGCGCAGCCCGCAAGCGCGCCGCCCCGCAACGCCGGACATCAGCGCCGGATAACCACGGGCGTGCCGAGCGGCACGTCGCGGAGCGCCAACAGCTGCGGGTTGTACACGCGGACGCACCCGTGGGAGACCTCGCGTCCGCGATCGTAGGGGTTCGAGGTGCCGTGGATGGCCATCCGCCCCTCGCCCGGCCACTCGGACAGCACCGGCGAGAACCCCGAGAGCCCCAGGGCGAACGGGCCGTACGGGCTCGCCGGGTCCGCGTAGGAGACCTTCACCCACACGAAGAAGGTGCCGACGGCGGTGGGCGTCGAGGCCATCCCCACGCCGACATGGAGCCGATCCGTCACGCGGCCGTCCACGATCCGCCGCAGGATCCGGGAGGAGAGGTCGACGACGATCTCCTGGTCGCGCGGTACGAGATGGACGTCCTCGGGGATCGCCCAGCCGGTCAGTCCGTTCGGCCGGAGCGGCAGCTGGAGCTGGAGCCACAGCCGCCCGCGGAGGCCGCGGTGGTCCACGACGAGGAGCGGGGCCAGCCGGCCCGTACCATTCTCGGTGTCCAGGAGGAAGGCCGAGTCCGTCGCTCCGGGCCGCCGGTAGATCGGGAGGTACCGCTCGCGCGGCACGGCAGCGTACGTGACTCCGGGCTGGAGGGCCGGAGCGGCCGACGCGGATCCGCTCGGTGCCGCGACGGGGACCGTGGCGGCGGGCGACAGGGACTCCGCAGGCGAAGGTGCCGGCGTGGCGCCCTTGCACGCCGCGGCGGCCATCGACAGAGCCAAGAACGGGACGACGACTCGCCCCGCCCGCACCGCCCTCCCCCTGGTCATCCGGCGGGACCCTCGACGTTCACCACCGCGGTCCCGGTCCCGGTGCGAAACACCACGCAGCCGTTGGCGCGGTTCCCCGGATTCGTCTCCCGGTGGATCGCGTGCGGCGGGATCCGAACGAAGGCCCCGGGACCGCTCTGCAGGGACTTCGAGCCGTCGGCGCCGAACTCCACGCGGAACAGCCCGGTCGCGACGTAGACGAACGTCGTGAACCCGTCGTGGTGGTGCCAGCCCGAGACGAGGCCCGGATCCATCGAGACGTAGCCGACCCACCGGTCCTCGGCGGCGAACGCTTGCTCCCGCACCATGCCCGAGGTCTGGCCCTCGGGAGGCCGGAGCCGGTCCCCCGGCAGCACGAGGGTCGGTTCCAGCGCGGGTTCCGCAGGGTCCTCCATGGCTGGGCCTCCTCGTTCGAGTCCTGGACGTTCGAAGCTACCGGCGCCGCTGCGGGCCGGCAAGCTCCGAGGCCTGTCTCGGGGGCGGACCGACCGGCCGGACAACGGCGGGGTCGCCGTGCGCCCTCAGCGTCGTTCGCGCCGTTCGAGACCGCGCTCCGGACGCCAGGACTCGATCACCAGATGGTCGGGCGGATCCCCGAGCCGGGTGAGGACGACCTCGGCGAGGTCGATGCGGAACCGGTGGCCCTCTCCGGTGCCGGTTCCGCTCACCTCGATCGCGCGTCCGGCGAGCTTGGCGTCGCCGGGCCATGAGCTCGGATCGTCCTCAGGCGTGTCGAGCGTGGGACAGTGCAGCGCGACCCGTGGATCGCGGTGGACGTCGTGCGTCTTGCGGGACCCCGGCATCATCCCGAGCCACGGACCGTCGTCCGCCAGCTCGACCTCGATGCCGCTGATGCGTGGCGACCCGTCGAGGCGGAGGGTGGCGAGCGTGCAATGCTTCGCGACGCCGAACCGTCTGCCCACACG
>DASWAT010000025.1:0-10854 GCA_036390995.1 Actinomycetota bacterium | reverse complement strand
GACCCGGTCGAGGTCCTCGTGGTCGATCACGGCGATCTCGCCCGTGCGCAGGCGAGGCACGAGCCGCTTCGTCCGTGCATCCACGCGGGCCACGGCCTCGTGCGGGCGTGGTCGCCGGTGCGACCCCCGGAGCAGGCCTCTGGACCTCGATGTCGACGTCGCCATCCGCCTCCACGCTCCGGAGCCGCCCGGACCCTCCGAGCGGTAGCGCCACGGCCAGGTCGCGCCCGCCGGGCGGTCACCGTCCATCGCAGGCACGGAACAGGGTATCCGAACCCAGGAGCACCCCGCCGGTCAGGACCCGGCGTCCCGACTCCCCCTCCGAGCCGGGCCGCCGCCCGTGCGGGCTGCACCGACTCGTCCTCGCTTGGCCTTGGCAGCCTCGGCAAGGAGCTCCTCCGCGTGGAGGGCGGCGGTCTCGCTCGCGGGGAGCCCCGACAGCATCCGTGAGAGCTCTGCCACCCGCTCGGAGCCCTCGAGTACGAAAGCCGAGGCGCTCCCGGCCTTCTTCTCCACCCGGACGTGCCGGTCCGCGAACGCCGCGATCTGCGGCAGGTGCGTCACCACCAGGACCTGACGGACACGCCCCAGGCGCGCCAGGCGGCGGCCGACCGCCGCCGCGGCCCGCCCACCGATGCCCGCGTCGACCTCGTCGAACACGAGGGTGGGCACGTCGTCGAGGTCTACCAAGACGCTTCGGCAGGCCAGCATGGTCCGCGACAGCTCCCCTCCCGAGGCCACCTTCGCCAGCGGCAGCGGGAGCTGGCCGGAGCCGGCGGAGAACAGGAACTCGACCCGCTCCATCCCGCCGGATCCGACCTCGGGCAGCCCTCGGAGGACGACCTCGACCGTGGCTCCGTCCATCCCCAGCTCCCGCAACTCCTCCTGGACCGCCGCCGCGAGCCGTGGCGACGCGTCTGCCCGTGCGGCGGAAAGCTCTTCGGCAAGTGTCCTGGTGCGCGCGTCGAGCTCCTCGGCTTGCCCAGCGAGCCGTTGTCGTTCGTCGTTCGAGCCAGCGAGGGACGCGAGCCCTGTCCGGGCCTCCTCCAGATACGCGAGGACCTCCTCCTCTCGCTCGCCGTACTTGCGTTCGAGCGCTCGCAGGGCCTGGATACGCTCGCGCACCTCGTCCAGCCGCTCCGGGTCGAGCTCGACGGCCTCCCGGTATCCGCGGACCTCGCGCGCCAGATCGGCCGCCTCCTCCGCCAACGACCGCGCCCGGCGCGCGAGCTCGTCTGCTGGTGGGTCCACCCGGCCGGCCTCCTCCAGCGCCGCCGCGGCGGAGCTCAAGCCCTCCGGCCCCGAGGAGTCGCCCGAGAGCGCCCGCAGGGCCGTCTCGGACCGATCGACCAGCGTCTCGGCATGGGCCAACCGCGACTCCTCGGACTCCAGATCGGCGAGCTCTCCGGGGCGGATCCCCGCGGCTTCGATCTCGCGAACCTGGTATGCGAGGAGATCGATCTGTCGCTCTTGCTCGCGGGAAGCCGCCGCGAGCACCTCGAGGCGGTCCCGCACCGAGGCCAACTCCAGGTGGAGCTGCCGGAAGGCCGTCACCCGCCTGAGGTGCTCTGCGCCGGCGAACCGATCGAGGAAGTCGGTCTGAGCTGCCTGCGAGAGCAGGCGCAGCCCCTGGTGCTGCCCGTGCATCTCGACGAGCGAGGCGGCGAGCCCGGCGAGGGCCGACACCGGAGCCAGCTCCCCGCCGACCCGGGCCGAGCTGCGGCCATCGGCACCCACGGAGCGAGCCAGGATCAGCTCGCCGTCCTCGGTCCACCCGGTGCCCTCGGCCTCCGGTGGAGCGTCGAACCGCGCCTGGACCCGCGCGGCCCTGCTCCCCGCCCGCACCATGGTGACCGACCCGCGGCCCCCCAGCGCGAGCGCAAGGCCGACGGTGATCATGGTCTTGCCCGCACCGGTCTCGCCGGTGAGGACGTTCAGGCCGGGATCGAACTCCAGATCCAGATCGTGGAGGACGCCGAGCCCGCTGATGTGCAGCTGCCGCAGCACCCGGCGATCCTATCCTCGGATACCGACATCGCCGTCGGGAAGGTCGAACTTGCTGCGGACCAGCGCATGGAAGGGCGGGGCGTCGTCGGGCCGCACCACCCGAGCCGGCCTGGGCGCCGCCCCGATCCGCACCCTGGCCCCCACCGGGAGCTCCATGCTCTCCCTACCGTCGGCGGAGATCAATCCGGCCTCCTCGCCCACCACCTCGAGCGTGACGTGCTCGTCGGAGGACAGGACGAGCGTCCGGTCGAACACCATGTGCGCCGCGACCGGTGTCACGAGCAAGCACGGGATCGTCGGGGTCACGATCGGTCCTCCGGCCGAGAACGAATAGGCGGTGGAGCCGGTGGGCGTGGCCACGATCACCCCGTCGGCGGAAAAGGTCGTCACGTAGACCTCGTCCACGTACAGGGCCAGGCGCACGAGCCGATGCCTGGCACGCTTCTCGACCATCATCTCGTTCAGGGCCCACTGCGGCTCGAAGGCACCACGTGCGGACTCGGCCACCACGGCCAAGCGGTCCTCGATCACCGCGGAGCCGTCCATCACCCGCTCGAGAAGGGACGTGGCCCCGTCGGGATCGACCTCCGTGAGGAACCCAACCCTCCCCACCTTCACCCCGAGGACCGGGCAGCCGTTCCGCGAGGAGACGTGGGCCGCCCGCAGGAACGTCCCGTCACCTCCTACCGAGACGATGAGGTCCAATCCGGCCGCGAACGTCGTTGCCGCCACGGCGTCCTCCGTGAGCGCGCCCTCGAACCACCGAGCCTCGATCCCCCGTTCGCCCAGCCACTCGCCGAGCCGCTTTGCCGCCTCCGCAGCGGCCTCCCGAGCGGGATGGACGACGAACCCGACCCGCTTCACGTCCGCACCTCGATCCCGCGCCCTTCCTCGATCGCGCCGTCCAGGTCGGGCCCTCGCGTCGGGCCCATCGCACCGCTCCCCGCAGCCAGCAGGAACTCAACGTTGCCAGCGGGGCCGGGCAGCGGGGACGGCATGACCGCGGCCGGGACGAGTCCGGCCCCTACGCACGCGTCGATCACACCTTGGATCGCCCGACGCCACACCTTGGGATCGCGGACCACGCCACCCCTGCCGACGTCGGCGGGTCCCGCCTCGAACTGGGGCTTCACGAGCAGTACGAAGATGGCGCCCGGATCGGCCAGTCGCGCCAGGATCGGCACGGCAAGGCGAAGGGAGATGAAGGACAGATCCCCCACCACCAGCTGCGGAGCGAACGGGAGGGCGTCGAGGGCAAGCGTCCGCACGTTCGTCCGCTCGAGGACGGTGACGCGGGCATCGGTCCGGAGCGACCAATCCAGTTGCCCGTACCCGACGTCCACGGCGGCCACGCGCCCGGCGCCGCGCTGCAACAGGCAATCGGTGAAGCCGCCCGTCGAGGCTCCGACGTCGAGGCAGTCCAATCCCGACACGTCGATCCCGAAGCGCTCCAGGGCGGCCTCGAGCTTCTCGCCGCCCCGCGAGACGAATCGCCGCGGTGGCCCGGCCAGCTCGACGGCCTCGGCCGTGGAGACGAGCGACGACGGCTTCACGGCCGGCCGCCCGGCCACCACGACGAACCCGCGACGCACCGCCGTCTGCGCCTCGGCCCTGGTCCGAACCAGGCCCCTGCGGACCAGCTCGATGTCAAGCCGGCGCCGGGACACGCGCGTCGCGCTCAGCCGGTGGCCTTCGAGCCCGTCTCGGAGCCCGTCTTGGAGCCCGCCGCGGAGCGCTTCGCGGTGGTGCGTTTCGCGGTCGTTCGCTTCGCCCCAGCCTTCTTGAGCCCGGCGCCCCGCTCGAGCTCACGGACCCGCTTCTTCAACGAGTCCACCTCGTCCCGGGTGGCCACGCCGAGCGCCTTGAGCTGGGTGCGCACCTCGCCCCGGATCAGCTCGGTGAGCCGCTCACGGTTCTTGGTCGACCAGTCCATGAGATCCTGGGCGAACTTCTGGACCTGCTCCTTGCCCTGGCCCTGCATCACCGAGCGAGCCATCTCCTGGGCCTTCGCCGGAGTCATCCTCTCCAGGGTGGCCTCGACGTACTTGCGCATCTCGTTCACGACCATGACGCCCTCCCAGCCTCGTTCCACCACAAGGATACTCCGGGGCCCGGCCGACCTCCCCGTGCGGACCGGCCCGCCCGGGGAAGGACCCTGTTAGGCTCGCGCGACGTCGGTCGGGCGAGGAGCCGCACGTGATCCCGATCCGGGACACCAACCCCACGAGCCGGAGAGCCTGGGTCACCCTGGGCATCATCGCTGCGAACCTGGCGGTCTTCCTGCTCTGGCAGCCCACCTTCGGTAGCCAGATCCGACAGCAGGCCTTCTTCTTCTGCCGTGCCGAGATCCCCTGGGAGGTTTCGCACCAGACGAACCTGGCCCAAGGGGGGGAGACAGCCCGGCTGGCCATCGAGCAGGACTTCGGGCCCCAAAGCGGCGTTGCCCTGCAGCGGTTCCTGCAGGATCGGTGCCCGAACAAGAGCTGGTGGCAGTCGATCTTCGTCGCGATGTTCCTCCATGCCAGCTGGCTGCACATCGGTGGCAACATGCTGTTCCTGTGGGTCTTCGGGAACAACGTCGAGGACCGCCTGGGCTGGATCCTCTATCCGGTCTTCTACCTGCTGGGTGGGCTGGCCGCCACCGGTTTGCAGCTCGCCTTCGCCTCGAGCTCCGCCGTTCCCAACCTCGGCGCGTCCGGCGCCATCGCCGCCGTTCTGGGGGCCTACTTCGTGATGTTCCCAAGGGCCCGCGTCTACACGCTGGTGATCTTCTTCTTCATCACCGCGGTCGAGCTACCGGCGGTGGTGGTCCTCGGCGCCTGGTTCGTCCTCCAGCTCTTCAGCGGCGTCGGCTCTCTCGGCACGGAGGTGAATGGCGGCGTGGCGTACTGGGCGCACGTCGGCGGGTTCGCGTTCGGGATGGCGGTGGCCTGGCTGTTCTTCCGCGGTCGCGGGGAACGGCAACGGCTGCGCCGGGTCCCCCCTCGCCCCGACTACTTCTGAGGGGCCCTGGCGTCCAGGAGCGCGCGGAGATCGTCCGCCACGTGGGTCGGCTGGAGCCCGGAGCCGGCCAGGTCCTCGCGCCGGCTGATGCCGGTGAGGACAAGGAGTGAGTCCCATCCCAGGGCCGCCGCGCCGGCGATGTCGGTGTCGAGGCGGTCCCCCACCACGAGCGGCGTTTGGCCTCCGGCGCGCCGGAGCGCGGTCCGGAACAGGGGAGCGTGCGGCTTGCCCACCACCTCGGCTTCGGCGCCGGTGGTGGTGGTGATGACGGCGAGGATCGCACCGGCGCCCGGCCACAGTCCGTCGGGCGCGGGGAAGGACGGGTCGGCGTTCGTGGCCACCAGGTGGGCTCCTCGCTCGACCAGCAGGCACGCCGTGCGAAGCTTCGCGTAGTCGACCGAGCGATCCCACCCCACCACCACGTGGTCCACGCGCTCCGGCTCGCCGTCGATCAGCCGGATACCCGCGTCGGCCAGGGCCGTACGGATCCCATCCTCGCCCACCAGGAACACGCTCCCCCCTCCGCGCGACCCGAGGAGCTCGGCCGTGGCCAGAGCCGACGTGACCACCTCGTCCGGCTCGGCGGCGATCCCCAGGCCGGCCAGCTTGGCGGCCACCCGATCGGAGGTGCGGCTGGAGTTGTTCGTCATGAAGACCACCGCCCTGTCCGCGGCACGAACGGCCCGCACGGCCTCCGCCGCGTACGGCACCGGGCGATCGCCCCGGTACAGGACGCCGTCCAGGTCGAACAGGACGCAGTCGTGGCCCTCGAGCAGGCCCATCATCCCGAGAGGCGCCGGAGGGCCCGCTGGTAGTCGTCGACCCCCGGGCACATGGCGATGGCGAGCTTCAGGTGGCCGATGGCTCGGGCTCGCTCGCCCGTGCGTTCGCACGCGAGGGCGAGGGCGAAGTGCGCCCAGTCGTCCGCCGGGTTGATCTGGACGGCCTTGGCGAACTCGCGTCGGGCACGCGCCGCCCAGCCGCTCATGAACAGGGCTCGCCCCAGCGCGGCGCGGATGGACCCCTTGTCCGGCTCGATCAGCTTGGCCCGTGACAGCAACATGGCCGCCTGGTGTGGGTGTCCGTCCGCGAGGAACCTGACCCCTCGGGAGTACAGGTCGTAGGCCGTCTCGTCGCGAAGCCGTCTGCTATACACAGTCCCGTGTCCCGTGTCTCACCGTTCGTCGGATTGCTCTTCGACCGCTCCCGGGTCGGTCCCCTGGAACGCGTCACGACCCCGCCTTACGACGTGATCTCCCCCGCCGAGCAACGAAGGTTCGTGGACGCCAGCCCCCACAACATCATCCGGCTGGACCTCGCCGAAAGCCTGCCGGGCGACGGCGACGTCACCGACAAGTATAGGCGGGCGGCCTGCGAGTACCGGCACTGGCGTGACGAGGGGATCCTGGTCCCGGCGCTCGGTCCCGCCTACTACCCCTACGAGATGCGCTTCGTCCTGCACGGCGCGCCCCGACGGATCCGAGGTCTCGTGTGCGCCGTGGAGCTGGAGGACTGGGGCGGCTCGATCGTCCCACACGAGCACACGATGCCCGGGCCGGTCGAGGACCGGCTCCGGCTCGTGCGGGCGATCCGGGCGAACCTGTCGAGCATCCACGCGGTGATCACCACGCCGTGCCCGGCTCTCGACGCCCTGCTGGACCGGGAATGCCGGAACGAGCCCGCGGCGGCCGTGACCGACGAGCAGGGTGTTCAACACCTCCTGTGGATCGTGCAGGACGCCGCCGCCGTGGCGGACGACCTGCGGGACCGATCGATCATGATCGCCGACGGGCACCACCGGTACACCACGTCGCTGCTGTTCCGCGACGAGATGCGGGCGACCCACGGACCTGGGCCCTGGGACCGGGTCATGATGCTGATCGTGGACGCGGCCACCGAGGACCCGCCGGTCCTGCCGTTCCACCGGGTGCTCACCGCGGGATCCTTTCCGGCCCGGGGCAACCGGGTCCGAGACCTCCAGGAGGTGCTGGACGAGGTGAACGACGACGGTCTCGTCTTCGGCGTCGTCGCGCGCGAGGGCGGCGAGCTCGTCCACCGGGTCGACAGGCTCGAAGGGGAACCCCCCGCGGTGTGCGCTCTGCACGATCAGGTCCTGGGCGGGAAGGACGAGGACCTGTGGTTCACGCCCGACGCGGTGGAGGCCGAGGAGGCCGTGCGAGCCGGGCAGGCGACCGCGGCCCTGTTCCTGCCGGCCACCACGGCGGCCCGGATCCGTACGGTCATCGACCGGGGCCACCGACTTCCGCAGAAGTCCACCTACTTCTGGCCGAAGCCTCGGACGGGCATGGTGGTTCGTCCGCTGGACGATCCCTCCTCCTCCTGACGACCGTGCCTCTTCCCCGCCCCGTCCTCCAGGAGCGGTCGAGGCGCGGCCAGGGCGGCCGCGGTCATTCCTCGGGCACCACCTCCAGCTTCTTGATCCCGGTGGCCACCACCTCGGTGAGGCTCCGGGCTCCGGCTCCGCTCCGGTAGAAGCGCCTGGCCAACTGTCCGTAGACCAGCACGTCGTCGCCCCTGGCGATGCCCTTGAGGGCGCGCTTGCCCACGGTCTTGTGCCACACGGCGACCGGGAGGGGGAGGAGGCGCTTTCCGGCCTCCGGAACGGAGAGCCGGAGCTCGGTGACCTCGTCGCCCGATGGCATGCGACGCTCGACCGGTTCGGCGGCGACCGTTCCGGCGAGCACGACGACGTTGACCGTCACCATGCGGCTCCCCCTTTCCGAGTCGGACGGTAGCAGGAGGCGCCGACACCGAGATCGGCCTCGGACGGGCGTCGCCGATAGACTGGCCCTCCAGTGGAGCCGATCACCTTCCCGGTCGCACCGGGCCTCACTGCCATCGACACCTTCTTCGGCGGCCGCGAGCGGTACACGGCCGCCTATCTGCTCGAGGCGCGCGAGCCCACCCTGGTCGAGACCGGGCCGACGCATTCGGTCGAACCGGTCCGGGCAGGGCTCGCCCGGCTCGGCGTGGGCGCAGAGGACCTCGCGAACATCGTCCTGACCCACATCCATCTCGACCACGCCGGCGGCGTGGGACGGCTGTCGGCGGCCTTCCCGCGCGCCACCGTGTGGGTCCACGAACGGGGGGCCCCGCATCTGGCCGACCCCGCGAAGCTCGTGGCGAGCGCGACCCGTTTGTATGGAGAGGCGGACATGGCCCGGTTGTTCGGACCGGTCGACCCCGTGCCCGAAGGCAGGCTGCGCACGCTGGCCGACCGTGACCGCGTGGCGCTGGGCGATCGCGAGCTCGAGGTCCTGTACACGCCCGGCCACGCCTCGCACCAGGTGGCGCTGGTGGACTCGCACACCGGTGCGGTCTTCACGGGGGACGCACTCGGCATCCACCTCCCGGACCTCCCGGTGCTGCGGCCCGCCACCCCGCCCCCCGATGTCGACGTCGAGGCGGGCGTGGAGAGCATCGAAAGGATCCGCAGCGTGCATCCGTCGGTGCTCCTGTTCGCGCACTTCGGGCCGATCGCGGAGGTGGACCGGACGTGCGACGTCGCGATCCGGCGGCTCCGCGACTGGTCCGCGGTCGTCGGAGAGGCGCTGTCCGAGACCGACGACCTCGAGGAGATCACTCGGCGTCTGGTGCAGGAGAGCGCACGCGACGTGGACACCGGCGCCGAGTCGTCCCTGGACCTGGACGCCCTCGAGGAACGGCTCGGGCTCCTGTCGAGCATCCGCGCGAACGCCCAGGGCCTGATCCGCTACTGGAAGAAGCGTCGCGAACGCGAGGGCGCAGACCCGGCAGTCCCCGGGATCGGGAACCCGCCCCCTCGAGCAACGCTCAGCCGAGTTGAGCCAGACGCTCCGCCACATCGAACGCGCCGGCGTCGTGACGCATGATCTTGCGGAACCCCCGGGCCGCCTCTGCCCGGCGACCGGCGCGTTCGAGCACGCTCGCCGTCACGTACCAGACGCGGAGCACCTCCGGTCCGGCGACGTCCTCACGGGTCCGCACCCGTCGCAGGAGCCCGAGCGCCTGCTCGTATCGCCCCATGTCCGCGAGGGCCGACGCCGCCACGATGACCGCCTCCGCCTTCGCAGTCAGCGAGACCCCCCGTGCCCCCAAGGCCTCTTCGGCCAGCGGCACCGCGCGCTCGGGATGCCCGAGCCCACGCTGACAGTCGGCGATGATGTGGTTCTGATCGGCACGACCGGACATCCGACGATACGCCTGCATCTCGGACAGGGCCTCGCGCCAGCGTTCCTGGCCGTACAGGGCCAGGCCGAGCACCTCGCGTACGGCGGCCGAGCGAGGCGATAGGCCCTTGGCCTTGGCCGCCTCGCTCGCCGCTCCTCTTGAGTCACCCCGTTCGAGCAGCTCCACGGCGCGCTCCAGCCGGGCGATGGCCTGATCGGCCTTCCCCACCCGGGCCACTCGCCTGATCTCGCCCACGACGTCTCGTGCCAGTGCCGCGCGGGCCGGAGCCGTGGGGCGCCGCTGAGCGAGGGGACGTGGACGGAAGGCCTTGGGCATCGTGCGAGTAGCGTACCCGGCACCGCGCGCCACGCCCCCGAAACCAAGAGAGCCACCCGAAGGTGGCTCTCTTGCAAGGAGTTCCGGCAGCGACCTACTCTCCCACTCGGTCTCCCGAGCAGTACCATCGGCGCTGGAGGGCTTAACTTCCGGGTTCGGGATGGGACCGGGTGTTCCCCCTCCGCCATGACCACCGAAACGGTGTGACCCGATCGAAGATCGGGACGACCGTCGAGGGTGCGTCCCCCGAGCAGAGCTCGGGAACCGATAGCGAGCGCGAGCAAGAGCCAAGTCCTCGGCCTATTAGTACCGGTCGGCTCAACACGTTGCCGTGCTTACACCTCCGGCCTATCAACCTCGTAGTCTGCGAGGGGCCTTACCTGGTCGACCCAGTGGGAGACCTCATCTAGGGGCAAGCTTCGCACTTAGATGCTTTCAGCGCTTATCTCTGCCGCACGTGGCCAACCAGCCGTGCCGCTGGCGCGACAACTGGCACACCAGAGGTGCGTCCGCCCCGGTCCTCTCGTACTAGGGGCAGCTCCCCGCAAGTCTCCTGCGCCCACGGCGGATAGGGACCGAACTGTCTCACGACGTTCTAAACCCAGCTCGCGTGCCTCTTTAACGGGCGAACAGCCCGACCCTTGGGACCTGCTCCAGCCCCAGGATGAGACGAGCCGACATCGAGGTGCCAAACCGCCCCGTCGATATGGACTCTTGGGGGCGATCAGCCTGTTATCCCCGGGGTACCTTTTAGCCGTTGAGCGACGGCCCTACCACTAGGAGCCGTCGGATCACTAGGCCCTGCTTTCGCACCTGCTCGATCCGTCGATCTCGCAGTCAAGCTCCCTTGTGCCCTTGCACTCGACGCCTGATTGCCAACCAGGCTGAGGGAACCTTTGGGCGCCTCCGTTACATTTTGGGAGGCAACCGCCCCAGTTAAACTGCCCACCAGGCGCTGTCCCCGACCCGGATCACGGGCCTAGGTTAGAGTCCCAACACACGAAGGGCGGTATTTCAAGGTTGGCTCCACCCGAACCGGGGTCCGGGCTTCACAGCCTCCCGCCTATCCTACGCAACGCATGCCAGAACCCAACACCAAGTTGCAGTAAAGGTCCCGGGGTCTTTCCGTCCTGCCGCGGGTAACGAGCATCTTTACTCGTACTGCAATTTCGCCGAGTCCCTGGTCGAGACAGCGCCCAAGTCGTTGCGCCATTCGTGCAGGTCGGAACTTACCCGACAAGGAATTTCGCTACCTTAGGACCGTTATAGTTACTGCCGCCGTTTACCGGCGCTTAGGTTCGGAGCTTCGCCCCCCGAAGGAAGCTGACCCCACCCCTT
>DASWAT010000024.1:0-11825 GCA_036390995.1 Actinomycetota bacterium | reverse complement strand
CAGGAGAACGGGCTATGACCACGATGGGGAAACGGTGGGCAGAAGAGCCGGAGGCGCGGTACACGATCGTCTCTGTGGAATGTTCCAACGAACTACTGGGATGGTCACCGAAACGAGGGAACGGGTCTTGACCCCTCTCGTGAACATGCCCACCTTAGCCAAACCCCCCGTCTCTCCCTCCGCCTTAGCTCGGCGGTGGTGAAGATGTGAGAGCATCGGGCTCGCGGTGGAAGGAGAGAAGAAGCCAAGTTGTCGGTGAACTTCGACCAGGCCCCCATCCTGCTGTTCTGGGAGACCACGAAGGCCTGCCGCCTTGCCTGCCGGCACTGCCGGGCCGAAGCTATCGGCGAGCCGCTGCCCGGGCAACTGTCCACCGACGAGGGTCTACGGCTCATCGACGATCTTCGGGGCTTCACGCCGCGGTACCCCGTCTTGATCTTCACCGGGGGCGATCCCTTCATGCGGCCCGACCTGTTTCACCTGGCCGGGCGGGCGCGCTCGTACGGGATGCCGATCGGCTTCGCTCCAAGCGTCACGCCGCTGCTCACCCCCGAGACGGCCCGGCGCATGAGCGAGGCGGGTGCCAGGACGGTCTCGATCAGCCTGGACGGCGCCGACCCGGCGACGCACCAGGGCGTGCGCGGAGTTGAGGGTCACTTCGCGATGACCGAGGGGGCGGTGCGGCTGCTCGTCGCCGAGGGACACACGGTCCAGATCAACACCACGGTCATGCGGAACAACGTCGAGGAACTTGCCGACGTCGCCGCCCTGCTGAGGTCCTGGGGCGCTCACATCTGGGAGATCTTCTTCCTGATCCGCGTCGGGCGCGGGACCGGGCTGGAGGAGCTGACTCCGCAGCAGAACGAGGATGTGGCGCACTTTCTGTATGACGCCTCGCACTACGGGTTCATCGTTCGCACGGTGGAGGGGCCGTTCTTCCGGCGGGTCGTCGCGTGGCGAAAGGAACTGGCGCCGGACCTCGACCCGGCCGAGGGCTTCGGCCTGGGCCCGCTCTACCGGGGTCTAACGGAGCGCCTGCGCGAGCTACTCGGGGCGCCCGCGTCCTCCCGGGCACAGAGCGTGGGCACTCGGGACGGCAAGGGCATCCTGTTCGTATCACACGACGGCGACCTGTACCCGTCGGGGTTCCTGCCCCTTCGGCTCGGCAACGTCCGGAGGGACAACGTCGTGGACGTGTACCGGTCGCACCCGACACTGAACGCCATCCGTCGAGCCCAGTTCAGTGGCCGCTGCGGCGAATGCGAATTCGCCGATGCCTGCGGGGGTTCGCGAGCCCGGGCCTTCGCCACCTTCGGGGACCCGCTGGCTGAGGATCCCGCCTGCGCGTACCGCCCGGTCGGGTTGCCCGCGTGAGAGGACCCGAGCAGGGGCCCCCCGAGGCGGGCTCAGGGTTCCGCCAGTGACTGAGCCCATCCTTCGGTCCGGGTCCTGTGAGAGTCGTACTTCATTCTCTCTCTGCCTTCCAGGCGCGGGCGAACTCCGGACGGGGGTCGGCGCCTCGGTGGGCCTTAGCGTTCCCTCACGCGACCTCGATCTTGGTCACCATGCCACGCTCGAAGTGCTTGGGGAGGTTGCAGAGCAGGATGTAACTGCCGGGTTCCAGTGTGAGCACGAGGTCCTGCGCCTCACCGGGCTGCACCTCTTCGACTTCTCCGATCGGGGTCATCCCCGGCGCCTCCTCGTTCGCCTCGTGGTCTGCGAAGGGGATGTCGGCGGGATCGAGATCGGTTCGGATCACCACCATCTCGTGCTCCGTGGCGCCGGCGTTGCTGACCTTGAACGTCACCTCTCCGGCGGACAGGGTCGTCACCTCGGGCCGGATCGCGTAGTCGTCGAGTGTCACGGCGACGTTGTTTCCGCCCTCGCCTTCGGCCTCGCTCGAGGCCTCCTTCGAGCCACATGCGGTGAGCGCAAGTAGCGCAAGCGCCGCGACGGCCGCGACGGATGTCCTTCGCTTCATGGTCCCCTCCCTCTCGCGGTCGAACCGCGCATCCGGACGTTCGCACTCTCCGGCGAACTGTAACCCTCGCGACTCAGCGCCGCTGGCCCACGGAGAGAGGGAGCCCACCGAGGTGGGCTCCCTCCCCTCACGGCTACGCTCATGCAGCGCACACGCGCAACCGGGAACCATCGGACGGGCGATCAGACCTTCGCGGGTACGCCCTCGTAGAAGGCGAGGTCGCCGATCTGGTTCGTCCGCAACTCAACCCGGTCGCTGATGTTCTCGCGAACCCAGTTCGAGGCCAGGGGGGCCGACGCATCGGCGTCCTTGCGTGTCTCCCACAGGCTGAGCGACAGGCAGGTCTTGTCACCGAGGTCGGCAAGGCCGTAGCGGATGAACCCGGGCTGGTCCCGGAACGTCCGCAGCATGCCGTCCTGGGCAAGATCGGCGATCTCCTGGAAAGAGCCCTTCTTGATCTCGTATGTCGCGACGCGTACGTGCCTCATGCGTGCTCTCCTTTGCTCGTTCATGCCCTGACCAACCGGGGCCAACGTGAGCCAGATTCGAGCGGAGCACGCTCGGGGCATCAAGCATTCGCTGGAACCAGCGATGGGACGGGATCGGCGGAGGCGATCCCCGTGACTTCTGCTTCTCCCCACACGTACGGGGATCGCGTCTTCCTGCAGTGTACGTCTTTGCCTGGCGGCCACGACGGCGTCGCCGCCGAGGGCGAAGACCACAAGGACGACGTGCCGGGCGCCACCGGGTCGGATCGTCGGCAGCCAGGCGATGCGAGCGGCGCCGAAGCGCGCTCGCGCCTCCCGCTCGTCCATCTCCCGCTAGGAGCTCGCGGGAGGTTGCCGGCCATGCCGGGGGACGAACACGTCGCAGAAGTCACCGGCGTGGATCACACCTCGGACGTATCGGCAACCACCGATCGCCAGGCGCGGGAACTTCTTCCAGGCGCCGGCGGGCGTGGGTGGCCACCCAGGACGCCGTCGTGAGTGACGTGCAGAAGCCCGTCCGCGGACTCCACCATCACACGCTGGCCCGACAGGTGGCGGCCGACGTGGCAGCGGTGCTTGAGGATGCTGATCCGCCCGGCACGATCCACCCGTCGCGTGACACCGCGGCGCGGCGATGGTCTCACCGCGGCTGGCGGGTCGGGGTCGATGACCTCGCCGCCGGCGCGGGACACGAGCTCAAAGCGCCTGATCGGAGCGACGTCGCCGATCGCCTGGTGCTCCCGGTCGGCGTTGTAGTGCCGCACCCAGGCGTCGAGCTCGGTTTGCGCCTGCTCGATGCTCGCGAACCGCCGGCCCTGCAACAGCTCCTTGCGGATCGTTTTGTGCAGCCGCTCGATCTTGCCGGTCGTCGTGGGCGAGTAGGGCGCGGTGAGCAGGTGGCGGATCCCGTTGTGCAGGCGGATCCGGTCGAAGGCGACGGTCGTCGGCTTGTGAGCGAGCCTGCCGGTGAAGACCTTGTTGCTTGTCGGTCAGGATCTGATCGGGCGCGCCGTAGCGCGACAGCGCCTCCAGCAGCGCCTCGCACACGGGGCGTGCCGTTGCGCGGTGCACGACCTTGGCGATAACGCAGAAGCGGGAGTGGTCGTCGATTCCGGTGATCGCCTTGCACTCGGTCCGGTCCTCGAGCAGGATGCTGACCATCACGTCCATCTGCCACAGCTCCATCGGGCGTGATCGCTCCCAGCGCTTGTAGTCCTGCCGCCTTCGCCGGCGCGGCTTGGGGTGGATCAGCCGGTGACGGACCAGGCAGCGGTAGATCGACGAACGCGACGGCGGCACCTCGAGCTCGCGTCGCAACTTGGCAAGGATCGTCCGCGGGCCCCAGCCGCGGTGCGTGGTGCGCAGCGACACGATCCGTGCCTCGATCTCGGGTGCGATCTGGCGCGGGCACCGATCGGGGCGTGAGCTGCGGTCGACGAGCGCTCCGAGCCCCTCGCTGGCGTACCGGACGAGCCAGCGGTGGACCGTCCGGCGGTCGATGCCGTAGCGCGCCGCGACGTCGGTGACCTTGGCTCCGTCGAGCACGTCTCTGACCGCCAGGTAGCGCTGCTCAACCACGGACAGCTCCTGCAGCATCGCGAGATCCCCCTTGGCTCGTTCGAGCGCAAGTGAAGATCAGGACGGGAGGAGGGGTGGCGAGGGTGGGACACAGGTGCCGGAGCCACTGTCGCCCGGGAGCCGGAGCCGGGCCCGGACACGGGACACAGCTCCTGGAGCCGATGTGGGACACACGTGCCGAACCCTCACAATGCAAAGTACCTGCTCAGAGTGCCCCCGGCGGGAACCAGACGAAAGGGACGAACGCTCTCGAGCGCGTTCGTGCGGGGGTAGGTCACGTACAGCTCCAGGGCATGACCGGGATCCCGATCCCCGATGGTGGAACGCCCGTTCAGTCGGGTTGGGCCCTTCGCCCCCGCCTCGATATGTTGGCCGCAGACCCGGTGGGGGTTAGCGGGACGCGCTGCAGGTCGTGCGTCGCGCTCTTTCGCTCCCACTTCCGATCGAGCACGGCGCTGGCCCAGGCCCCGAGGGCAACGAACGCGAGCAGCGCCAGCATCTCGATGGCGAACTCCATGCGGTCTCCTCTCCGTGGGGGGCGTATGGGTCGCCGCCCGGGACCGAGGTCGGGCATCGGTGCGATCCGTCGGATCGCCCCCTTCCCGGTCCCGGCCGGACCTTCTCCACGGCGCACAGGTTCCATCGGCTGCTTGGGGCGGAAGCTTTACGCCCCGCGCAGCTGTTTGCGAGGAGCCGGCATGCGGATCTGGATCTGGTGCGCGTCGCGATCCGGAGACCCGACCGGCGACGGGATGGATCGTTCCCACCGCTGGTCGTGCTCGTCCGGTGCCAGAAGACCATCTGGACGGCCCGCTCGCGCAGTTCCCGCGCGTCACGCCGCTCACGGGACTTGAGACGAGAGGATCGATGTGCCCCTTTGCGTCGTCCGTTCCAATGGCGCTCAGCCCTTTGCGTTCGTTCACGCAATACCGGGTGATGCTGCTCCACGGGATCGTCCGCGTGCCTTCTTGGAGGAACACGTCCTCGACGAGCAGGTAGACCCGGATCAAGCCGATAGCCAGCCAGCCGGCCGAATAGGATGATGCTTGCCAGGAAGATCCCCAGCGCGGTGGCGACCCGAGTCAGGGGGGCGGACATGCTTGCCGATGACGTTCAGTCCCCGTCTTCGAGCCGCAGGGTTCCGAGTCCGCGATAGGCGCCATTAGCTCTCGATCGGCTTCACCCTCGCCTTGCGGAAGCGCCCGCTGATGATCGCGATCTGGTCGTCCTCCGATGGGGACCGCAGTGACACGTCGGGCCTGGCCGGCGCCGGACGTGCCGCTGGCGCGTCGAGCCCGCCCTCGGCCACCGTGCGCGGGCTGAGAGAGGAGCCTTCCACGGTCAGGGAACTCGGCTTCCGTACCTCGGCGTTCCTGCTGAAGGGACGAGTGCACGGATGGCGGAGAGGGCATGTCCGCCGAGCAGTTAGCTGAACCTTCAGACTCGATCTCGCTCACGGACTCAACCCCATCGACGATCCGGCCGAGGACACTTACGGGCGCCGTGGGGTCGTCTGTCGCAGGCGGCGAGGGATGAAGAGCATGGTTCCTGTCGAGAGCTCGATCGTTCCGGTTCGTCCGGATCTGTCCGTCGGTCGGCCTGATGGGTCCGCCGTCTCGACCCGCGGTCTGACCAAGCGCTTCGGTGAGAAGGTGGCCGTCAACCTCCTCGACCTCGACGTGCCAGGTGGCAGCTTCTTCGGTCTCGTGGGGCCGAATGGCGCGGGGAAGACGACGACGCTGCGGTTGGTGACCGGGCTCCTGCGGCCCGACGCCGGCGGGGCTTGCGTCGAGGGTATCGAGGTCTGGCGGGATCCGGTCGCGGCCAAGCGGGCGATCGGCATCGTCCCAGAGGACCTCCGCCTGTTCGAGCGCCTCACTGGGATGGAGCTCCTCACCTACAACGGCCTCCTGCGAGGGATGCCTGCCGGGGTCGTGGATCGGCGAACGACGGAGCTCCTAGAGGTCCTGGGGCTCGACGAGGCCCGAGACACCCTCGTCGTCGACTACAGCCACGGCATGCGCAAGAAGATCGCCCTCGCCGCGGCGCTGCTCCACGCTCCCCGCGTGCTCTTCCTCGACGAGCCGTTCGAAGGTGTCGATCCCATCTCGGCCCGAACGATCCGTGCGGTCCTGGAGCGACACGTCCTGGCGGGAGCGACGGTCGTGTTCTCGAGCCATGTCATGGAGATCGTGGAACGGATGTGCGATCGCGTGGGCGTGATGCACGAAGGCCGGCTGGTGGCCGAGGGCCCGATCGACGAGGTGCGTGGCGGACGGTCCCTGGAGGAGAGGTTCGTCGAACTGATCGGCGCGGCGACGATCCGGGATGGGGCATTGGAGTGGTTGGACCCTTCATCCGGCTGAAGCTCCGGCTGGTCCGAAACGGGATGCGGGGGGGCCCGTTCCGGGTCGTCTCGTTCGTGTGCGGAGCCCTGTTCGGGCTGCAGATGGCGTTGTTGGGCTTCCTCGTGCTGGCGGTGCCGTATGAACGAGCGGACGCTCGCGCCGCGATCCCGGTGATCGGGTTCACGCTGCTGTTCGTGGGATGGGCGATGGTTCCGGTGATCGGCTTCGGTCTCGACGAGACCCTCGACCCCGGTCGCCTGATGCTCCTCCCGCTGTCGCGCGGCCAGCTGATGCGGGGACTGCTCGCGGCCTCGGCCATCGGGATCGCCCCGGCAGCGACGCTCGTGGGCCTGAGCGGTGCCGTCCTCGGCTACGCCTCTTTCGGGATCGCGACGCTGGTCGTGGCTGGGGCGGTCGTCATCGAGTTCGCCCTCTGTCTCGTGGGGGCCCGAGCGGTGACGACGGTGGCGTCCCGGGCGCTTCGGTCTCGCCGTGCGCGGGACGTATGGGTCATCGTCTCCTTCCTCATCCTGTTGACGCTGATCGTCTCGTTGCAGCTGGTCCGTCTCCTGGACGGCCACGGCCTCATGATTCTCGGCGAGCGCCTCATGGGGATCATGCGGTGGCTCCCACCAGGGATGCTCGGGCGGGCGATCGTCGACGCAGACAGTGGGCGCTTCGGACTTGCCGCCCTTCAGCTCCTTCCGGGCCTCGCGATCCTCGTGCCGCTGGCCCGCTGGTGGGTTGCGAACGTCGAGCGGCTCACCACGCGGGAGGAGGCCACCACCAGACCCCGGATGGCGAGTCAGGGCCGAGACGTGGGAGCAACTTCGGCGCTGTACCCCTCGATGGCGGCGTTCCTGCCCCGGAACCGTTGGGGAGCGGTGGCCGCCAAGGACCTCCGCTACCTGTGGCGAGAGCCGGCCCAGCGGGCACAACGATTGACCACCTTCCTGCTCGCGCTGGGTGCCGTGGTCGCCGTGGCGACCGTTCGGTCGGCGCACCGACCCCCGACGAGCCTCGCTCCCACCGCCTTCCTGTGGTGGTTCAGCCTGATGGCCATGGGGCAGTTCGGGATGGACCGCGCCTCCTACTGGATGAACGTCGCTGCCTCGGGGGACCCGCTGGACGATCTGGTAGGGAAGAACGCCGCGATCGCGCTGCTCAATCTGCCGGTCTTCCTGGTGATCTCGCTCGCCGTCGCCGCGCTGACCGACGGGTGGGTCTACCTGCCTCTCACGCTCTCGACGGGCCTCGGGGTGCTCGGAGTCGCGCTGGGGGTGGGTAACGTGACGTCGGTCCGGCTGCCCCTGCCGGTCCCCGAGTCGCCGACCAACCTCTGGGCCCAGCGCACGGGCGCGGGTTTCAGGACCGCGCTCATCATGCTCGGTGTGTTCCTCGTGAGTCAGCTGTTGGTCGTACCCATCGCCGTCCTCGTCCTGGCCGGGCTGTACGTCTGGAGGCCGATGCTAGCCGTCGCGGCGCCCGCATCCATCGTCTACGGCGTGACGGTATATCTGGTCGGCGGACGGATCGCCGCCCGGTGGCTCCGGGGGCACGAGCCGGAGTTGCTCGCGGCGCTCGGTCCTGGATCCGGATGAGCGAACCCGGAACGGGTCGCCCACCCCGCTGAAATCCGGACCCGATCCAGCCTGAGGGGATGCTCCTATTGTTCGTCAAGCCTGTCGGGCGCGGAAACCGTGTCTCGACCAACACGCCGGGTCGTGCGACAGAACGGGTACTGACCGCCCGAGCGGCTCCTCAGCCCTCGACAGGAGGTGTCGTGGCGTCGGCGATCGCGGCGGCCAGGAAGCGGTAGGTCCGATCCTCGGCGAACGCACGGGTGTCGGCGAACACGACCTGCACCTCGGGGTAGCGGACCTGCAGGCGGGTGAGCACGTCCGCGAGCCACCCTCCGCTCACGTGCTCGAGGCTGTGCAGCCTGGAGTACCGACCCTCCACCACGACGGCGGCGATGGGCAACTCAGCGAGGCGCTGCATCTGGAAGGCGAGCGTCCCGTCGGAGAGGCAGGTGGCCAGGTTCTCCAGGCCCTTGCGCTCCGCAGCGGCCAGGATCGCGCCGTCCCCCGATCGCACCCCGTAGTCGCCGGCCGGCAGCGCGACGCGTTCGGTGTGGACCTCCCGCCCAGCGAGCCGGTACGGTAGCGTTCCCGGGTGTCGATCAGGACGGTGAACCCCTCGGTTAGGGCTCGCCGGCGGGGCACCCGAGCGCCGGGGTCGCCGAGCGCGCGGTGCGCTGGCCGGACCCCGCTCGAGTACGTCGACCCGTTGACCGATCCGTACTTCCTCGTCGTCGGCTGTGACGACGAGCTCGCGCCCCTGCCGCGGCTCATGGATCTCGAGACGCTGGGCGAGATCGACCTCGTCGCCTGTCGGGTGTGCGGCGCGAACGCGGAAATCGAGCGGATCCTCCGCTCGCACGGTGTCCAGCCGAGGGTCGTGTTCCGGGCGGAGGATAACCGCCTGCTGCAGGGGCTCGCCGCCGAGGGCATCGGGGCCGCGATCATGCCCTACCTCGCGATCGATCACTCGCGACGACGACATCGCGCTCGCCGATCACAGCGCGCTGATTCCCTCGCGGAGAATCGGCCTTCTTGGCACGCGGACCGGTACCGGACCCCGGCCGCCGAGGCCTTCATCGAGCTGGCGCGCCAAGTCGGCAGGGAACTCGCGGGGCAGATCGCGACGGAGCACGCGAAGTACAGCCTCAGGGCCTTAACGCGCTCGACCCCGATGTCGGAGGCGGAACGGACACGGTAAGAACCCGAATGCCGCAGGCGAGAGCGTGTGGGTGGCGCTCGTGGCTGGGGGCGGGTGACGTGAGTCACGCAAAGCAGACTTGCTGATGTGAACCGACCCACCGATGACTTTGCCTTCATACCGGCGTCGAAGGAACCGGTACGGTCGTCGTGGTCTGGAAGAGCAGCGAGAGGGGAGAAGAACGATGGCTGCGCTCGTTGTCGGAACGTTTCTGACGCTCGACGGCGTCATGCAGGGCCCCGGTGGCCCCGATGAGGACCGCAGCGGGGGGTTCGCTCACGGCGGATGGTCCGTCGGCTACTGGGACGACGCCATGGGGGAGATCATCACGGAGTGGACCGCACGGGCCGATGCGCTCCTCCTCGGACGGACGACCTACGAGATCTTCGCGGCGCACTGGCCGCACGTCCCCGACGACGATCCGGTCGGTGTGGTGCTGAATCGCGTCCCCAAGTACGTGGCCTCCACCACCCTGAATACGGTGGAGTGGAACAACTCGACGCTCCTGGACGGCGAGGTGCCGAAGGCCGTGGCCGACCTCAAGGACGCGCGGAGCGGCGAGATCCAGGTCCACGGCAGCTGCGGGCTCCTGCAGACCCTGATCGAGCACGACCTGATCGACGAGTATCGGCTGTGGACCTTCCCAGTCCTGCTCGGCAGCGGCAAGCGGCTCTTCGACGCGGGAACGATCCCCGCCGGCCTCGAGCTCATCGACAGCACGACCTCTTCCACCGGGGTGGTCATCAACCGGTACCGTCGCGCAGGCCAGATCCGATACGGCACGTTCGAAGTCGACGAGCGAGGAGGAGTCGAGGCGCTCTGGACGGAAAGGGAAGAGCGCTGATCGAACCCTGCCCCCGTCGGCGACTGGTCCATCGATCGATGTGTCCCACCGATCGACCGACGCCACTAGGCGTGGGTCGCTGGCGGGAGAGGCAGCTCACCTCAGGAGGTCGCCCAAGCTGCCCAAAGCAGCGGGCGGAGAAATCGTGGAGGACTCCACGATCTTCTCCCCGTGCCCCCGGTGGGAACCAGACGAAAGGGACGAACAATGTGAGAAGCCCTCGAGATGTGTCCGGCCTCAGGTCGCGGAACGGACCAACGTCTGCATTCGCTCGCCGACCGCCTGGAGGACCCTCATGGCGATGAGGGGGTCCGCCTCGAGGGCGGCACGGAACTCAGTCCCGGACAGGTAGACGCACCGCGTCGCGATCTCGGCGATCACGTCGGCCGTGCGTGGACCGCCCGCGAGCAGCGAGATCTCCCCGAACACCTCACCGGATCCCAGGTGGGCGAGGGTGCGTCCCCCGCGCACCACCTTGACCCTCCCGTCCAGGATCACGAACAGCTCCGACCCGGCCGAGCCCTCCCTGATGATGTGTTCCCCCTCTCGGTACACCGATACCGTGCTGGCCTTGGCGAGCCGGCGGATCCGGTGCTTGGAGAGACCCTTGAAGAGCGACACCTGGCTCAGCGCGGTCTCGCGCGTCGCGCGTTCGGGAGGGGCCATCACGTGGATCACCGGCATGTCGACGAGGGCGCCGACGCGACGCACCAACCCGGAGCGAAGCCCTGCGGAGGCGCGGGGTGGGAGCGTCGAGATGATGATCTCGTCGAACCGCTGATCCCTCAGGGCATCTTGGATGGCGAGCAACGGGTCGGCATCGCCGATCATGCCGTCGGCCTGGACGCCCTCCTCCTGGAGTCGCAGAAGCGTTCGATCCAGGCGATCCTGGGCCAGGTGCCGTGCCTCCGTCTCCGTCCAGGACCACCCCTCGGCCGGAGGCGTGGCGGGCACGAGGATCTGGAAGCGGGTGTTCCCCGCCCTCACCCGGGCGGCGACCTCGCGCAGCAGATCCTCACCCACGAGGGTCTGATTGGCTACCACCAGATACTGCCTCACGCGTGGGCCCTCCCGTCTCAGATGAGCCTGATCACCCGCGGAGATCGCTCGGGGCGCCCGCTATGTGTGGCCGGAGGCTACACGGAGGGAACCACCCCACGCGATGCATATGACAACACTGTCACGGCATCTCGTCCCTCGGCATCACCGCGAAACCCGACTCGGCTTGGGTCGCCCAGTAGGCTCGGAACCTGGCGATGGGGGAGCGGCTCTATGGGATCCGGTTCGTCGTCCGGGACCGAGACTCCAAGTACTCGGTGCCCTTCGACGAGGTGTTCGGTTCCGAGGGCGCACGGGTCATCGAGACCTCGATCCGAGCTCCGCACGCGAGCGCGTCGAACCGAGTGCCTGGACTGGATGCTCGTCTTTAGGCGACGCCACCTGCACGGCATCCTTCGGATCTACACGCTCACTACAACGGCCGAAGGCCGCGGCGAGGTCTACAGCGCAAGACGCCCGACCGGGCTGGATCCGCCTCCAGCTCCCTGACCGAGCTCAATCGGTGGTCGCAACACCGCCTTGTTCCGCCAACTGTAAGTGTTCGCTCAGTGCTTCAGCTGGAGGTCTTCCAGCCGAGGGTCTTGCGCGGCCGGCCGTTGAGCGTCGCAGCGACGGCCTCGAGCTCGGCGGGGCCGTGGCGAGATAGGTCGGTTCCTTTCGGGAAGTACTGGCGGAGCAGACCGTTGGTGTTCTCGTTCGTGCCGCGCTGCCAAGGGCTGTACGGGTCACAGAAGTAGACCTCGAGA
>DASWAT010000023.1:0-4600 GCA_036390995.1 Actinomycetota bacterium | reverse complement strand
CGACGAAGCTCGCCACCTGACCCTGTCGCTTCGGGTCGTATCCGTTGAGCTTCACGTAGGACCCGGGATTCGCGTCCGCGCAGGCCGCGATCTCGGCGAGGATCTCATGCGCCGTTGTCGCGTCGAACATCGGCAGCTTCCACATACTCCAGTACACGCTCCGCGGTCCGGGATCGGCTGCGTACTCGATCGCCGGCACCAGCCCGTTGCCGAGGATGTAGTCGATCTGCGCGGCGAGCTGCCCTTCGCTGAACGGGGGGAGGTAGGAGAAGGTCTCCATGTGCGGGTTCGTCCCCGCCAGCGTCATCGCTTCGCCTCCGATGGGTCCAGGGCATCGACGGCCTCGAAGTTCTGGAACGAGATCTCCTGCCACAGATCCAATGCCGTGCGGAGCTCGGGGGAGTGCTTCGCGGCGGTGGCCAGGATGTCCGGCCCTTCGATCTCGAGATCTCGCCCCTCGTTGCGGGCCTGCACGACGGCGTCGAGCGCCACCCTGTTCGCCGTAGCCCCTGCGGCGTTCCCCCATGGGTGACCGAGCGTCCCGCCGCCGAACTGGAAGACCGCGTCGTCGCCGAAGATGGCGAGGAGAGCCGGCATGTGCCCGACGTGGATCCCGCCGGAGGCCACCGGGAACATCCCCGGCAGGGACGCCCACGGCTGGTCGAAGTAGATGCCCCGGGAACGATCCTCCGGCACCAAGTCGTCGCGGAGGAGGTCGTTGATGCCGATCGTGGCGGCTCGATCCCCTTCGAGTTTGCCGACGACCGTCCCATTGTGGACGTGATCGCCCCCGATCATCCGGCACCACTTGGCCAGCACGCGCCAGTGGACACCGTGATTGCGCTGCCGGTCGACCACCGCGTGCATGGCGCGGTGGATGTGCAGAAGAACGCCGTTGCGCCGACACCAGTTGGAGAGCGTCTGGTGCGCCGTGAATCCGACCACGAGGTAGTCCACCATGATGATCGGCGAGCACTGCTTCGCGTACTCCGCGCGCTCGAGCATCTGCTCGACGTCGGGCGCCGTCACGTTGAGGTAGTGGCCCTTGCGCTCGCCGGTCTCTTCTTCGGCCTTGCGGATCGCCTCGGCCACGAAGGAATAACGATCCCGCCAGCGCATGAACGGCTGCGAGTTGATGTTCTCGTCGTCCTTGGTGAAGTCCAGACCCCCGCGCAGACACTCGTAGACGGCCCGGCCGTAGTTCTTGGCTGAGAGTCCGAGCTTCGGCTTGATCGTGGCGCCGAGGATCGGGCGCCCGTACTTGTTCAGCATGTCCCGTTCGACCTGGATCCCGTGTGGCGGACCCCGGAACGTCTTCATGTACGCCATCGGGATCCGCAGGTCCTCCAGCCGAAGGGCCTTGAGGGCCTTGAAGCCGAACACGTTGCCGATGATCGACGAGGCCATGTTCGCGACGGATCCCTCTTCGAAGAGATCCAGGTCGTAGGCGACGAAGGCGATGCGTTGATGCGGCTCGGCCGGGACGGGCTCGAGCCGGTAGCACTTGGCCTTGTACCGCTCAAGGTCGGTGAGGCGGTCGGTCCAGACCGTGGTCCAGGTTCCGGTCGAGGATTCGGCGGCGACCGCGGCCCCCGCCTCCTCGGGCGCTACGTCATCCTGGGGGGTGACGCGGAAGGCGGCGAGGATGTCGGTGTCCTTCGGCGGGTAGTCGGGTCGCCAGTAGCCCATGTCGCGGTACTGCTTCACTCCGGGGTCGAACATCCGAGGTACCTCTCCAACCATGCGCCGGCCTCCGAATCGATCTCCTCGTAGCCCCTCGTGGGTCGTTCGCCGCGCCGAGTGTAGGGCGTCGAGTTCCCCGAGGTCTATTGAATCTTCAGCGTCTTTAGATAAAGGTAGGTTTATGACTTTCGCACAGCTGCGGATCTTCCTCGCCGTGGCTCGGCAAGGGTCCGTGAAGGGCGCGGCCGCAGAGCTCTTCGTCACCCAGCCCGCCGTCTCGGCTGGCGTGGCCGCGCTGGAGCGAGAGCTCGGGGTGACGCTCCTGGCGCGGGAAGGACGGGGCGTGCGGCTCACGCCCGCGGGGGAGATCCTGGCCCGATACGCGGCAACGTCTCTGGGCCTCCTGGAGCAGGGACGCGATGCCGCCACCGCCGCCGCCCACGCGGGGAGGGGCCGGTTGCGGCTCGCGGCGGTCACCACGGCCGGGGAGTACGTGGTTCCTCCCCTCCTCAAAGCCTTCGGGACGAGGTACCCGGACGTGGAGATCTTCCTCGAGGTGGGGAACCGAGCACTCGTGATCGAGAGGCTGCTCGACCGGCGGGCCGACCTGGGGATCGGGGGTCGACCCCCTGAGGGCGGGCGGATCCAAGGCGCGTCGTTCCTTCGCAACAGACTCGTGATCGTCAGCTCGCCCGATCACGAGCGGAACGTCCGCCGTCCGGTCGCCCCCGGGCAGCTGCAGGACGTCTGGCTCCTGCGGGAGCCCGGCTCCGGAACAGCGGCAACGACCGAGGAGTTCCTGGCCGACCACGGCATCAAGCCGCGCGCGATCCTTCGGCTCGGCAGCAACGGCGCGGTGAAACAGGCGGCCTCCGTGGGGATGGGGATCACCCTCATCTCGGCCCATGCCGTCTCCCTGGAGCTGTCGGCCGGCACCTTGGCCCGACTCCGTGTCCGGGGTACCCCGATCGAGCGTCGGTGGTTCGCCCTGCATCTCGAGGGCGACTTCCTGCCGGGCCCGGCCGAGGCGTTCCTCGACTTCGTCCAGACCGCCACGGCCCGTCGAGCCGTCGGCCATGCACAGCCTGCTGTGAGGATCCCCGGTTGATCGGACTCCGGAGGTCCCCGTCGCGGCCATAGAATCGTCTGATGAGCACCCCTCGAGACAGGAGCAGCGTCGAAGCCGAGAACCGGCTGCTCCATCGCGCCATCGAGACGATCACGTCGAGCCTGGAACTGGACGCCGTGTTCGGAGCGACCATCGATCTTGTTACCGAGACGACCGGCGGCGACGTCTGCTTCCTCTTCCTGTGGGATCCGCAGCACGAGCGCCTGGCCCTTCGAGCGGCGTCGGCCCCGTTCCAGGAGGCGGTGGACAAGGTGCAGCTGGAGCTGGGAGAAGGCATCTCGGGCTGGGTAGCCGAGCACCGCGAGGTCGTCGTCATCCCCGAGGACAAGTGGGCGGACTCACGCTGGAAGTACTTCCCCGAGCTGCGCGGGGAACTGTTCAACTCGATGCTGTCCGTCCCGATGGTCTCCGGCTCGGGCGAGCTGGTGGGGGTGTTCAACGTCCACTCGCGTGGTCGTCCGGAGTTCTCCGAGAGCGACGTCGAGGTGCTCCGCCTCGTCGCGTCCCTGATCGCTCGAGCGATCGAGAACGCCAACCTCTTCCGGGCACTCGCCGAGAAGGAAGCGACCCTGGAGCAGCTCGTACGCATGACCATCGATGCCCAGGAGGAGGAGCGCCGGCGCCTGGCCACCGAGATCCACGACGGCGTTACGCAGAAGCTGATCTCGATCTGGTACCGCCTGCAGGCTTGCGGGAACAGCCTTCGCGGTGACCCGGACCGCGCCGAGGGGGAGCTCGCGACGGCCCGCGAGCTGGTCGATGCGGCGCTCGGAGAAGCGCGGGGGGCTATCTACGACCTTCGCCCGTCGATCCTCGACGACCTCGGTCTGGCCCCCAGCCTCCGGACCCTGGCGTTCCAACAGCTGCAGGGCGAGGTCGAGATCGAGCTCGCGGTGGAGGACGGGATCTCCCTGCCGCCCCACCACGAGGTCGCGGTGTACCGCATCGCTCAGGAGGCCGTGACGAACATCCGCAAGCATGCGGAGGCGAGCAGGGTGAGCCTCGCCCTGCGTGAAGAGCCGGGAAGCGTCCTGCTGCTCGTCCGCGACGACGGACGCGGATTCGTGACGGAGGCCCCACACACGCAGGGCCCGGCCACGTCGTTCGGCCTGACGGGGATGAGCGAACGCGCCTCCCTGATCGGCGGACGCTTGACGGTGAGGAGCGCTCCGGGAGACGGGACGACGCTCGAGCTGCGGATCCCCAAGCAGCCGGTGGAGGTCGCCGGATGAGCCCACCCGTTCGCGTGGTGATCGTCGACGATCACCTGATCGTCCGGGAAGGCCTGCGGGCGATGTTGAACGGCGTGGATGAGATCGAGATCGTGGGTGAGGCCGAGGATCTCGAAGGCGCCCTGGAGGCGATCGCGGGCGCGCGGCCCGACGTCATCCTCCTCGACGTTCGACTCCAACGCAGCAGCGGGCTGGACGCCTGCCGGACGATCACCCAGCGCCACCCCGATGTGAAGGTGGTCTTCCTCACCGTCTACGAGGACGAGCAGTACGTGTTCGAGGCGCTCCGCGTTGGGGCAAGTGGATACATGCTGAAGAAGGTCGTGTCCCAGGACATCGTTCGGATGCTCGAGGCCGTGCAGGCGGGCGACGTCGTTATCGACCCCGCACTCGGCGGGCAGATCGCGCAGCGCGCGGCGACTCTGCGAAGAGGCATCGACTGGCCTGGCGCTCACCTCGGCCTCACCCAGCGCGAGGCTGAGGTCCTGGCCCATCTGGTCGACGGACTCGACAACCGAGCGATCGCGCAGACGCTGTATATCAGCGAGGACACGGT
>DASWAT010000022.1:0-31484 GCA_036390995.1 Actinomycetota bacterium | reverse complement strand
AGGAGCCCGCTCCCTCGCCGGCCACCGGGGGAAGACCCGCCGCCCGATGATCGAGGATCCGAGAGGGCCGGAGCGATGAGCTCCGGCCCTCTCGGACAAGACATCCGGCTGGGGGATCAGATGTCGTAGTACATCGCGAACTCGTGCGGGTGCGGGCGCAGGCGAACCTGGTCGACCTCGTGCAGGCGCTTGTACTCGATCCAGGTGTCGATCACGTCCTGCGTGAACACGCCGCCCTCCAGAAGCCACTGGTGGTCGGCCTCGAGCGCGTCGAGCACTTCCTCTAGCGACCCGGGCACCTGCTTCACCATGCCCTTCTCCTCGGGCGGCAGGTCGTACAGGTCCTTGTCGATGGGCTCCGGTGGCTCGATCTTGTTCTTGATGCCGTCGAGGCCGGCCATCAGCATCGCCGAGAACGCCAGGTACGGGTTGCACGATGGATCCGGCGTGCGGAACTCGAGGCGCTTGGCAGCCGGGTTCTTGAAGTACTGTGGGATCCGCACGCACGCCGAACGGTTCCGCTGCGAGTAGACGAGGTTGATCGGCGCCTCGTAGCCCGGAACCAGCCGGCGGTACGAGTTCGTCGTGGGGTTGGTGAAGGCCAGCAGCGACGGCGCATGCGCGATCAGCCCTCCGATGTACCAGCGAGCGGTGTCCGAGATGCCGGCATAGCCGATCTCGTCCCAGAACAGGTTCTCGTCGTTCTTCCACAGGCTCTGGTGCGTGTGCATCCCCGAGCCGTTGTCCATGAAGATGGGCTTCGGCATGAAGGTCACGGTCTTGCCGGCCAGCCGCGCCGTGTTCTTCACCACGTACTTGTACTTCATCACGTTGTCCGCGGTACGCAGGAGCGTGTCGTAGCGCATGTCGATCTCGGCCTGTCCCGCGGTGCCGACCTCGTGATGGTGCACCTCGATCTGGATCCCGACCTGCTCGAGGTTCAGCACCATCTCGCTGCGAAGGTCCTGGTAGTGGTCCATGGGGGGCAGCGGGAAGTAGCCCTCCTTGTACCGCGGCTTGTATCCGAGGTTCGCCTCACCGCCGAGCTCGCGCTCGCGACCCGAGTTCCAGACCCCTTCGATCGCGTCGATGTGGTAGTAGCCCTCGTGCTGGTTCTGGTCGAACCGGATCGAGTCGAAGATGTAGAACTCGCACTCCGGCCCCCAGAACGACGTGTCGGCGATGCCCGTCTGCATCAGGTACAGCTCCGCCTTGCGCGCGATGTACCGCGGATCGCGCGTGTACATCTCGCCGGTGACGGGGTCTTTCACGAAGCAGTTCAGGTTGAGCGTGGGGTGTGTCGCGAACGGATCGATGTAGGCCGTGTCGGCGTCGGGGACCAGGAGCATGTCGGACTCCTGGATCTCCTGGAACCCCCGGATGGAGGAACCATCGAAGCCGAGACCGTCGGTGAAGCTGTCCTCGGACAGCTCCCCGACCGGGATCGAGAAGTGCTGCATCAGGCCCGGCAGGTCCGAGAACCGCAGATCCACGATCTGGGCTCCCGCCTCCTTCGCCAAAGCCAGGACTTCCTTGGGTGTCGCCACGTCTTCCCCCTTTGCCAGAGACGACGACCCGCCAAGGCTAGCCGCGCCCGTTCGCCCGGATGTTTCCCCCGCGTAAATTCCTCGTTACGTCGGGCGGCCCTGCGCCCCGGCGTGGACCTCGGCCGCCTCGAAGGCCTGGATCCGGCCTGCGCCACTAGGGCCTGCCTAGGTGGACGCGGCGGCTCGCGAACCGGGCCGGACACCAGTCGCGCAGGAGGTTCCTTCAGAGGTCGGCGGCGCGGTACCCGACACCGCGGACGGTCTCGACGAGGAACTCGAACTCGGGCCCGAGCTTCGCACGGAGACGCCGGATGTGGACGTCCACGGTTCTGGTGCCCCCGTAGAAGTCGTATCCCCAGACCTCGCGCAGCAGGGTCGGCCGGGTGAACACGCGTCCCGGGTGCGCTGCCAGGAACCGGAGCAGCTCGAACTCCTTGAAGGTGAGATCGAGCGCCCGCCCCCCCACCGTGACCCGATAGCTGTCGGTGTCGAGCATCATCGGGCCGAGACGGATCGTGGCGCCGCCGCCGGTCCCGACGCGGCGTCGGAGCATGGCAAGCCTGAGGCGGATCTCCGCTTCTGGCGCCGAAGGGAAGAGCAGCTCGTCGGCCACCTGGTCCCAAGCGAACCGCTCCAGATCTCGTCGTTCGGTCACGGCAACGACTGGGACGGTCGCCCCGCGGTCGTGGAGCGCGCGAAGGATCGCAAACCCTTGCCCTGGGTTCTCCGCGGCGTCGACCAGCAGGAGCCCCGGGGAGAGCGCCAAGACGTCGGGCACCTCTGCCACCGACAGAGGCTGGGTCTTCAGGTCGAGGAGCAGCGCGCCGAGGGCGGGGAGCACCTCGTCGGGGGCGCGGTCGGAGAGCAGGACGGTGGCCGTCACGACCCTGAGCAGGGTACCAGCGGTCTGCTTGCGACGGTACCCTTGAGCTGCGATGACGACCGTTCCCGTCCGACTGTTCGCCGCGCTCCGCGATCTCGCCGGCGCCTCCCGTGTGGAGGCCGAAGGGGACACCGTCGAGGAGGTGCTCGCGGAGCTCTCCAAGCGGTACGGGGAGCGGTTCGCGAAGGTCGCTCGGGCCGGTTCGGCCGTGGTTGACGGTGAGCGCGCCCCGCTCGAGCGTCCCCTGCGTCCGGGCGACGAGGTGGCGCTCCTGCCCCCGGTCTCGGGCGGCTGAGCGGGCGGACGCCGGTACTGGGATACTGAGCGCACCCAATGCACCGCTTCCAACGTGTGCTGCTCGTCGTGAACCCCGTGGCCCGCACGGTCTCGAGGCCCACCCTCGCCGTCATCGAGAAGGCGCTGTCGGCCGACTTCAAGCTCGAGGTGCTCGAGACGGTCGAGCGGGGACACGCCACCGAGGTGGCCGCCCAGGCCGTGCTCGACGGCATCGACCTCGTGATCGTGTTCTCGGGCGACGGCACGATCAACGAGGTCGTGAACGGCCTCGCGGGGACCGAGGTCGCGCTCGGCGTGCTGCCCGGGGGCGCCACGAACATCCTCGCTCGCGCGCTCGGCATGCCGCTCGATCCCGTCGACGCGACCGGCGTGCTGATCTCGAAGGCGCTCGACGGACAGGCCCACAAGGTGCACCTGGGCCGCGCCGACGGCCGCTACTTCGCCGTGAACTGCGGCGCGGGCGTGGACGCGGCGGCGATGGCCCGCCTCGATGCCAGGTTCCCCACCACGAAGGCGGCGTTCGAGCGCGCGGCGTTCCGCGCGGTGGCGCGCGAGCTCGTGGCCAGCTACGCGGGTCGGAGCCCAGACCTCTCGGTGCGCGTGGACGGCGGCGAGCCGCTGCCCTCGATCTCGGTGATGATCGGGCGCACCGACCCCTACACGTACTACAAGGAGCGCGGCGTTCGGGTGACACCGCAGGCCTCCCTCGAGTCGGGCTTGGACGTGCTATCGGCCCGGCGCCTGCCGCGCCGGCGCGTCGTCCGGATCGCCCTGCAGATGTTCGGCTCGGCGCGGCACGTGCGGGGCCGTGACATGGACTACATGCACGACGCGTCGCGGATCGAGGTGGCGTCTGAGCGGGCGTTCCCCGTGCAGGTCGACGGTGACGTGATGGGGGAACGCACCGCGCTGGAGGTCACGCTGGCCCGGGACGCGTTGTGGGTGGTGGCCTGAGCCAGGATCGCCTGCTCAGGCCGGTCGGACGGAGTCCTGCTGCGCGGTCTTGCGATCGTGGATGCCGCATTCCCACTTGGACAGGCCCGCCCAGCGACCGGCCCGCTCCGGCTCCCCGGTGAACCGCAGCCGCGTGCACGGCGCGCACCCGATCGACGCGTACCCGAGGTCGTAGAGCGGGTTGTGGGGCAGCCCGGTGGCCTCGATGTACTCCCACGTGTCCTGGCGGGTCCAGTTCGCTACGGGATTCACCTTCACGATCCATCGGCCGGGCTCGAACTCGTACCGGTCGAGGATCGGCGCCGCGGCCCGAGTGGGGGAAGAGTCCCGGCGGAACGCCGTGATCCACGCGTCGAGCCCGCGGAGCGCCCGCAGCATGGGCTGCACCTTGTTGATGTCGCAGCATCGTTCCGGGTCCCGCTCGTAGAGTCGAGCCCCGAACGCGTCCTCCTGCGACTCCACCGTGTGCTCGCCGAGCAGCTCGACCACCCGGAGATCGAGCAGCTCGGTGAGCTGCTCCTTGAAGGCCAGCGTTTCGGCGAAGTGGAAGCCCGTCTCCAGGAACAGGATCGGAACGTCGGGGCGGATCTCGGTGGCCATGTGCATCACGCAGGTCCCCTCCGCCTGGAACGCCGACGCAACGGCCAGGCGCTCGAGGCCGGACTCGGCCAGCGCCCAGCGGACGATCTCCCGTGGATGCGCCGACTCGAACCGCTCGTTGAGACGCCGGAGCTCCTCGTCGGCGAGCAAGGTCTGCATGAGTGGGTGGGCCGCCTTTGCGCTCGCGGGCAACGCGAGTATAGCCGGGTGCCCTCCGGGGGCGTGCGCCGCCGTCGCTATGCTGTTCGCCCGAACCCGAAGGAAGGCGACCCATGTCTGCAGATGGAACCGAGACCATCGCGCCCCACGGGGGCACGCTCGTTGACCTGCTCGTGCCGGAGGACCGGCGCGAGGGCCTCGCGAAGGAGGCGGAGCACTACCCCAAGCTCACCGTGAACCATCGCGAGCTGTCGGACCTGGAGATGCTCGCGGTCGGAGCGCTTTCGCCGCTCACCGGGTTCGTCGGGGAGAAGGACTATCGGACGATCCTGCAGACGATGCACCTGGAGAGCGGGGTGGCCTGGACGATCCCGGTCACGCTCTCGCTCACCGAGGAGGAGGTGAAGCGCGTCGGGCGGGCCGACGCGGTGGCGCTCACCTCGCACGAAGGTGGCGAACCACTGGCCGTGCTGGAGGTCCGTGAGATCTACCGGCGTGACCGGCAGGCAGAGGCGCTCGGCGTGTTCGCGACCGAGGACGTGGAGCATCCGGGGGTCAAGGCCCTCCACGAAGCAGGCGACTACTGCCTGGCCGGCCCGGTTCGGATGCTGCGGCTGCCGAAGCATCGAGACTTCACGAAGCACCGTCTCACGCCCGCGCAGACGCGCGCCGAATTCGTGCGGCGAGGATGGAAGACCGTCGTCGGGTTCCAGACCCGCAACCCGATCCACCGGGCCCACGAGTACATCCAGAAGTGCGCGCTGGAGATCGTCGATGGCCTGCTGGTCCATCCACTCATGGGGGCCACCAAGGCGGACGACGTGCCCCCCGATGTGCGGATGCGCTGCTACGAGGTGCTGTTCGAGGGCTACTACCCGAAGGACCGCGCGATGATCGCCATCTTCCCGGCTGCCATGCGGTACGCAGGCCCGAAGGAGGCCATCTGGCACGCCATCGCGCGGAAGAACTATGGTTGCACCCACTTCATCGTGGGACGCGACCACGCTGGTGTCGGCGACTACTATGGCACGTACGACGCGCAGAAGATGTTCGACAACTTCGAGCCGGAGGAGCTAGGCATCACGCCGTTGCGGTTCGAGCACTCGTTCTACTGCAAGAGCTGCGAGGGCATGGGCTCGCCGAAGACCTGCCCACACGACGACGAGCACCGCGTGATCCTGTCGGGGACGAAGGTCCGCGAGATGCTCCGCAAGGGCGAGCGTCCACCGGTCGAGTTCTCACGGCCCGAGGTGGCCGACATCCTGATCGACGCCATGCGCGACCGGTAGGCGGCAGGGGAGTCGGTTCCAAGCCGATCCCACGCCCTGAACAGGCGCGCTTGCGGTCGGGCCCTCGTCCTCGCTGGCGGCTGAGCCGACGGGTGCTCGGGCGAGGCCCTTCCCGCGCGCCGGCACGGTCCGTGCTTGGCAGAGCTACTCGACGAGCTCTTCGGCGAGGAGGCCCATCAGGTGGGAGTCGACGTGGCGGCCGCCGACGAAGGCGGCTCGGCGTCGGGTGCCCTCGAGCTTGAAACCGACCTTCTCGTAGGCGCGCCGGCCTCGGGGATTCGTAGCGAAGACGTTGAGCTCGATCCGTTGCAGGTTCAGGTGTCGGAAGCCGAACCGGCAGATGGTGCGCACGGCGTCGGTGCCGTAGCCCCGGTCCCAGAACGGCTTGCCGATCCAGATCCCCAGCACGGCGGTCCGGGCCCGGGATTCGATCTGTTCCAGACTGCAGCCACCGGTCGGGGCCCGATCCTCCAAGCGCTCGATGATGAAGAACGCGGTATCGGTCTTCGTGCGAACCCACTCCACGTAGTCGCGGAAGCCCTGGAGGGATTGCGGCATGGCCACCTGGAGGCCGGAGAGGACGTCGGGGTCGACGAACAGCGGGTTCAGGATCGAAGCATCCGTAGGCTCTACGGCGCGGAGGCGGGTCAGCTCGCCCTCGAGCGCCGGGCGGGATGGTCCTCGGCCCTCGCGCTCGCCCATCCGCGCAGGATAGCCTCGGTGAGCTCCCGGGCGCCTCTCGATCCGTTGTCTGGAAAGAGATTGCCCAGGTCAAAGGGGTCCTGGTAGCCTTCGGCGGGCCCTGAGAGCGGCCGCCGGCAGACCGTGAGGAGGTGGCCACGACCGCTCGGCACATGATCGTCCGCGCGTTGCTGGCCCTCGCGCTGGTCGCGGGGGCCGCGGTCGCGTCCCCCGCGTTCGCCGACACGAAGTCGCAGCTCGACTCGGCCAAGCGGGCCCTCGGGGCCGCGCAGGCCCGTCTGGACCAGGCAACCGCGGCGTGGCAGGCCGCCGAGGCCCGCCTCAACCAGACCCGCAACGACATCACCTCGACGCGCGCGGCGATCGACCAGCTCCAGCGAACGGTGGACCGGATCCAGGCCAGGCTCCAACGGAGAGCGGTGCTGGCGTTCGAGAACGGCCCGGCCGGAACGATCGACCTGCTCCTGTCCTCGGGCTCGTTCACCGAGTTCTCCGACCGGGTGGAGTTCCTCGGAAGCATGGCTCAGGCGGACACGGACCTGGTCCTGGAGCGTGAGGTGGCCACCGAGCAACTGCAGCGGAAACAGCAGAACCTGGCGGAGCTGTCGATCCGGCAGGCCGGCCAGGCCCAGACGTTGCAGTCCAGCCGCAGCAACCTCGTCTCGGTCGTGGGCGACTACCAGAGCCAGGTCGCCGATCTCACGGCACGATTCAAGGAAGAGCAGCAGGCCCTCACGTTCCTGGGGCAGCGCGTGAACGCCGGAGGGGCCATCGCGCGGTGTCCGGTCGCCGGGCCGAACTCGTTCGTCGACTCGTTCGGGTGGCCCCGGTCGGGTGGACGCACGCATCAGGGGATCGACCTCATCGCGCCGTACGGAACGCCCGTGGTGGCCGTGCAGCCGGGCACCGCCGAGGCTCACCCGAACAGCCTCGGCGGCAACGCGGTCATCGTGTACGGGCCCGGCGGCGACTGGACCTACTACGCCCACCTGTCCTCCTACGGACAGATGGGACAGGTGGGCGTGGGGACCGTGATCGGCCACGTTGGCTCGACGGGCGACACGAACGTGAACCACCTGCATTTCGAGTACCACCCGGGCGGGGGATCCGCCGTGGACGCGTACCAGGCGCTCCTGGCCGTGTGCTGAGCGGCGTCGCCGGGCCGCCGACGCGCTACGATGCGGGTTCGAGGCCTGTACGAAGGAGCAGAGGTGGCCGTCACGAGCGGGAACCGGCGGATCGACCGAGTCCTGCGCCCAGACTTCGTCGAGGGACTGAGCGACCTCTCCCTGGACGACGTGCGACAACGGCGCGACGAGTGCCTCGCCGAACGCGAGTACCTCTCGCTGCTCCGCCGCCTGGTCCAGGGCCGGGCCGAGATCCTCAAGGCGGAGCTCGAGCGACGTGGTGGGGGCGGCGACGAGGGTCCACTGGTGGAGCGGCTGTCGAAGATCCTCGCCGGCGAGGGCCACGCACCGTCACGGGGCGAAGCGGTCCGGGTCGGCCTGCCCGAGGACGAGATGCTGCACGCGCGCCGTCGCGTCGAGCGCCTGGTGGCCGACGCGGGCCTGTCGGATCCGGGGTCCATGGATGACCGGAGGCTCTCGGCGGCCGTCGACGTCCTCGCGACCGAGGAGCACACGGTCTCCGAGAAGCGATCGTCCGTGATCCGCGTGCTCGACCTCCTCCAGGACGAGCTGAAGCGCCGGTACAAGGAAGACCCCTCGGTCGTTCTCGACTGAAGGGCGGAAGCGACACCGTCCGCCGATGGCCGGTCGGGCCGTGTCGGGTCGGCCCGGGTTCACGTAGGGCCATCGGCCCACATCCCCACCGGGCGGATGTGGGGCTGCCCCGGAGGGGCGGGGGATGGCTGTTTGGGTCGTGGGCGCTATGGACCGGCGTGGGTCGAAACATCAGGCTGGTTCCGCCACCGGGGCGTCTCGGTGGAGTATCGTGCGGCCCCCAGATGAGGCGACACCACACTCGCGACGAGCATCACCCCGGGGCGAGCTTCGACCCCGAGTTCCTCACGGTCCAGGAGCAGCTCGTGGTCTTCGCCCGCGAGCTGGGTGAGCTGTACCACCTGGAGCGGCAGCGGAGCGCGGAGCTCGAGCGGGCCCTGGAGGACCTACGCGAGACGTACCTGGCCACGATGAAGAGCCTGGCACAGGTGGTCGAAGCGAAGGACCGGACCACCCGAGGGCACCTCGACCGAACCCAGGCGTACGGGGTTGCGCTCGCCGGGCGGATCGACCCCGTGTTGGCCGACGGCCCCGAGCTCGGCTACGGCTTCTTCCTCCACGACATCGGCAAGGTCGGCATCCCCGAGCACATCCTGTGCAAGACCGGACCGCTGTCCGGCGAGGAGTGGGACGTGATGCGCACCCATCCAACGATCGGCGCGCAGATCGTCGCTCCCATCCGATTCCTTGGAGACGCCGTCGACGTCATCCGCCATCACCACGAGCGGTTCGACGGGGCCGGATATCCGTCCGGCCTTCGCCGGGACCAGATCCCGATCGCGGCACGGATCTTCGCGGTCGCCGATTCCTTCGACGCCATGACCAGCGACCGTCCCTACCGGGCCGCGCTCTCCGCGGATCGCGCCTTGCAGGAGATCCAGGAGGGCGCCGGGTCGCAGTTCGACCCGGACGTCGTCCAGGTCTTCGTCGGGATGATCGACGAAGAGCCCTCCACGATCTGGGGTGCGACCCAGGCCGTGGGACAGTTCGCCTGAGCTTCTCCTAGGCTTCCCTGCATGGCCGCGCCGCTTCCACTGGTCCGCGTCGTCCGCTCCGGGTTCGAGGAGTCCGTTCACCTGGGCCACGTGGCCGTGTGCGACGCGCGAGGCAGGTTGGTGGCCTGGGCGGGAGATCCCGCCCGACCGGTATTCGCACGGTCGTCCATGAAGCCGGTCCAAGGGGCGGTCTCGCTGTCGGCGATCGGTGACGAGCTTCCTCACGACCTGATCGCCGTGATGTGCGCGTCTCACAACGGGGAGCCGGTCCACGTCCGCGCGGTCAAACGGCTCCTCCGGGTCGGAGGCGCCGGACCCTCGGCGCTGCGAAACCCCCCAGGGTGGCCGCTGGACACCCGGTCGATGGCGCGCGCCGGGCGGCCCTCGCGGCTGCTGCACAACTGCTCGGGCAAGCACGCGGGCATGGTGGTGGCGAGCCTCCGGGCCGGGTGGGATCCGCAGACCTACCGTGGGCGTGGGCATCCCCTGCAGCGCCGAGTGCTGCGTGCCGTGCTCGACGCCACCGGCCTCGAGCGCGTGGCGGTGGGCGTCGACGGGTGCGGGGTTCCCGTCCACGGCATGCCGCTCGCGTCGGTGGCCACGCTTTACGCGCGCCTCGGACAACCGGAGGCGTTCGGAGCGCTGGCGCCGTGGGTGCGGACCGCAACAGCGGCGATGCGGGCCCACCCGTACCTCGTCGCCGGGCGAGAGCGGACCGATACGGCCGTGATGCGAGCGGCCCCCGGACTCCTCGTCAAGGGCGGGGCGGAGGCCCTGCACTGCGCGGCCATCCCGGACGCGGGGCTCGGCGTGGCCGTGAAGGCGCACGACGGCGGCGACCGGGCCTCGGGACCGGCCCTGATCCGGGCGCTCGCACTCCTCGGGGTCCTCAGCTCGTCGCAGCTGGCGCAGCTCGACCGGTTCGCCCGGCGGCCGGTCACCGGCGGGGGCGAACGGGTCGGCGAGGTCGAGGCCGTCTTCGAGCTTCGGGGCCGGCGGTCGTAGTCGCCCGTTCCCCTGCCCGCGCAGCTGCTCGAGGCTCCGACCGTTCCGCCGACCTCGCGTACCATCCTTCCTATGGCAGCTTCCCCGATGGCTCCCGGAGGCGGCACCCGGGTCGCCGTGGTGAGCCTTCACACCTCACCACTCGACCAGCCGGGTACCGGAGACTCCGGTGGCATGAACGTCTACATCCGGCAGGCGGCGGAGCGCCTGGCCCGATGCGGGGTAGACGTCGACGTCTTCACCCGCTGCCGTGGTTCGGGCGCTCCGGAGATCGAGGAGCTTGAGGGCGGGTCGAGGATCGTGCACCTGAAGGCCGGGCCGTGCGCCCCGGTCCCGAAGGACGACCTCCCCCGGTTCCTGCCCGAGTTCCTCGGAGGCCTGCTGGGCCGGCAACGGGCCGAACGCGTCTCCTATGACCTCGTCCATACCCACTACTGGCTCTCCGGCTGGGTCGGTCGCAGCACGAAGGAGATCTGGGGGATCCCGTTGGTGGCCTCCTTCCACACCCTGGGAAAGGTGAAGAACTACTCGCTCGCGCGTGACGAAGCGCCCGAGCCCTCCGCTCGGCTCGCCGGCGAGGAGGCCGTGATCGCCGAGGCCGACCGGATCATGGCGGCCACGCCGGCAGAGGCCGCGCAGCTCGTGGGCCTGTACCGCGCGAACCCCGACCGGATCCGGCTCGCCCCGCCCGGTGTCGACCACGAGCTGTTCTTCCCCCGCCCCCGGGACGAGGCCCGCGACCGGCTCCACCTCACCGGGGTCCGCTTGGTCCTGTTCGTCGGCCGGCTGCAGCCCCACAAGGGTCCGGATATCGCCGTCCGCGCCCTCGCGGAGGCCATCGCGAGGGACCCTCGAGGCACCGCGGACGTCGTCCTTGCCGTGGTGGGTGGTCCGAGCGGGGTTTCGCACGGCGCCGAGGTCGCACGTCTCATGGATCTGGCCGGTGCGCTCGGCGTGGGCGAGCGGGTCATGTTCTTCCCACCGCAGCCGCAGCTGCGGTTGGCGGACTTCTACGCCGCGTCAGAGTGCCTGCTCGTGCCGTCACGGTCAGAGTCCTTCGGTCTCGTGGCCCTCGAGGCACAGGCGTGCGGCACGCCGGTGGTCGCCGCCGCGGTCGGCGGCCTCCGCTACGTCGTGGGGGATGGGGTGACCGGGTTCCTGGTAGCGGGCCACGATCCGGCCGACCATGCCGACCGGCTCCTGCACGTGCTCGGAAACCCGGCGGAGGCCCGGCGGATGGGCGAGGCGGGAGTGGTGCAGTCCCTGCGCTTCTCGTGGGACACGACGGCGGCCGAGATCTTGTCCGTGTACCGCGAGCTGCTCGGCGGGCGAGGCTCCGGACCGTCGGTATGATCCGCGGCGAGCGCGTCCTGCTGCGGCCCGTCGAGGAGGCGGACTACTCCCTGATCCAGGCTTGGCAGAACCACCCGGAGGTCTGGTGGTGGATGGACTACGAAGCCCCCTTCTCGCTCCGCGACATCGCCGAGACCGAGGCTCGCGCCCGGGAGGAAGGGCACCCGTTCATCATCGAGGTCGGCGGTCGTCCCATCGGACGGATCGGGCTGAACCAGTTCCGCCGGCGCGACCGTATCTGCTCGCTCTACGTCTTCATCGGGGAGCCCGACGCATGGAGCAGCGGGCTCGGCCCCGATGCCATCAACGCACTGGTCTCGCACGCGTTCGACCGGATGGACCTGCACATGATCGAGCTGTGGTCGCTCGGGGAGAACGAGCGGGCGATCCGCGCGTACGAGCGCTGCGGCTTCCGGCGCGATGCGGTGCTTCGCGAGCGGTCGTACAAGGACGGGCGGTGGGTCGACCGCGTGGTGATGAGCGTGACGCGCGACGAGTTCGCGCGAATACGGTTGCAGCGCAACGGTTCCAAGGCATGAGCCCCCGGCGTTCATCGCTCGTCCTTGTTCTTGTCACTCTTTCTGATGGCCCCGCTACCAGCGCATATGACCTGTGACCTGCGGGTTCGTCGAGTTGACCCGCATCGGTACGGCCGATAGATTTCGCCTCGCTCCGAGCAGTCGGAGCGGCTGAGTCAGGGAACCGAAGCGGGGACCCCTGGGAAAGCCGTAAGGCGAACTGGGCGCACTTGGTCGTACGGTCGGGAAGGCCAACTGGCTGTGCGGGCGGGGAGGCTTGGGACGCCCCAAAGCCCAACGAAAGGGTCTACCGCCAGGAAACCAAGACAGCTGCGGAGGTTGCTCGGAGCACCTGAGCCCGAGGGGCTGACGGTGGCTGGAGGCTTCGGCTTCCGGCGAGCCGGAGGTCCCTCGGGTTCTTTTCTGCCCACCCTTCTGCCTCTCTCCGCCTCCGCCCGGGTCCGCCGGCCCGATCGGCTTCGCTTGTGGGCCGCCCGTACCGAACGGTACGCTCCCGCCGCCGATGGGAGCCGACCAGGTGTCCTCGCGCGACGCGCACGCGAAGAAGGAGCTGATCCTGGATGTCGCGATGCGTCATTTCGCCGAGCACGGTTATCGGGGAGCCCGGGTGGAGGACATCGCCGGCGAGGTCGGCGTGGCCAAGGGCACCGTCTTCCTGCACTTCACGAACAAGGAAGGGCTGTTCCTGGCCGCCTACGAGAAGGCGGTCTCGACGTTGCCCGCGTGGCTCGACGCCCCGAGGAACGTGGTGGAGCGGGGTTTCTGGGCGGTGCTCGACTACTGGCTCCAACGCACGGAGGAGTTCCTCTCCGAGCAATGGGTTCCGAATCGCGTGGCGATGATCGGCCGGTACGACACGAGCCTCGGGCTGCGCCGACCCATCAGCCGGTTCATGCGGAGCGAGGACCCGTACGGCACGCTGGAGTTCGTCGAGTTCGGCGTGCGCCGAGGCGAGGTCCGCGAGGACGTGGACGTCGAGATGATTGCGTCGATGCTGGATTGGGTTGCCGAACGGTTCCAGGACGCCCTGGGGAGCGAGGAGTTGGACCCGGGACTCGTCCACCGGCACCCGTTCAAGCCGGAGCGCCGCGAGCAGCGGATCAGGGAGTTCACGCAGCTGCTCCGCGGAGGGATCGCCGCCCGATGAGTCCGATGGCATCCGGACCGGCGTGAACGGGCCGCTCCTTCGGGCTCCCGTACTGTGGATCGCGCACGCGCGCGGGTTCCGGTGGTTGGCGACCCGGACGCCGATCGGGCGCGGGGTGGCATACCGGTTCGTGGCCGGCGAGGACCTGGACGCCGCCGTCGCGGCGTGCAGGGAGCTGCAGGCCGCAGGGCTCGGCGCCGTGCTCGATCACCTCGGCGAGAACGTGACCGCGCCGGAGCAGGCCGCGGACGCGGCCGCTGCCTACGTGCGCGCGCTGGACCGGATCCAGAGCGAGTCGGATCTGGACGCCTACATCTCGGTGAAGCTCACCCAGCTCGGCCTGGACTTCTCGGCCGAGCTCTGCACGTCGTACATGGAGCGGGTCCTCGAGGCCGCGCGCGAGGCGGGCCGCTTGGTCATGATCGACATGGAGAGCTCGGTCTACGTGGATCGAACCCTCACCGTGTTCCGCGACCTGCGGTCCCGGCACGACCACGTGGGTGTGTGCCTGCAGTCCTACCTTCGTAGGACACCGGTCGACGTTGGCTCGCTGCCGGAGGGGTCGATCGTCCGGCTGGTCAAGGGTGCCTACCTCGAGCCGCCGGAGGTGGCCCTGGCGTCGCGCCGCGAGGTGGATGCCGCGTTCGCCCGGCTCACCGCGACCCTGCTGTCCCGAGGTCACACCGCTCACGTTGCCACGCACGATCCGAAGCTCGTCGAGGGGGCGGAGCGGTTCGCGGAGCGCCGTCGGATCCCCCCCGAGCGCGTGGAGTACCAGATGCTGTACGGCGTGCGCCGGGACCTGCAGGCGCGCCTGGCCCGAGACGGTCGCCCCGTGCGCGTGTACGTGCCGTACGGGACCGAGTGGTATCCCTACCTCACTCGACGCCTGGCCGAGCGGCCTGCGAACATGTGGTTCTTCCTGTCGAACCTGGTGAGGGTGGGGCGATGAGACGAGTGGGTCGATGACCGGACGCAAGGTGGCGTTCCTCGGCGGGGGCCGGATGGGCGAGGCCCTCGTGTCGGGGCTGATCCGTTCCGGGGGTCGGAGCGTGGACGAGATCATGGTGACCTGCCGGCGCGAGGAGCGGGCTCAGGAGCTCGCCGACCGGTACGGCGTGACCGCCACGCTCTCGAACCCGGAGGCCGTGGCATGGGCCGAGACGCTCGTGCTCATGGTGAAGCCCCAGGACATGGAGGCGCTCCTCGAGCAGATCGCCCCCAGCGTGCGTCCCGACCATCACCTGACCGTGAGCTTCGCGGCCGGGATCCGGACGTCGTTCGTGCAGAAGCACCTGCCCAACGGCGCGCCCGTCGTCCGCGTGATGTCGAACGTGGCCGTGCTCGTGGACGAGGCGATGTCCGTGGTCGCCGCCGGATCGCACGCCGGGGACGAGCACCTGGCCGTGGCCGAGGAGCTCCTCGGCTACGTGGGCAAGGTGATCCGGCTGAAGGAGTCGCACCTGGACGCAATCACGGCGACCAGCGGCTCGGGTCCCGCGTACTTCTTCCTGCTGGCCGAGGCCATGATCGAGGCCTGTATCCTGCTGGGGCTCTCGCGGGACGTGGCGACCGAGCTGATCATCCAGACCATGCTGGGCTCGGCGAAGATGCTCCGCGACACCGGCCGGCACCCGGTGGAGCTTCGGGAGATGGTGACCTCGCCGGGTGGCACCACGATCGCCGCGATCCGGCACCTGGAGGAGGCGGGCGTCCGGGCCGCCTTCCTGAACGCGATCGACGCCGCCTGCAAGCGCAGCGCCGAGCTGGCCCAGGGCGGAGACGAGGAGGAGGACTAGATGGGCAGGGGAGACCGGCCGAAGGTCCGCTGGGCGCACGACCGCGAACGCAAGAAGAAGGACCGCGACAAGCGCCAGGCCACCGAGCGCGGCACCGAGCGCAAGGCGACGAAGAAGTAGGACGGCGCGGTGGCGAGGCACGCCGAAAGCGGAGCCCCGTCCCCCTACCTGGCCCTCAGCCCTACCCGGGTGTGGAGGATCCCGATGCCCTCCGCCTCCAACTCGACCTCGGCGCCGGGCCAGACCCGCTGCTCGACGCCTGGAGCCTCGAACGGGCTCGAGGCGAACGCCTCGCCGGGCAGCAGGTCCTCGATCCGCGAGGATCTCGCGACCGACTCCAGCAAGTCTCGCGCCGCGCCGTTCAGGCTGCCCTTGGCCCACTGCTCGCCGTCGACGCGGACCGTGATGGACATCGTCTGGGGTTCGACCTCGTCGGGGGTGACGATGCACGGGCCGAGCGCGACCGGGAGGTCCTCGGGCCGGGGGGTGGGGTCGCCGCTCGTGTCCCGGACGGCGAAGTCAGCCACGAGCGTGTAGCCGAAGACCGCCTCCGAGGCCTCCTCCCGAGTGAGCCCGTGGGCCGGCCGCCGAAGCACGGCCGCGACCTTGGGCCGGTACTCCAGCCAGCCGGCACCCGCCGGCCACGGGACCTCCTCGTCGGGGCCGACGACCCGCCGGGCCCCTTCCTTCGCGTCCGGGCTGCGGAGCGAGGCGGGGAGCAGGGGCGCCAGCAGGCGTGCACCGGTCACGACGAGCGCGGCTGCCTCGTCCCTCTGGAGGGCGGCCCGGGCGGCATCGAGGACCGTGCCCCCGTTCCTCGAGACCAGAGCTTCCATGGTGGTGGGGAAGGCCGGGTGCCCAACGGCGTCGGGCAGGTCGACCACCTCACCCTCAAGGAGCGCTCCCAGTCGCCGGTGCCCCCGCCGGTCGTAGGTCACGAGCCTCAAGGGACCTCGATGGTACGCCCGGCGGAGCCCCGAATCTCGATATCCGAGGGTCAGTTGTGCGGCCGGGCACGACTTGGGGAGTCTCCAGGGGCGCGGCTACGATAAGGGCTGGTCATCCGCGTCTTCGAAAGGGAGGCGACGTCCCATGGCAGAGCAGGGCTTCCGCATCACCTACGCCACGATGTCGGCCGACAACGAGGAGCTCCACAAGCTCTACGACCAGGGGATCCAGACCGCCAGGTCCTGGCTCGGCCAGAAGCATCCCCTCTACGTGAACGGCGAGGCCCGGGAGGGCGGCGGCTACAAGGAGGCGCGCTCGCCGATCGACGGCACCGTGATCGGCGCGTTCGCGATGGGGACCCGCGAGGACGTCCGGGACGCCGTCGCAGCCGCCAGGGCCGCCTTCCCCGAGTGGGCGAGCCGCCCGTGGCAGGAGCGGGTGGCGATCATCCGCAAGGCCGCCGACCTCATGACCGAGCAGCGGAACGAGCTTTCGGCGCTCATGGCGATGGAGGTGGGGAAGAGCCGCCTGGAGGCACTCGGCGACGTCGAGGAGTCCGCCGACCTGTTGCGCTGGAACGCCAACGAGATCGAGAAGAACGACGGCTTCTCGAAGCCGATGCAGTCGCTCGGCTCGCCGGGCGAGTACTACGACGTCCTTCGCCCGTTCGGCGTGTGGGCCGTGATCAGTCCCTTCAACTTCCCGATGGCGCTCGCCGCGGGGCCCACGTCCGCAGCGCTCGTGGCCGGCAACTGCGTGGTGTTCAAGCCGGCGCACATGGGCGTGTACACGGGCTTGAAGCTGTACGAGCTTTACATGGCCGCCGGCGTTCCCAAAGGGGTCTTCCACTTCCTCTCCGGCCCCGGCAGCGTCGTGGGCGACGAGATCGTGAACCACCCAGACGTGAACGGCATCACGTTCACCGGCTCGTACGAGGTCGGGATGGGCATCTACAAGGGCTTCGCGAAGGACTACCCGAAGCCGGTCATCTGCGAGATGGGGGGCAAGAACCCCACGATCGTCACGGACAAGGCTGACCTGGACAAGGCCACCGACGGCGTGCTGCGCTCGGCGTTCGGGTACGGCGGGCAGAAGTGCTCGGCGTGCTCGCGGGTGTACGTGCACCGCAGCGTCTACGACGGGTTCGTGAGCCTGCTGAAGGACAAGACCGAGAAGATCAAGGTCGGGAACCCGCTCGAGAAGGACGTCTACCTCGGGCCGGTGATCGACGACGGGGCCGTGGCCACGTTCGAGGAGGCGGCCGCCGAGGCGAAGAAGAACGGCCGGATCGTCACGGGCGGCGAGCGGCTCACCGAGGGCGAGCTCGCGAAGGGCACGTTCGTCCAGCCCACCGTGGCAGAGGTCCCGCTGGACTCGTGGATCTGGAAGAAGGAGCTGTTCGTGCCGTTCGTGGCGGTGGCTCCGTTCGACGACTTCGACGAGGCCATCCGGCTGTCGAACGATACCGAGTACGGCCTGACCGCAGGCTTCTACAGCGAGGACCGGACCGAGATCGACAAGTGGCTGAGCTCGATCGAGGCCGGCGTGATCTACGTGAACCGCCGTGCGGGCGCCACCACCGGGGCGTGGCCGGGGGTCCAGCCGTTCGGCGGCTGGAAGGGATCGGGTACGACCGGCAAGGCAGGCGGCGGCCCGTACTACGTCCAGCAGTACCTCCGCGAGCAGTCGAGGACGGTGATCGAAGAATGAGCACGGCAGAGATCACCGACCTCGCACAGGCCCAGGCGCCCCGGCTCGTCACCGAGGTGCCCGGACCCCAGGCCCTGGCCCGGATCGAGCGGGACCAGAAGGTGACGAGCCCGTCGCTTCCGCGGGCGTACCCGTTCGTGCCGAGGCGCGGGGCCGGTTCGGTCGTGGAGGACGTCGACGGCAACCTCTTCCTCGACGTGAACGCGGGTATCGCCGTGACCTCCACCGGCCACGCCCACCCCAAGGTGGTCGAGGCGATCCGGCGGCAGGCCGCCGAGCTGATCCACTACTCGGCCAGCGACTTCTTCCTGCCCATCTACGCGGAGGTGTGCGAGCAGCTCGACCGCATCGCGCCGATGAGCAAGCCGACTCGGAGCTTCCTCACGAACTCCGGCACCGAGGCGGTCGAGGCCGGCATCAAGCTCGCGCGCTACGCCACCGGACGGCAGTACGTGATCGCGATGATCGGCTCGTTCCACGGGCGCTCGTACGGGAGCGTGTCGCTCACGGCCAGCAAGGCGAAGTACCGCACGGGGTTCGGCCCGATGCTACCGGGCGTGTTCCACACGTACTACGGCGACTTCGAGCATATGGAGCAGGTCCTGTTCAAGCGGCTCGTCTCGCCCACCGAGGTGGCGGCCGTCGTCGTCGAGCCGGTGCTCGGCGAAGGCGGATACCTCCCGCCGCCCGAGGGCTGGCTGGCTTATCTGCGGGATCTGTGTGACCGGCACGGGATCCTGCTGGTGGCCGACGAGGTCCAGTGCGGGATGGGCCGCACCGGGAAGTGGTGGGCCATCCAGCACTTCGGCGTCGAGCCCGACATCCTGCTCGCCGGCAAGGGGATCGCCAGCGGGATGCCGCTCGGCGCGATGGTAGCCAGCGAGGACGTCATGGCGTGGGAGATCGGCGCGCACGGATCCACGTACGGGGGCAATCCGCTCTCCTGCGCAGCCGCTCTGGCCACGATCGAGCTCATCGAGGACGGGCTCATGGACAACGCGACCGCCGTAGGTCAGGTCCTCATGGACGGCCTGCGCGGCATCGCCCAGCGGCAGCCGATGATCCGGGAGGTCCGCGGGCTGGGCCTGATGATCGGCATCCAGCTCCCCGATCACGATCACATGGTCGCCGTGGAGGAGGCCGCGTTCCGCCGCGGGCTGCTCTTGCTCGGCTGCGGCGACGACGTCATCCGGATGTCGCCGCCGCTCGTGTTCCGGCAGGATCAGGCCGAGACCGCGCTGCAGGTGTTCGAGGAGGCCGTAGCCGAGGTCGCGACCGGTTCCTGAAAGGGGTGCCCGCGTGCCATCGACGGTCGAGACGCTGACGATCGACTGCGCCCATCCCGAGGAGATCGCCCGGTTCTGGGCGGCGGCGCTCGGCTACGAGGTGAAGGAGGTCGAGGAGGACGCCGCCGAGGTGGTGGACCCGCACGGTCGAGGCTGGCCGCTGCTGTTCATCGTCGTCCCCGAGGGCAAGGCGGTGAAGAACCGGGTGCACCTGGACCTGCGCCCCCCCGTGTCCATGGCGGCCGAGGTCGCGCGACTGAAGGCCCTCGGTGCGAACGAGCAGCGGTTCGTGGAGGAGGGCGGCAGCTTCTGGACGGTGATGCAGGACCCCGAGGGCAACGAGTTCTGCGTGCTCCGGGGACCGCAGGACGGATGGTCTCCCGATGCGTGATCGGTGGTCTCACGGCGACCGGGATGGTGGCAGATGAGCAAGGTCACCACGATGAAGGAGGCCGTCGCGGAGCTGGTGCGCGACGGCGACACGGTGTCGATCGAGGGATTCACGCACCTGATCTGCTTCGCGGCCGGTCACGAGATCATCCGGCAGCGCAAACGCGATCTCACGCTCGCGCGCCTCACGCCGGACGTGATCTACGACCAGATGATCGGGGCGGGCGTCGCGAAGAAGCTGATCTTCAGCTGGCTGGGCAATCCCGGTGTGGGACACCTCCACGCGGTGCGGCGCCGCGTGGAGCATCAGGATCCGGAGCCGCTCGAGATCGAGGAGTACAGCCACTTCGGGATGGTGTGCCGGTACTTCGCCGGAGCGTCGAACCTCCCGTTCTTCCCCATCCGCAGCTACTTCGAGAGCGACATCCCCAAGGCGAACCCGAAGATCCTCACCATGCAGAGCCCGTACGACGGGACGACCGTCTCCGTGGTCCCACCGCTGAACCCCGACGTCACGATCGTGAGCGCACAGCGGGCCACGGAGGACGGCGACACGCAGATCTGGGGATTGCTCGGCTGCCAGAAGGAGGCGGCGTTCGCTGCGAAGCGTGTCGTCGTGGTGTGCGAGAGGATCGTCGACGAGGCGGTGATCCGCCGAGACCCGAACCGCACCCTCATCCCGGGTCTCATCGTGGATGCCGTGGTCGAGGAGCCGTTCGCCTGCCATCCGAGCTACGCGCAGGGGTACTACGACCGGGACAATCGCTTCTACCTGGACTGGGAGCAGGTCTCGAAGGATCCCGAGGCGCTCGAGGGGTGGCTGAAGGAGTGGGTCTACGAGCTCGAGACCCACGCCGACTACGTGGCGAAGTTCGGCGCCGCGTACTGGAAGGCGCTGAAGCCGGCCGAGGCGCTCTCGGACCGTGTGGACTACGGGGCGTACGCATGACCGGCAACGGCGATCTCGGCTACTCTCGGTCGGAGATGATGATCGTGGCCAGCGCTCGCCAGCTGGCCGAGCAGCGCGTGTGCTTCGTGGGCATCGGACTGCCGAACGTCGTGTGCAACCTGGCCCAGCGCACCGTCGAGCCGAGCCTGCAGCTCGTGTATGAGTCCGGGATCTTCGGGTCGCGGCCCGAGCGGCTTCCGCTGTCGATCGGCGATCCCACGCTGGTCACGGGCTCGACGGCGGTCTGCAGCATGTACGAGCTGTTCGCCTTCTACCTGCAGGCCGGGCTCGTGGACGTGGGGTTCCTCGGCGCGGCGCAGATCGACCGATTCGGCAACATCAACACCACCGTGATCGGCGACTACGCGTCGCCGAAGGTCCGCCTTCCCGGCTCCGGTGGCGCGTGCGAGATCGCGATCAACGCTCGCAAGGTCTTCGTGATCATGCGACAGGCTCAGCGCTCGTTCGTGGACCGGTTGCACTTCCGGACCTCGCCCGGACACTCGGGCGATCCCGAGCACGACCGGCAGCGGGGCTGGTTCGGCAGCGGGCCGACGTCGGTGGTGACCGACCTCGGGACGTACGTCTTCGACGAGGACACCGGCGAGATGACGCTCACCACCCTGCACCCGGGCGTCACCCTCGACGAGGTCCGGGAGAACATGGCGTGGGATCCGAGGGTCGCCGACGATCTCGACGAGACCCCTGGACCCACCGACGAGGAGCTCCGGATCCTCCGGGAGGAGCTCGATCCCCAGGGCGTCCATACGAAGTAGGAGCCAACCATGAGCCACGTGTTCCACCGGGTTCTCACCCGGGAGCTGCCGACCGCCGTCCGGGCCGAGGGCGTGTGGATCGAGGACGCGACCGGCAAGCGGTACCTCGACGGCGCCGGCGGCGCGATCGTGGTGAACGTCGGGCACGGTGATCGTTCCGTCGTGGACGCGATGGCCGAACAGGCCGGCCGTCTTCCGTACGTGCACGGCACGGCGTTCACGACCGAGGCGCTCGAGGCGTACGCGGACGATCTCGCGCCGTTCCTGCCGATGGACGAGCCCCGGATCTACCCGGTTTCGGGCGGCAGCGAAGCGGTGGAGACCGCGATGAAGCTCGCCCGCGCCTTCCATCTGGCTCGGGGGAAGGACGACCGGTCCGTGGTGATCGGGCGGAAGGGGTCGTACCACGGGAACACGCTCGGTGCGCTCGACGCGGGTGGGAAGGACGCCCTGAAGCGGCCGTACCTTCCGTGGCTCGGGCGGTTCGCCCACGTTGACGCGGCCTACGAGTACCGGTGCACGATGCCGGGGCATCCGAACGCTTGCGGCGAACGACACGCCGAGGAGCTCGACCGCGCGATCCGCGAGATCGGTGGGGAGCGGGTGGCGGCGTTCATCGCCGAGCCGGTGGGGGGCGCGACGCTCGCGGCCGCGGTCCCCACCCACGACTACTGGCCGGCCGTCGCCGAGGTCTGCCGCCGTCACGGCGTCCTCGTGATCGCCGACGAGGTCATGACCGGCTTCGGTCGTACCGGACGGTGGTTCGGCCTGGACAACTGGGACGTCCGTCCGGACATCCTCACATGCGGCAAGGGCTCGACGAGCGGATACTGGCCGTTCGGGTTCGCGGCCGCGAGCGGCGAGGTCTTCGAGACGGTTCGGGGCAAGGGATTCGTCCACGGGTTCACGTGGTCGCACAACGGCGTCGGTGCTGCCACCGCGCACGCCGTCCTCCGCCGGCTCCGCGAGGGAGACCTCGTGCAGGCCAGCCGGGCCCAGGGCGAGCGGCTGTTGAAGGAGCTGGCCTCGGCGCTTGCCGACAATCCCATCGTTGGGGAGGTCCGCGGGATCGGTCTGATGATCGGGATCGAGCTCGTGGCCGACCGTGACACGAAGGCTCCGTTCCCACGGGCGCAGCAGGTCACCGAGCGCGTGCTGGCGGCCGGACGCGAGCAGGGGCTCCTCCTGTACTCCAGCACCGGGCACGTGGACGGAACGGACGGCGACCTCGCGATGCTGGGGCCGCCGTTCACGATCTCCGACGAAGAGTGCGCCCTCGTGGTCGAGCGGACCCACGACGCCGTGGCCGCGGTCGCCGGCGCGTGAGTCGCGGATGAGCGACAAGGTCGCCATCGTCATGTGTCCAGAGGCGAGGATCTACGACCACGGCCCCCAGCACCCCCTGCGTCCCCAGCGGGTCCTCTACACGTGGGACCTCATCGAGGCGTGCGGGCTCCCCGACCTGCCGAACGTGTCGACGGTTCCGTGCCGCACGGCCTCCGATGAGGAGCTCGGCATGGTCCACACCGACGAGTTCATCGACGCCACCCGGCGGGCCGGGCACGGGGAGGACGACGACTGGTGGCGCTTCGGCTACGGACCCGGTGACAACCCGATCTTCCCGAACATGCACGAGGCCGGGGCGCTCGTCGCCGGAGCGTCGTTGGTCGCGGCGGTAGCCGTGCACGAGGGACGCGCCGAGCACTCCTTCAACGCGGCCGGTGGACTGCACCACGCCATGCCCTCGAGGGCCTCGGGATTCTGCGTCTACGACGATCCGGCCGTCGCCATCGCGTGGCTCCTGCGGCAAGGGGTCGAGCCCATCGCATACGTGGACGTGGACGTCCACCACGGCGACGGCGTGCAGGCCGTCTTCTACGACGATCCCCGGGTGCTCACCATCTCCATCCACGAATCGGGGGAGTTCCTGTTCCCGGGGACCGGCTTCGTCACCGAGCGCGGCCTGGCCGGCGCCGAGGGCACGAAGGTGAACGTCCCGCTGCAGCCGGGAACGACCGACCACGCCTGGCTCACGGCGCTCCGCGAGATCGTGCCCCCGATCCTGCGGTCGTGGAAGCCGAAGGTGCTGGTCACCCAACTCGGGTGTGACTCCCACCACAGCGATCCGCTCGCCCACCTTCGGCTCACCACGAACGCGTACCGCGAGGCCGCAACGATCCTCCACGGGGCCGCGCACGAGACCGCCGGCGGGCGGTGGATCGCGACCGGCGGTGGGGGTTACCAGTGGGCGCGAGTGGTTCCGCGTGCCTGGACCCTGTACTTCGCCGAGATGTGCGGTTCCGCGCTCCCGGACGCGATCCCGGAAGCGTGGATCGAGAAGGTCGAGTTCGACATCCGGGCCTCGGTGCCGACCACGTTCGGCGAGGACCCGGTGCCGAACGACCGGCTCGACGGCGAGACCGAGTCCGTCATCGAGCTCGTGAAGAAGACCTGCTTCCCGTTCTTCGGCCTGGCCCCGTAGCGCTGCGTCCTTCGGCCCGCCCCGCCCCCGAGGGTATCCTCGGGACGATGAGCCCACGGCGCGCCAAGCTCGTCTGCACCCTCGGCCCCGCTTCCGGGACCGCGGAAGGTGTTCGCGCGCTGGCCGAGGCGGGCACGGACGTGTTCCGGGTCAACTTCTCGCACGGCGACCCCGAGTCCCACGGCGAGCTCGTCCGGCTCGTGCGATCCGCCGGCGACGGCCTGGGGCGCGACCTCGCGGTGATGGCCGACCTGCCGGGACCGAAGATCCGACTGGGCGATCTGGTCGAGGAGCCGCTTCGGCTCGCGGCGGGCTCCAGGTTCACGCTCCGGACCGACGGGAAGCCGGGCGACGCGGCGGGAGCTCCAACGACGTATGCCGGCCTGGCCGGGGACGTTCGGCCCGGCGACCGGATCCTGCTCGCGGACGGCGCCGTCGAGCTGATCGCGAGGGGGCTCGAAGGGAGCGACGTGGTGACGGAGGTCGTCCGCGCCGGGTCGATCCGTGCTCGAGCCGGCGTGAACGTCCCGGCGGAACGACTTGGGCTGCCGGCCATCACCGAGCGGGATCGGGAGGGACTCACCCGGGCGCTGGCGCTCGACGTGGACCTCGTCGCTCAATCGTTCGTCCGAGGCGCCGCCGACCTGATCGACTTGCGGGCCCTGATGGGGGAGCGCACCGTGCCGATCGTCGCGAAGATCGAGACGCGCCCGGCGGTGGACGCGATCGACGCGGTGCTCGCCGAGGCCGACGCGCTCATGGTGGCCCGCGGCGACCTCGGCGTGGAGCTGCCGATGGAGGAGATCCCGATCCTCCAGAAGGAGCTGCTGCTCAAGGCCCGGGCCGCCGGGAAGCCCGCTGTCGTCGCCACCCAGATGCTGGAGTCGATGATCCACGCGCCGCGGCCCACGCGCGCCGAGGCCAGCGACGTGGCCAACGCGACGCTGGACGGCGCGGACGCTCTCATGCTCTCGGGCGAGACCGCGATCGGGGACTTCCCCGTGGAAGCGGCCCGAGCCGCGGCGCGGATCGCCGAGGTCGCGGAGGAGCGGGCCGGCCGGTTCCGCGCCCGTCGCGAGCAGTGCCGCCACACCGACGAGGCCGCCGCCGTCGCCCACGCCGCCGCGCAGGTCGCGGCGGGCGATCCAGACATCGTCGCCATCGCCTGCTTCACGGGGACCGGTCGGACGGCCGCGCTGCTGTCCTCGGAGCGGCCCGGCGTGCCGATCTACGCGTTCGCGCCGGACGGGCACGTCCGCCGGATCCTCGGGGTCCGGTGGGGTGTCAGGGCGCTGGCCGCAGAGGAGCCCTCGGATACGGACGAGATGATCGCCGTGATGGACGCGGGCCTACGCCGGGCGGGTCTGGTGGAGGAGGATCAGGCCGTGGTGATGGCGGCCTCGTCCCCGGCCGGGAAGACACACACGAACATGCTGAAGATCCACCACATCGGGCGAGCCGTTCGATGAGTAGGGTCTCGCGATCGGGGGTTCCGGGCGGTAGGGTGGAGCCATGAGCACGCCGTTTCCGCCCGAGGAGCCCTTCGGGGAAGAAGAGATCCATCGCGTCGGGGAAGAGGCTGAGGAGCACGCCGAGGAAGTTCGGCGCGAGCACGCCTCCGAACACGACGAGGCTGCCGGCGAGAGGGGCGACCGGGCTGCCCCGGACGTTCCGTGGTGGCGCCGTCTGTTCCGCCGCTCGTAGGAGGGCTGCGGTTGACCGGTGAGTTCAGCCGGAGCGGGCCCAGAAGCGCGTGAGCTATCGGGCCCGGGTTCCCCGATATCGTTTCGTAGCCCGGCGGACCCCCCACCGGTACAAGGGCGGCGTAAGGATCCGCAGGGCCTGCAGCGCCCCGAGCCCGCGGGGCACGCTGACCTCGGGGGCCTTGCCGGACTCGACGGTTCGGACGATCGTGCTTGCGACCTTGGCGGCGTTCATCACCAGCGCCTTCGGCAGGTGGGTCTGCGGGAATCCCTCGGTCGAGGCCACGAACGGATTCACCGTGGTCACCAGGATCCCCCTGGGCCCCAGCTCGTAGTAGAGGGCTTCCGAGAAGGCGACCACCGCATGCTTCGAGGCGCTGTAGACCGATGCCCCGGGAACGGCGAACCGGCCGGCCAGCGACGAGACGTTGACGACGTGCCCCCGTCCGTGCTCGAGCATCATCGGCAGGAACACCTTCGTGCCGAGCATGACGCCGAGCAGGTTGGTGCGAACGATCTCCTCGATCTGCTCGATCCCGATGTCCTCGAACGGCCCGCCCCCCGGGACGCCGGCGTTGTTCACGAGCACGTCGCAGCGGCCGAACTCGGTGTCGACCCGATCCCGCAGCTCCCGCCACTGCTCGACGTCGCCCACGTCGGTGCCGACGGGCAGCGCCGTTCCGCCGCGAGCCCTGATCCGAGCCGCCACTCCCTCCAGACGATCCACCCGACGCGCCGCCAGCACCACCTTGGCGCCCCGCCGGGCGAACAGCTCCGCACTGAGCTCGCCGAACCCGGACGAGGAGCCTGTCACCACCACGACCGTTCCACGGAGGTCCATGGTCATCGTTCCCGGGCGTTCGTGACGGTCTGGCCTCCGTCCACCACGAGGACCTCGCCGGTGACGAACGACGCCGCTGGCGAGCACAGGAACAGCGCGGCGTTCGCGATGTCCTCGGGACGTCCCCACCGGCCCAGGGGGATCTGCGAGCGGATCCGCTGTTCGGCCTCGGGATCGTCGCGCTCAGCCTGGTTCATCGGCGTGTCGATCCAACCCGGGGCGATCGCGTTCACGCGAACGCCTGCGGGAGCCCATTCGAGCGCCGTGGTCTTCGTGAGGCTGATCACGGCGGCCTTCGCCGTGTTGTAGTAGGCGAGCTCGGGCTCCACCATGAAGCCGTCGATGGACGCGAGGTTCAGGACGCACCCGGCGCCCTTCGCGAGCAGCACCGGCGCGACCGCTCGCATCCCGTACACGACCGAGAAGAAGTTCGCGTGGAAGTACTTCTCGAAACCGTCCGCCCGGGTCTCTGCGAACGTGGCGAGGAACGGAGCAGCGCCGGCGTTGTTCACCAGCACGTCGACCGTGCCGAGCTCCGCCACGGTCCGGTCGATCATCGCCTGCACCTGGCCGGGATCGGCGACGTCGGTGGGGATCGGGAGCGCCCGGCGTCCCAACGCTCGGATCTCCTCGGCGCAGCTCTCCAGCTCCCCGGTGGTTCGTGAGGCCAGGGCGAGGTCGGCACCGGCGCGGGCGAAGTCCTTGGCGATGGCGCGCCCGATGCCTCGGCCGGCGCCGGTGATCACGGCCACCTGCCCCGCAAGCGAGAACGTGCCGGTCGGGTCGTTCATGGATGCCTCCCGTACGATGGTTGACGGATGGACGTTATCGGATCACATGCGGCGCAACTGCCCGCGATCGACGACCGCTGGACCCCCGGACCTCGTTCCCGGCAGGAGCTGATCGAGGGCTTGCTGGAAGGCCGGATGGCGGGCCCCGTGGTCAGCCATCCGATGGACAACGTGCTGCGCAACATCCGGCTGCTCTGCGACGGCGACCCCGACAAGCAGTTCGGGATGACGGGCCTGGCCGGATCCATGACCCCGGCGCAGGTGCTCGAGCTGGTGGCTCGGGCGTCCGGGTTCGACCCCGATCCCGAGGTGATCACCGGCCCGGTGCCGGTGGATCCGGCGCTCGTCCTCGGGGCATGCGAGGCCGTGGGGGACCGTCTCGCGTTCGCGTGCCGACGGGGGGAACGGGTGATCCTGGCCACCGGCCATCCCGTCGGCCTGGCCCACCTGTACATCGAGGTGGGCCGGCTGCTGCGGGACCGAGGCGTGACGCCGCTGAAGCCCTACGAGGGAGTCGTCTGGCGCGAGGAGGGCCATCACCACCAGTGGCAGGTCCGGTACCTCGAGGGCGTGGCCATGCTCACCGACAAGACCTCGGCTCGCCACACGCACAGCGGGGAGCCGATGCACCGGATGCTCGAGGAGGCCCGCGCGGATCTCGTGTTCGCCGACCACGGCTTCGCAGGTGCGGCGATCGAAGCGGGGGTGGAGACCGTCTCGATCGCCGACGTGAACGACCCCGCCCTGCTGGTCGCCAGGGCACAGGGCCGCACCGACACGGTCATCGTCATGGACGACAACGTGCAGCCCGAGACCTACTGGCCGTGCTTCCAGGCCATCGCCTCACGCCTGCCCTGACCCCGACGCACGACTCGATGCCCGGACCGGGATGCCCGTCCGGCCGCGGCAGGTAGAATCGGCCCACGTTGGATACCCAAACCCCTTTCGTGAGGCTCGGTTCGAACAGCGTGGAGGAGGTCTTCGACCTCTTGACCAAGGTGAACATGTCAGCCCACCTGCCCACCGGACGGGGGGATCCGCCCTCGGGCTAGGTCCTACGCGCGTGCGCGGAACGGGCCTTCGCAGGGGCCTCGAGGCCTCCGGAGGCGGAAGTGAACGAGCACGAGGCGCTCGTCGAGCGAGCGGTGCGCGAGAAGCGCACCGCGCTGCTGGTCGGCGGGCTCGACACGGGGAAGAGCACGCTCGCCCGGGCGCTGCTGCGCGCCGCGCTCGAAGGGGGGCGTCCGTCGGCGTTCCTGGACGCGGACGTGGGGCAGAAGTCCGTGGGTCCGCCCGCCACCGTGACACTGAAGCACGTCCGGTCGCCCGCCGACCTCGAGCCGGAGGTCCTATCCCGCGCGGATGCCCTCTCGTTCGTGGGCTCCACCTCGCCCGAGGGCCATCTCCTCCAGGTCGTGACGAGCGTGGCGAACCTGGCCCGCCGGGCCCGCGAGGAGGGCGCCGAGTTCCTCGTCACCGACACGTCGGGCATGGTCTCCGGCATCTACGGGCAGATCCTGAAGTACCACAAGACCGAGTTGCTGCAGCCGGACCTCGTGGTCGGCCTGCAGCGGGGCGAGGAGCTGTTGCCGCTGCTGGGCGTGATCCAGCGGTTCTTCCAGACGGAGGTGGTACCGCTCGGTATCCACCCCGCCGTGGTGCCCACCACCGTGGAGCAACGGGCCGAGAACCGCGAGCAGGCCATGGAGCGGTACTTCGCCTCGGGCGAGCTGCACCGCTGGCGCGTGAAGCCCACCGTGTTCATGCCGGCACTGCCGCCACTGTTCGACCCGGCCCAACTCGACCGGCTCCTGGTGGGGCTATCGGACGGCGCGGGCGGCTACCTGGGGATCGGGTACCTCGAGCATGCGGTCGACGAGGGAGTCCTGCGGCTCATCTCGCCGGTGGCAGAAGGCCCGAAGGCGCTTAGACTGGGCTCCGTTCGTCTGGAGGAGAAGTACCGCGCCAAGCGCGTCGACCTCCGGCACCTGTTCGGATCGGAATAGCAGAAGGGACGCGTGTGCCGTCGCTCATCAAGAAGCGTCGCAAGAAGATGCGGAAGAAGAAGCACAAGAAGCTTCTGAAGAAGACCCGCTGGCAGCGCCGTCAGCAGGGGCGCTAGGAGCGCAGGAGCCTCCGGCCGTGCGCGCGACGGGGCCGCGTCCCACCCGGGGGTTTCGCATCGTGGCGATCATCGTGGTCCTGGCGTCGGCCGGGGTTGCGTGCAGCGGCGGCTCTGAGGGGCCGGCCACCCCGCCACCCGGGTCGAGGGCGGTCACCTTCGTATCCGGTGGGGGTGCGCGGCTTGCCGGTCGCCTGTTCGGCGATGGGCGGACGGGCGTCGTGCTCTCGCACATGCTCCCGGCGGACCAGACGTCTTGGTGGGACTTCGCGCAGGAGCTCGCCGATCGCGGCTATCTCGTTCTCACGTACGACTTCAGCGGCTACTGTCCCGGGGGCGATGCCGGTTGCTCCGAGGGCGAGAAGGACGTCTCCCGCATCTGGCGAGACGTCGTGGGCGCCGTTCGGTTCATCACCTCCGAGGGTGCGCGGAGCGTGATGTTGGTGGGCGCGAGCATGGGCGGTACCGCGTCGCTCGTAGCGGCGGCTCAGCCGGGCGTGACGGTCGCGGCGATCGTGACGCTGTCGGCGCCCCAGTCGATCGAGGGGCTCGTGGCCGACGCGGGAACGCTGACGAAGGTCACGTCGGCCAAGCTCTTCGTGGCGGGCAACGCCGATCCCACGGGTTCGGCGGAGGCAGCCGAGGCCCTCTACGACCAGTCGCCGCCACCGAAGCGGATCGAGATCGTGACGTCGAACGACCACGGCACCGACCTGCTCCAGGGGAACCTCTCCGGCGTGGTGACCACGATGATCCTGAACTATCTGGAGCAGTACCGAGGATGACGCGCCCCATCGTGTTCCTCACGGACTATGGTCTGGCCGACGAGTTCGTCGGGGTGTGCCACGGCGTCATGGCGCGGATCGCCCCGGGCGCACGGGTGATCGACCTCAGCCATCACGTCAACCGGCAGGACGTCCTGCAAGGCGCCGTGACGCTCTCCCGCGCGGTGCGGTTCATGCCGGAGGATGCCGTGTACCTCGGGGTGGTCGATCCGGGCGTGGGCTCGGCCCGCCGCCCGGTGGCCGTGGAAGCGACCTCGGGAGCGCTCCTTGTGGGTCCGGACAACGGACTGCTCTCGATGGCATGGGCCGCGCTGGGCGGCGCCGCGCGCGCCACGCTCGTCGCATCGGACCGCGTGCTGCTGCATCCGGTGTCGAAGACGTTCCATGGGCGGGACGTGTTCGCTCCGGCGGCGGCGCACCTGGCGGCGGGTCTACCACTCGGTGAGCTGGGACCCGAGCTCGATCCCGACACCCTCGCGGTGGTCGACCTCCCCGGGCCGATGGTGACACCCCGCGCGGTCGGGGCGCGCGTCACCGGGGTCGACGGCTTCGGCAACGTCCAGCTGAACGCCACGCCGGAGGAGCTCGAGTCCGCGGGGCTCGGCGACAGGATCATCGTGGGAGACCGGATCCTGCCTCGGGTCTCCGCGTTCTCCGACGTTCCCCATGGGGGGCCGGCCGTGATCGTGGATTCTCAGGGCTTCGTCGCTCTCGTGGTGAATCACGGCAGCGCCGCCTCGTTGTTCGGCCTGGTGCCCGGATCGACGGTGATGCTGAGCCGGGCGCCGGTTCGGAGCTGACCTCCGCTCAGGGCGACGGGACCGACGTCGGCAATGGCGTCCCCGAGACGGGCCCGGGGTAGGGCTCGTGGTCCCCGGCCGCGATCAGCAGCTGCGCGACGGCGGCTACCAGGATCAGCGAGAACAGGACGATCAGGGTCAGCTTCGTGAACGGACGCACGTTCCGAGGCTAGCAGGCATGCTCCGGACGGCCCGGATGCGAACGGAGAGGCCGAGAACGAGTCCAACCCCTCCCCGCGTAGAGATCCGTCAGCGCACGACCTTCAGGGCGAACGAGCCGCGGCCCTCGACGATCACGTCTTGCTCGAACGAGGACCGCCCGAACGGGCCGGAGACGATCAGGTCGTTCCTGTGGTCGCCGCCGGACAGGATCTGGAGCAGACCCTCGAAGGACCCCGCACCCCGGTCCGAGATGTACGGCCGGTCCCGGCCTCCCCGCAGCTCGATCCGCTGCATCCCGCGGGCCCAGCTCGGGACCCGGACGGTGAAGGTACCGACCCGGTTCGGTCCGACGCCGTCGGACGGGACGAAGGTCACCTCGACCCTGAGCTTCCCGCCCGGGCGAACCTGCACGACGTTCCGGCTTCGGAGCGCCGGTTGCAGCGACGTGCTGGTCCGGATGCGCGAGATGACGCCCTCGAGGCGCTGCTCGGTGATGCTTCCGGTCACATGCACCGTGGTGAACGTGACCCGCGTGTGGCGGTTGAAGGAGAGCGCGTAGAGCGAGCTCGCCAGCTTGTTCACGGTGATCGAGGCGTCGTACTGCGACCAGAACATGCCCCGATTCGTGACGGTGAACGGAGTGCCGGTCTCGGTCACGCCCTCGATCGTCCAGGACAGGCTCGAGGTGCCGCTCCCGTAGCGTTGGAACACCGCGGCCAGGTTCGCGT
>DASWAT010000021.1:0-46232 GCA_036390995.1 Actinomycetota bacterium | reverse complement strand
GCACGCGAGGCGTCTGTCGCGCTCAACGGGATCGGTCGCGGGCTGGACGCCACGACGATCGGCGTGCAGCTGCTCGCGGACATCGAGTCCATCTTCACAGCCAAGGGTGTGGACAGGGTCTCATCTGAGGACCTCGTGATTGCCCTCCACGGGGTCGAGGAATCATCCTGGGACTGGCTGAACAAGAACATCCTGGCCCGAAGACTCAGGCCGTTCGGCATCCGCCCTACCAAGATCCGGATCGGGGACAGAACGCTTCAGGGATACCACCTGGACCTGTTCGCAGATGCCTTCCGCCGTTACCTCCTAAAGAACGGAACAACCGGAACAAGCGGAACGCCGCAGGTGGCAGCTACCAGGGATGTTCCAGATTTCCGGTTGTGGCACCCAACCAAGGGGAAGAGGAGACGCTGGAGATGCCCTTCACCCACCGAGGAGATCATCTCCGCCCTCGATGAGCCCGACCCCGATCCCTTCGACGTGCCGACACCGGAGGACCCGTTAGCCCTGGCCGAAGCCATAGGGTTCCCGGAGGTATGGGTCGTCGGCTGCCGGATCAATGGTGGCCGGGGCGCATGGGACTGGGACGCCCACCACGTGACCGAGGCGGGGCGACTGAAACTGTGGCGAGCACTCGAGGAAATCGGGCGGGGGGAGGTGGCGTAGGTGGGACACAACAGATCGCGATCCCTCCGAACGACGCCGAAGTTGGCCGATGAGTCACTGCGACAGATCGAGGAAGTCGCACGCCGGGCGGAGCGTGAACAGCGCACGCGAACGAAGTGGCGTCGCCTCGCATTTCCGAAGTGTGGTCAGAGCGTGGCCGTAAGCGTAACGGCTACTGCCTGGTGCACTCGGTGTGTGGGCGAGCCGGAGATGCTGGAGATCGCGACATGACTGAACCGGCGATGCGTAACGAGGACCGGCGAGCCTTCGTGTATGGCCGATGGCATGAGGAGCACGACGGCGAGGACCCGCGCGTGGACCGGCCCTGCACAGGCTGCGGGAGGACCTTCGCCTGGCGTGGATACGAACCGTACTGTGGCTTGTGCTTCTGGTTCCCGGAGCTTCGGGAGACCGCCCCATGAGGTGCGACCACGACCAGCGCGCCCGCACTACTGGTGGAGAGTTGGCTCGGGCGTGCTTGTGCCCGGGGCGTTCAGGTACTTGGAGGCTCGCTGATTCGCCATGGCCGGCAACACGATCATCCGTGGCGGGCGCGGAGGCCTCGGTCTCCGGGCCACCGGCCTGCCCGATGGCGAACCGCTCCGCACGATGTACTCGCATCTCGCCGTCCTTGATTCTTGGACGGAAATTGATTCCTGGGCCGAGGGTAACTTCATGGAGCGGATCTCCCCCGGCTCCTTCGCGTTCACCATCGCGATCGACAGGGACCGGCTCCGCGTCCTCCTCGAGCACGGCAAGGACCCGACGGTCGGGAACAAGCTCCTCGGTGTACCGCTGGTCCTCCGCGAGGATGAAGTCGGCGCGTACAGCGAGGTCGGCCTGTTCGATACGTCCTACGTCCGGGACCTCATCCCGGGGCTCGAGGCCGGTCAGTACGGGCCAGTCGTTCCGCCTTCGCGTGATGCGCGAGCAGTGGACAGCCGAGCCCAAGCCATCGGACTACAACCCGAAGGGTCTGCCCGAACGGACCATCAAGGAAGTCAAGATGTTCGAGTACGGCCCGACACCGTTCCCGGCCTACGCGGGGACCGACGCGGGCCTGCGCAGCCTCACAGACCTGTACCTCGAGGGGGCTGCCTGATGTATCGCTCGCCCTCGACTGCCGGAGACTTGCAGAGGGGATCCGGCCCGACTCGGTGGGGACGAACGAGCAGGGGAGCGGGAGTTCAAGCCTCCGCTCCCCAACTGAACTTGGGGCGTTGTTGGCGCAAGCTGAAGCGTTGGCGGTGCCCCCAAGCCGTCTCTCCAACCGTCGGCCGACGCAAAAGGGGGAGCCCCCCGTTCCGGAAGCGGGCCCGGAGCGGGGGCTTCTCCCTTCGTACAAGGTGAAGCCCCCGAGAACCTCCAGCAAACCTCCACCCGGGGGCTTCCCTTGTTCATCTAGGCCGCGAGGCCGGTCATCCTTCGAGTTTGCGACCTGAGTCGTCCCCCGGAGCGCCCGCCCGAAGCAGCCGTTGGACCTATTGTTCGCGGGGCCCTTCCGGCCGATACTTGAGCCATGAAGGCCCTCATCAGGGTCCTCACCTATCTCACCTACGCCATCCCCGTGCTGGTTGTGGCCGTTACGATCGCCAGCGCCGCCCCCGGCGGCATCCACGCGAAGCCATCGCCGAGCCCCTCGGGAATCGTCTCGGACTCGCCGTCACCGGAGCCCACCGAGACCGAGTCGCCCGAGCCGACCGAGACCGAGTCCCCCGACGACGTGGCGACGACCTCGGACCAGACCGGCACCGCTCCGGACTTCTCCGCGTGCGTCGGCAAGACCGGGCTCAACAACGCGATCTGCCGCCACAAGGCGCTGCTCCAGGTCCAGCCGAACAACCCGGGCCTCACCAACTCGCTCGCGCACCTGCAGGCCGCCAGGCAGGCCGCGAAGGCTGCGGGCACGCACGGGAGCTCGGGCACGCACGGGAGCTCCGGGTCGCACGGCCCGTCGGGTTCGTAGCGCTGGCCGTCGAGTGGAGGAAGGACTGAGTGTGAAAGTCCCGCGCTGGTGGGCTTGGGTGGCTGGTGGGGCTCGATCCGCTCCGTCCTAAGCTCCGAGTCCACACACCGAGCCTCACCAAACCAAGGGGGTCGGGAGCCCAAGCCGCCTCGCGCGGGACGATTGGCAGACTAGACCCATGCTGGACCCGAATGTAGGGCCAGATGACCGACCCCCATCGAATCGGTGACCTATCCGCTGGTGCTGCCACGCTCGCAGCCGTGGAAGACCTTAGTCGCTTGGGGGCATGGGGGTGAGGAACCGGCGATAGGACCCGCGCCAGCTCATCCAACGAGCCTGCGCTGCTTAGGCGTGAGTCTGCGGATGGGTTTCTGGGAGGGCATCTGAAGCGCGCCGTTCCTCAATGCGATCCAACATGCGAAGGAATAGGTCAGCAAGCAGGACCACCTCGGACGCCATGGTCACATCGCCGAGATCATAAGTCCGATGGCTCGCCGGATTCCGAAACGCCCGAGATGCCCCAGTGAACAGCTCCCGTACGCCATCGCGCTCGTTTGCGGGAACCTCGGGATCACTGAGTGGCCCCTCTGGCCCGAAAGCCGTCTGCATGAGCTTGACGCCGTGCATCTCTTCACCGAAGCGGCCCAGCGCCCGAATCCGGATCTCGACTTCGCGAAAGGCCGCGACCGCAGCGAGTTCGTATTCACCCAATAGAAACTGGCTTCTGACCGTCTGCGCAATGCGTGGATATGGATCGACGTCGAGTCTTCTTCGGCTCGCGTCAGAGCAAGGCCATCGGCCAGGGCCCGCCGCCCCCGCTGGGTGATGAAGATGGCATCCTGGTGGCTCTGTCCTGGCTTGTGGGCCACGAGCGCTTTTGCACGGAGCTACGCCCACGCCTCCTCGAGGGCGCGCAGCGCCTCCTCCTGCTCTCGGAACTCGGCCGACCGCCGGGCAGTGTTCATCCAGTTGTAGGAGTTCCACTCGTTGGTCTCGTCCACGTCTTGGAGGATCCGCAGAGCTAGGGCGTCGAGCGGCATCTCAACGACCTCATCCGCAGTAAGGGAGAGACTCATGGCTCGAAGGATAGCCAGCTGCTGCGAACGGGACCTCGGCGAGGCTCGGCAGGAGTGGGCCGCGGTGGTGCGGCAGTTGGGGATCAGCGTGGTGGTCCCGGGAGCTCGGGGTGAGTCGCCAGGCCGTGCGGGACCGGGTGCTCCGGATCGAGCGTGCCCAGCGGAAGGCAGAACCTGCCTCGAACGCCTGTTCGGGCCGTAGGAGGCGCCAGGAAGGGCCAGGACGGGTTCTCGGAGTGGGTGTGGGCACCTCACGCCACCACTTTCGCCATGGATGCCCTGATGGCCTCCTCCATCGACGTCGCCAACGTCTCCAGCGAGTCGTCCCACAGGCTGCCATAGATGTCGAGGGTGATCGACGGCTTGGCGTGTCCCAGCATCCGCTGGACGGCGTAGACGGAGGCGCCCTGCCCGATCGCGAACGCCGCCGCGTAGTGCCGGAGATCGTTCGGGGAGAGGCCGTGGTTCACGTCTGCGCGCGCGGAGGCCCGCTGGAAGATGGACCGGAAGCCCGAGAGCGTCAGCATCGACCCATCGCGGGTGGGGAACATGAGGGCCTCCGGGTTGCTCGGGTCGGAGTAGGACTCTATGTGTGCCGTCAACGTCTGCGCCAGCACGGCCGGCAATACCAGCCTGCGGGCCTCACCGGTCTTCGTGTGGCCCGTGATGGATGTATCGATGTCCAGGGTGCGTTCATCGGGGTCGAACTTCCCCACCCGAAGCGCGTAGGCTTCGCCCGGCCTGAGGCCGGCGTAGGCCATCAACTCGACCAGTGCGCGGTACCGTTCGGGCATCTCGGCCACGAGCTGGGCCAGGTCGTCCTCGCCGATGTAGCGATGCTCGTCGACCGAGGTCTTCGGCTCGGCCATACGCTCGGCGCGTGTCTTCTTCCGCCTCGGGGCCTCGGCGGGGTTCGTGACGATCCGGCCCTTTGCCTTGGCCTGGCTGAACATCGACGACAGCACCGAGCGGGCCTTCGCCTGCATGGCCTGGCCCGAGAACTTCGCAACCGCCGTCCCCACATGGGCCGGCCTGATCACTCCGATGCGCCTCGAGCCCAGCGTGGGGCCGACCACCGCCCAGACCTGCTCGTGCATCTTCACGGTGGCGGGCGCGTAGTCTCGTTCGGCGTGCACCTCGTCGTAGAGCTCCTGTAGCGTCTGCTGTCCGGCGCGGGTGTCCGCCAGTGTTCCGGTAACGTCCTCGTGGGCCTTCTGCCGGAGGAACGCCTCCGCGTCGTCCTTCCGCTTGAATACCTTGCCGACGTTTCGATACGCTGCATCGCGGTACCATGCTCGGTACCGATCGGGCCAGCGGCCTGGTGGAAGGTGCTTGGAGGACGCCGAGATGAGCTTCCCGTTCACCAACTTGAGGTGCTGGATCGACGCCGTGGCTCGCTCCTGTCTGCCATCACATCCCTGTCACACCTCAGTCTGGGCCGCTCGTTCGGAGAAGCCAAGCAGCGTCGTTCCCGCTGGTAGATGGCATCATTCCGAGCGGGGGCCTGTAGCTCAGCTCGGTTAGAGCGCATCCCTGATAAGGATGAGGTCGTTGGTTCAAGTCCAACCAGGCCCACCAGGAAGGAGGGACCAGGGTGGCTGAGGAGACCGAGGGTACGAAGAAGAAGCGTGGGTTCTTCGGCAAGCTGATCCGACTCGCGTTCATCGGAGCGATCGTGGGCGCCGTCGTCGCGTTCGTGAAGCGTCGCCGGGGGCAGGACTTCGGCGAGGACGAGTGGCAGGAGCTCCCCCCTCCGGCGGGCGGCTAGGCATCGGATCGAGGAGAAGGACGAGGGCCCGCGCCTGTGCGCGGGCCCTCGTCCTTCCTGGGCCCGCGTGGGACGACGGTAGACTCCCGGGCGCCATGGCTCGGTCTGCGGCTTGGGAGCTCGCGCACGGGGCCGCCCACGTTGCGGGCGTGGAGCTTCATCCGCTCACGTCGCTCGAGGACGACGACGAGATCCTCCGTGTCATGATCGCGACCTGGGGTGAGCACCAGCTCGTCCCACGGGAGATGCTCCGAGCCCTCGGACACAGCGGGAACGTCCCCTTCGGCGCCGTCCGCGATGGAGAGCTCGTCGGCTACGTGCTCGGCTGGGCCGGCGTCGACGAGGACGGCCTGCACGTCCACTCGCACATGCTCGCGGTGGTGCCCGACCTCCGGCACGGCGGTGTGGGGTACGCGCTGAAGCTCGCGCAGCGGGCCCAGGCCCTGGAGCAGGGCATCCGCGTGGTTCGGTGGACGTTCGACCCGATGGTCGCCAGGAACGCGTGGTTCAACCTGGGGAAGCTTGGCGCGGTCGCCGACCGGTTCTACCCCGACTTCTACGGCGAGATGACGGACCTGCTCAACCGCGGCGAGCGAACCGACCGGTTCATGGTCCGGTGGGATCTGGTTCGAGAACCCGGCTCGCGCGCGGTCGAGCCCGTCGCTGTCGTGGAGGTGCCGGAAGACCACGAAGGCCTGCGCGAGCGGGACCCCGCCGCCGCCAGGCGTTGCCGCGAAGAGGTGGCCGAGGCCGTTGCGGAGGAGTTCGCGCGGGGGCGGATCGCAGCCGCGTTCGACCGGGAACGTTCTGCGTATCTGTTCGTCCCTGCGGAGAAGGTCGCGCCATGAGCACGATCCGCGCGATCGAGCTGCGGCTGGTCGGTCTCCCGTTGGTCCGCCCGTTCCGCACCAGCTTCGGCGAGCAGACGCGGAAGATCTGCATCCTGGCCCGCGTCGAGACCGACGAGGCCGAGGGGTGGGGTGAGTGCGTCGCCGACGTCGATCCCGGGTTCTCCGAGGAGTTCAACGATGGTGCCTGGCTCGTAGTGCGAGACTTCCTGGCTCCAGCACTGTTCGGAGCCGGCGACGTGGGGGCGCACGACCTCGCCGCGGTCTTCGCCGGGGTGCGGGGCAATCCCATGGCGAAGGCGACGCTGGTGGACGCGGTGCTGGACGCGGAGCTCCGTGCCGAAGGGCGATCGCTCGCCTCGTACCTCGGGACCGACAGGGACCGCGTGGCCTGCGGGGTGTCGGTGGGGATCGCGCCCTCCGTCGACCAGCTCCTCGAGCAGGTCCGCGGGTACCTCGAGGAGGGGTACCGCCGGATCAAGTTGAAGATCGAGCCCGGGACCGACGTGGAGCGGGTTCGGGCGGTCCGCGATGCGAACCCGGACATCCTGCTCTCTGTGGACGCGAACGCCGCCTACTCGCTGGACGACGTGGAGACGTTCCGCGCGCTCGATGCATTCGAGCTGCTGATGGTGGAGCAGCCGCTCCACCACGACGACCTCGTGGACCACGCGAAGCTCCAGCGCCTCATCCGGACCGACCTGTGTCTGGACGAGTCGATCCGGTCGGCGGCCCACGCGAGCGCCGCGCTCGAGCTCGGGGCGTGCCGGATCGTGAACATCAAGCAGGGCCGGGTGGGGGGCCTGCTCGAAGCCAAGCGGATCCACGATCTCTGCCGCGACCGAGGGGTTCCCGTGTGGTGCGGTGGGATGCTCGAGACCGGCATCGGCCGCGCGGCCAACCTCGCGCTGGCGGCACTGCCGGGCTTCACGCTGCCGGGCGACACGAGCGCCAGTCGCCGGTACTTCGCCGAGGACCTCACGGAGCCGTTCGAGATGGCTCCGGACGGCACCATGGCGGTACCCGACGGACCCGGACTCGGCGTGTCCCCGCGACCGGATCGCCTGCCGGCGAGCACGATCCGCACCGAGCTCCTGAAGAAAGAGTGACAAAACCGGTTCCTTCGCGTTGACCGCTCTCGCGGCGGCCCGTAGAGTGCGCAGTGAGAGACCGCTGGGACCTTCGGGTTCTGGCGGTTTCTCACTTCTCCGGGTGAAATCCCTTGCCCCGCACGGCCTTCCTGCGACCTCCCCCAAACGCTTCACGGGTTCCCGCCGTGCTCAGACGCGGCCTCTGTGCTCGGTCCTTTACGCGACGTGGTCCGGCGCGAGATGCTACGAGCCGACGACTGACGTGAGCGACTGCGTGAGGGGCGATCGATGAGGAAGCGGGTCATCCGTGCGGGCGAGATCGAGATCGAGGACTCGGAAGGCAAGGTCCGTGCCAGGTTCGGTGTGACGGACGACGATGCGCCCTTCATCGCTCTGTACGGGCCGGATGAACGTCTCCGTGCGCGGTTCGGCGTCCAGCCCGATGGGTCGGCAGGTTTGGCCGTCGCCGACGACCAGGGGAAGGTCCGGGCCACGTTCGGCCTGTTCTCGGACGGCTCGGCCAGCATGGCGATGGTGGACAAGAACGGGAGGGTCCGGGCCAAGTTCGGTCTGGGGACGGAGGGCGCGCCCACCCTGGCACTCAGGAATAAGGCCGGCGAGCTGGGGTTCGTGTACAGCCTCGCCCAGCAAGGCTCGCCGACCATCTCGTTGCAGGACGAGGACGGCAAGGTCCGCGCGAGGCTCGGACTGGCGGCCGAAGGGTCGCCGATCCTGCGGCTCTTGAACAAGGACGGCGAGCTCAGAGCCATCATGGGCCTCACCGGCGAGGGCACTCCGGTCATCCAGTTCATGGACAAGGCCGGCGAGCCGATGTGGATGGCGCCCGAGACCTTGCCGATGCCGAGCCCGATGGAGGGATCAGCGGACCGCGCTGCCGCCGAGTAGTCGGAGATCGTCCGCCGCCTATGATGGTCATCGCGGGGACGTAGCTCAGTCGGTAGAGCACCTGCTTTGCAAGCAGGGGGTCGGCGGTTCGAGTCCGCTCGTCTCCACCGGTGTGTCGTCGCCCGGCGACACCCTTGTCCGACCTCGCGCCGCAGGGACGTCGCGTGCTTCCAGGTCCGCCGTTCGGGGGACCGAGGCGGACCGGTTGGTGCCGCCGGACGTTCAAGACCGGCGTCCGTTCGCCCGAAGCCACTAGCAGGGTCCCGCCGAACGGCGGGGTGCGTCGGCTGGGGCGAAGAAGGTGGACGGATGAACGGGTTCGGGAGGCTGACGGGCTCGCGGTCGAGCCGACTGCTGTGGGCCGCGGCGTCGGCGGTGCTGCTCCTGGCGATCGTGGGAACGTTCGTGCTCTCCGGGAGCGCCGTCACGAACTCGCGGGCGTCCGCCCAGTCGAAGGCCGTCACGTACGCCAATACGGTCGTTGCGGACAAGCTGTCCGCAACACAGATCCAACGCGGCATCCCGAAGGACGACTACGCGGCCCTGCTGGTCGCGGTGCAGGGGAAGATCCTCACAGATCAGACGGTGGATCGTGTGCGACTGTGGGCGCCCGACGGCACGTTGCTGTTCTCCACAGATCGCGCCGACAGCGTCGGGGACTTCCGGGCGACCGTCAACGCGAAGCTCGCGCAGGCGATCGCCGGGCAGACCGGAAGCGTGTTGACGGGCCAGATGGTCCCGGGCAAGCAGGGCTTGGCCGGATCTTCGGAACAGCAGTACGTCTCGTATGTCCCGCTCAGGCTCACGGCGCAGCAGGACGTGACCGCCGTGATCGAGATCGACCACGACGCGGGGGCGCTGCAGGCCGCGACGACCCATGTGTTGAAACTTCTCCAGTACCTGCTCGTCGCGGTGCTGGTTCCGTCACTGGTCTTCCTCGTCCTGTCGTTGCGGACGGCACCACGCCATCGCACGAGGCCGTCCTCGAGGTCCGTGGACGGGCCGTCCGACCACGAGGCCGAGCGCCTCCGCAGGGCGCAGTCGGCGCTGCGAGACGCCGAGGAACGCGCCTCGGGCGCGGAGCGGGGCATGGCCTCCCTGAAGGGTCACCTGGAGGAGCTGGAAACGTCGCTCGCCGAGTTCGAGTTGCGGGCGACGGCCTCCGAGGCCGAGACCGCGGACGCACAGAGGAAGGCCAAGGAAGCGGAGGAGCGACTGGCCGAGGCCGTCGCCGCGAACCGGGCGCTCGGGGGGACGGCCTCATCGGCGAAAGTCGCGGAACTGGAAGCGGAGCTCACCAGGTACCGGTCCGAGGCCGCCAGGGCGACGGAGCTCGAGGCCGAGGTTGCCCGGCTTCGCGGCGAGCTCGCCTCCACGCGAGAGGAGGGGGCTTCGTCCACCGACGATATGGCGGAGCTCATCTCGCGGCTCCGGCAAAGCGAGGCCGAGCGCGAGCGGTCGGGCGCCGAGGCCCAACGGCTGAAGGCCGCCCTGGCCGAGCGGGAGGCGGCCCTCGCGCTTGCCCGCGAGCACCTGGCGGAGGCGGCAGCGACAGACCCCGCCGCAGCCGACCAGCTCGTCGGCCTCCAGGCCCGGGCGCACGAGGCGGAGAGCGAGTCGGCGCGCCTGCGAGAGGAGCTCGATCACCGCGCCCTTCGGCAGCGAGAGGTCGAGACTGATCTCGAGGTGACGACGGCCAAGCTCGAGACCCTGGAGGCGGATCTCCAGGGGGTTCGCCAGGAGCTCGCGGAGCGGGCGTCGCGGTCGGAGGCCGGGCGTGAAGAGATCGAGCGGGCACTGGCGGACGCCCACGAGGGCACGCGCCGGGCGGAACAGCGCATCCGCGAGCTGGAGGACTTGGTTCGAGCAGGCGAGGAGCGCTCGGCGCGGAGCCAAGAGCGTGCGGCTCAGGCCGAGGAACGTGCGACCAAGGCCGAGGAGCGCGCGACGGTGGTGACGGCGCAGGTCGAGGAGATCCGGGCACGAGCGGCTGTCACCGAGGAGCGGGCGGGACAGGCCGAGGCCATGGCAACGCAGCTCGGCCAGGCCCGGGCGCAGCTCCAAACGGCGAGCACCGAGCTCGACGGCACCCGCACCGAGCTGGAGAACACCCGCGCCGAGTTGCTCGTGGCCCGCGCCGAGCTCGAGGCGGTTGCGCGGCCGGCCGAACAGGCGCCCGAAGTCTCGGGCCCAAGCGTCCCACTGGAAGCCGTGGCGGAGCTCCAAGCCCGGATCGCCGAGCTCGAGGGGCTCCGGCGCGAAGAGGTCTCTGAGCTGCAGCGCACCCAGCAGGCGCAGGCCAACACCCAGTACGAGATGACCGAGATGGCGCGTCGGGCCAAGCAAGCCGATGAGCGGCTCCGCGAGCTGGAGGGCGAGTCGCCGATCCCCCGCCAGCTGAAGGAATGGCCGCCCGGATCAGCGGACACCGAGCTCGACTCCGACGAGGCTCTCGCATCGGCACTCGAGACGATCGCTCCGGCGGAATGGGTGGCGGACACGTCGGCAAGCGACGTCGAAGGCTCCGAGGACGTTCAAGCTCCGGACGACGTTCCCGAGAACCACGTGATGCCCAGCAAGGAAGGGCTCTCGCTTCGTGAGCGCCTCACGCGCGCGGCCGCCGCCCGCCATCGGATCTCCTCTCCGGTGGAGGAAGAGGAGGCCGGGCGCTAGACCGGCAGCAACTCCACCGCGTAGGAGTCCAGCAGCGCCTGCTGCACCCCGTCGGCGGCGACCAGGTGGGGCGTCCGGTAGCCGTATCGGTTCGAGATCTCCACGTGCGCATCGCAGAGCGGCACGAGCCGACCCCCGCGGAGCCTGGCCACGCGGTCGGCGCGTGAACGCTCCAGGCCCCACTGCCAGAAGCACAGCATGCAGACCAGCGTGAGGCGGACCGGGTACGCGAACGCGGCTCGGTAGCCGAGTTCGTGCTCGACGATCCTCCCCCACAGCGCCACCCTGCCGATCACCGACGGGTCACGCGCCCGGCGGAGCAACAGCGGCTCGCGGGTCGCGTGGAGCCCGCACAGGCAGTCGAGCCCGGGCACTGGCCTGCAATGACGGGGGCAGGACGCGCGGGCTGGTTCACGGGCCGGCCACGCGCCTCGCCTCCCGGCTATCGGCCGGAGCCGCACGTCGCGACCATGGGCGCCGGCGAACAGGGTCCACGCTCGCCACGCCAACACCGGCTCGGTCAGCGTGTCCGAGTCGGGACGAAGATCCGTCTCCAGCACGGGGTGCACTTACGGGGTCGGGGTCTCGACGGGCGCAGGCTCGGTCTCCGTCACGGGCTCCGGCTCCGGAAGGACCTCGGGGACCGGCAGGGAGACGGGCTCGACCTCGATCACTCTTCGCGGCCGACCGATGTTCATCGCATCACCTCCCGCGTGTCGGACACGGCTGTCTGCGGATCCCGGTCCCGCCAGCGTACCCCCGGTGGCCCGTTCGGCGAAAGGCACCCGAGCGGCACCGGGTCGCCGGGCCGGACAGGGCTCCACTCAGCGCACGAGCTCGAAGATCCCCGTGACGTCGCTGAAGTACAGCCCTCGGTCCGGCCCCACCTCGATCGACAGGATGCCTCCCGGGTGCGTGTAGACGATCGTCTGTCCCGCAACATCGAGGCGCTTGCCGTTCAAGCTCACCCGTCGGATCTGTCCCGTCTTGTAGGCGCCGAAGAAGAGCGCACCTGTGTTCCTGGCCCCGAGGTCGCACAGCTCGCAGAACGCGATCCCGGTCGGGGCGATGGTCGGTGTATACCAGAGCTTCGGCAGGACCGGCCGGGTCCCGTCGCGGTTCGTGTTCCGCGGCGCTTGGCCCGAGCACGTCTGGGAAGGTCCCCAGCCGTAGTTCCGCCCGCCGACGATCCGGTTCAGCTCGTCGTTGCAGGCCGGACCGTTCTCGGTCTCCCAGAGCCGGCCGGTTCGCGGATCGAAGGCGAAGCCGAAGGAGTTGCGTATGCCGTATGCCCAGACCCGACTGCGAGGGAATGGGTTCGAGGTGGGTGACCTGCCGTTCGGTGTCATCCGAAGGATCTTCCCTCGATCGTCGTCCGAGAGGTCCTGCGCGTTGGCGGCGTCGTGTCCATCGCCCACGATCGCGTAGAGCATCCCGTCTGGACCGAACAGGATCCGGCCGCCGTTGTGGTAGGGGCTCGCGCTGGCGGGGGCGCTGAAGAGGACGCGAAGCTTAGAACCTTCCCCGCCCGTGTCGGTCAGACGCAGGATCTGGTTCCGGAGCCTCCCCTGCACCGAGCGGGTTGCGTAGACGTAGACGAAGGGCTTGGCCGGGAACTCGGGATGAAGCGCGATGCCGAGCATCCCCCGCTCGCCCTCGCCGTTCACCCCTGGCACGTCGAAGAAGCGGCGATCCGTGCCCACCGCCAGATCTGCGACCCGGATCAGACCGGTCGTCTTCTCGACGTACCACAACGTGTCGTCGGGCCCGAACGCGAACGCCGTCGGCACGTTCAGGCCGCCCAGGATCGCCTTGGCCCTGATGGGCGCCGCTCTTGCCATCCCAGCGGCCAGCACCAGGAGCCCGACCCCGATCGCCACCCCGAGCGCGACCCCGAGCATCGGACGCGGCCAGGCACGGCCCCCTCTGGCCATCCTGCCCTCCTCTAGAGTGTGGGCTCGCATGACCACCTCGATCTTCGGCAGCGTCGTCCACCGCACGGAGGACCCGCGCTTCCTGGCGGGCCGCGGGCGATACCTGGAGAACCTGCCGATCGAAGGCGGGCTGCGGGCCGTGTTCGTCCGCTCCATGATGGCGCATGGGCGCGTTTCGGGCATCGACGCGACCGACGCCCTGTCCATGCCCGGAGTCGAGGCGGTGCTGACCGCGGCGGATCTCGACCTGCGCCCGCAGCCGCCCTCCGGCAACGTCCACGGTCCCTTCGTTCGTCCCGTCTTGGCCACGGACACGGTTCGATTCGTGGGAGAGTCCGTTGCCCTGGTGCTGGCCGAAGACCTCGGAAGGGCCGAGGACGCCGCGGAGGCCGTCGTGGTCGACTATGAGCCCCTCCCGGTGGTGGTGGATCCCGAGACCGCGCTCGAGCCCGGCGAGCCGCTTCTGTTCCCCGAGGCGGGGACGAATCTCGCCCACGAGTTCGCGAAGCACTGGGACGACGACGTCCTGGCCGGAGCGGACGTCGTGGTGGGTGGTCGCTTCGTGAATCAGCGTCTGGCTCCGGTCCCGATGGAAACCAATGGCTGCGCCGCGGTCCCCCAGCCGGACGGGGGCCTCACGGTTTGGGTGTCGACGCAGATCCCGTTCGACGTGCGGGGGGACATCGCGCAGTGGCTGGGCATCGACAGACAGCGGATCAGGGTGATCGCGCCCGACGTGGGCGGCGGGTTCGGGGCGAAGCTCGTCGTGTACCCCGAGTACCTGGCCGTGGCGGCCGCCGCGGTGAAGGTCGGGCGGCCGGTGCGGTGGACCGAGACGCGGACCGAGAGCATGCTGAGTCTCACGCACGGCCGTGCACAGGTGCAGGAGGTCCAGCTCGGGGCCAAGCGCGACGGAACGCTGGTGGGTCTGAGGGTCGACCTCGTGGCCGACATGGGGGCGTATCCGATCGGCGCGTACCTGGCGCCAACCACTCGGAGCATGCTCGCTGGCGTCTATCGGATCCCGCGCATCGCGTCCCGGGGACGCTCGGCGGTCACGAACACGACCCCGGTCTCCGCGTACCGGGGCGCAGGCAGGCCGGAGGCCACGGCGTTGCTCGAGCGGGCGATGGACCTGCTGGCGGCCGAGCTTGAGATGGACCCCGTGGAACTCCGGCGGCTGAACCTGATACCGCCGGATGTCTTCCCGTACCAGACCGCCGCCGGCACGACGTACGACGTCGGCGACTACCCCCGAGCACTGGACGAGGCCGTGCGGATGGCCGGGTACGAGAAGCTTCGCGCCGAGCAGGCCGTGCGCCGAGCCCGAGGAGATCGCCTTCAGCTGGGGATCGGCGTGTGCGTCTACGTCGAGGTCACGGCGTTCGCCGGGCGCGAGTTCGGCTCGGTCGAGGTGCATCCGGACGGTACGGCGACCATCCTTACCGGCGTGTCGCCGCACGGCCAGGGACACGAGACCTCGCTCGCCCAGATCGCCTCTGGGCTGCTGGGGATCCCCATGGACCGGATCTCCGTGATCCATTCCGACACGGGCGTCGTCCCTGTCGGTGACGGGACGTACGGTTCCCGCTCGCTGCAGCTCGGGGGAACGGCGGTGTGGAACGCCGGGCGGCAGGTCCTGGAGAAGGCGCGTCTGCTCGCCGCCCACCTGTTGGAGGCCTCGTCCGCGGACGTGACGCTGAACGAGGACGGACGGATCGGCGTGACCGGCGCGCCGGAGGCGGCGCTCGGGTGGGGCGAGCTCGCGGCTGCGGCCGCCGACCCCTCGCGGCTCCCCGAGGGCATGGAGGTGGGTCTGTCCGCCTCGGGCAAGTTCCATCAGAAAGACTCGACGTACCCCTTCGGCGCCCACGTGGCGGTAGTGGAGGTGGACGTGGAGACCGGTGAAGCGCGGTTGATCCGCCACGTGGCCGTCGACGACTGCGGGCGGATCCTCAATCCGCTCCTCGTGGAGGGACAGGTGCACGGGGGACTCGCGCAGGGCATCGCCCAAGCCCTCTACGAGGGCGTGACCTACGACGAGCTGGGGTCGCCGCTCTCCGGCAACCTCACCGGCTACCTGATGCCGAGCGCTGCGGAGTTCCCGGCGTTCGTCACCGGACATACGGAGACACCGACACCCCTCAATCCCTTGGGGGCCAAGGGGATCGGCGAGGCCGCCACGATCGGTTCCACACCGGCGGTGCAGTCGGCCGCGATCGATGCTGTGGCCCACCTCGGCGTGCGGCACATCGACATGCCGCTGTTGCCCGAACGCGTTTGGCACGCCGTCCGCGCAGTTCACAGCGGGACCCGGGGCGGACAGGATCGCTGAGGATCGGTACCGGGCTCAGACGACCGGCCGGCCGGTCCGTGCGACCTGCTCGATGAGATCGGCCGCCTTCACCGTCCCCTGCACCTGCTGCAGTCGGGCGGACGTGGCGGCGAGCCGCGGCTTCAGATCCTCGTCCGCGAGCAGGTGGTCGATCGCGCCGGTCAGCTGCTCCTCCTCGAAGGCGTACGTCGGCAGCCGGACGCCGAGCCCCAGCTCGTCCACCCGCTGCGCGTTGTCGTATTGGTCCCAGAACAGCGGCAGCACGATCATCGGCTTGCCGGCATGCCAACTCTCCGTGACGGTGTTGTTGCCGCCGTGCGTGATGACCAGATCCACCTGCGGCAGGATCGCCGGCTGAGGGAGGAACTCCTCGCCTACCATGTTGTCCGCGAGGTCGTAGAGCTCCGCCTGCGGCCCCTTGCTCACGATGTAGCGGTGGGGGGTCCTCGACAGGACGTCCACGAGCCGCTGCATCAACTCGACGTCGGCCGATCCGAGCGAGCCGAGTGACAGGTACACTAGGGCCCCTTCCGCGCCGAGCTTCTCGTGGTCGGTGTAGGTCTCGTCGGTGCCGCGCACCGAGCTGTCCAGCCGGTGGACGTTCGGCGGGAGCGGGTTCGCGCGCGCGTAGTCGGCCTCCCGCGGGTAGACGTACAGGTTCAGGTAAGGCGACGCCCACAGGTAGTCGCGAGCCGAGGGCAAGCGCGGCGCGCCGCGCTCCTGCACCCAGGTGTTCAGCTCCGCGATCTGCGGTCCCAGCACCCGGTCGTACTCCGCCCAGAACGCGTCCCAGCCCGACCGATCCTCGGCCGCATAGCCCGAGAAGACCGGAGGCACGTGCGGATCCTTCCATTCGAGCGGGTTGCACGACGTGACACGGATCCACGGTCTCCCGCTCGCGGGGATGGCCGGGAACGCCACCACGTTGTCTTCGACGATGACGTCGGGACGGGCGTCGTCGAAGATCTCGCGGAGCCGATCGTCCACGTACATCGCGCCGTCGATCAGCGCCTGCCAGGTGGGTTTCAGGAACGTCGCCAGCTGCTCGACCGTCGGCTTGCGGAACTCGGGCGCGGTCTCGCGGATGAAGTCCTTCCAGAACTGGCCTGGCTCCTCCTCGACCTCGGGCGGCGCCTGCAGGCGCATGCGCGCCTCCTCGAACCCCTTGGCCTCCAGCGCTCCCGCGAAGGACTCTTCCACGATGAAGATCACGCGGTGACCTCGGGTCTTCAGCACGTTGCCGATCCCCACACAGTTGTTCGTGGGCCCGAAGGCGCCCTCCGGGAAGAACACGATGGTCTTGCGGTCCTGGCTCACGGCACCTCCTGTCGGCGTGTCCGGGGGACTGATACTCGGTTCCGCGCCCACGGGTCAACCTCGCGGCTACGCTGAAGCGGTGAACGAGCACGTGCTGCTCGTGGAGGACGACGCCTCGATCCGCGAGGCGACCGCCCTCGGCCTGGCGAACGCCGGCTTCCGCGTCACGACGGCCGGCGACGGCCGGGAGGCGCTCGAGCGCTTCGGCCGAGACCGGTTCGATCTCCTCGTCCTGGACATCATGCTGCCCGAGATCGACGGGTTCGAGGTCTGCCGGCGGGTCCGGCGGGACAGCGGCGTCCCGATCGTGATGCTCACGGCCCGCACCGACCCCACCGACGTGGTGGCGGGCCTCGAGCTCGGCGCCGACGACTACGTGACGAAGCCGTTCGACCTGCCGGTTCTCGTGGCTCGGGCCCGGGCCGCGCTCCGTCGGACCACCACCCTCGGGTCCGAGGTTCCCCTGCGCGTGGGCGAGCTCGAGGTGGACGAGCGAGCGTACGTCGCGCGGCGCGGAGGTCGGGACCTCGGTCTCACGGCCACCGAGTTCCGACTGCTGGCCGAGCTGGCCCGGCATCCCGGTCAGGTCTTCACGCGCGAGCTGCTCCTGGAGAGCGTGTGGGGCTACGATTACCTCGGCGATTCCCGGTTGGTCGACGTGGCCGTCCAGCGCCTCCGTGCGAAGGTCGAGGACGATCCGGCCCGCCCCGGGCTGATCTCGACCGTGCGCGGCGTCGGCTACCGGCTCGAGCGAGGGTGAAGCGTGCACCGGGCCGTGTCCCTGCCCAGGCGGATGCGCCGGCGCCTCACGATCGCCTTCGTCCTCGTGGCCGGCCTCCTCACGGCGGCGCTGGCGCTTGCGACGTTCCTCATCGTCCGGGACGCACGTCTGGCCGACTCGGTCTCCCGGGGGGAGCGGGAGACGAGGTTCGCGCTCCAGCTGGCCGCGGGCCTGGGATCGGGGGCGGACCTGCAGCAGTTCGTAGACGGCTTCGAGGGCCGGGGCCTTCACGCCGTGTTGCTCGAAGGAGGCCGACGGTTCGCCTCGGATCCCTCGGTGGACCCGCCCATCCCAGGAGCGGTGCAGCGCCTCGTGGCCGAAGGACAGCTCGCGTACGACCGGCTCGAGGTGGCGGGGGAGCCGTACCTCGTGGTCGGTGGCCGCCCGCCCGGGACCGCCGCCGACCTGTACCTGCTGTTTCCTGAGCAGAGCCTCCAGCGCGATCTGTCCGAGCTCTGGAACGTGCTCGTCCTGGGCTGGGTCGCCGCGCTCGTCGTGTCCACCCTCGTCGGGTGGTTGGTGGCCCGCCGGACCCTCGCCCCGGTGGCCGAGGCCGCCCAGGCGGCCAGGGCGATGGCCGAGGGGCTGCTCGATACCCGCCTGCCCGTGGAGAGCGCCGACGAGTTCGGAGCCTGGGCCGCCTCGTTCAACGAGATGGCCGAAGCGCTGGAAGCGAAGGTCCGCGCTCTGTCCGAGGCCCAGACCAGGGAGCGCAGGTTCACGTCGGACGTGGCGCACGAGCTCCGCACTCCGATCACCGCGCTGGTATCCGAGGCGGGGCTGCTCGCCGAGCGACTGGACCAGATGACGCCCCAGATGCGCCGGCCTGCCGAGCTCCTGATCGCCGACGTGGCCCGCCTCCGCCGGCTGGTCGAGGATCTCATGGAGATCTCGCGGTTGGACGCGGGAAGGGAAGTGGTGGAGATGGCCCCACTGGATCTGGCCGCCCTCGTGACCTCCACGATCCGGTCGAGGGGATGGCGGAACCGTGTGACGCTATCGGCCGAGGCGGTCCGCGTCGTCTCGGACCGGCGCCGCCTGGAGCGCATCGTCTCGAACCTCGTCGGCAACGCGGTCGAGCACGGAGGGGGTCACGTGGAGGTCGCGGTCGAGACCAGTCCCGGCGGCGCGGTAGTGACGGTCGCGGATCGCGGTCCGGGGATCGATCCGGCGGACCTGCCGCATCTGTTCGAGCGGTTCTACAAGGCGGACCCGGCGCGCTCGGGCTCGGGCAGCGGCCTGGGACTCCCCATCGCGCTCGAGAACGCCCGGCTGCTCGGAGGGGACATCGAGGTTCAGAGCGGACCGGGCGCCGGATCGCGATTCACCCTGCGGCTCCCCGACGCGCCTCCGGCGTCTCAACCTCCTCCCGCCGCCCCGCCTTCCGAGCTGTGACCGAACCGTTACGTGCCGGTGACCTTCCCGTTTCCTCGGATCGCCACGATGGAGTCAACCCACCCAAGGGAGGCGACCCGACATGAAGCGCCTGATCGTCCTTGCGGCCCTGGTCGTGCTCGCGGCCTCGTGCGCCCGCACTGGGTCCGGCGATCTTGGTCCCGTCGAACCGGAGAGCTCGGAACCCAGTCCCACGCAGCCCACCGTCACGCCCGAGCCGACGCAGAGCCCATCGTCCCAACCGACCGGCGACGGCACGATGACCTTCGAGGTCTGGTTCGCATCGGGCGAGGGCTACCTGTTCGTCACGCATCGCACGGAGCCCGCCTCGCCGCGGATCGGCACGGCCGCCGTCGAGGCGCTCCTCGCGGGACCCTCGGCGACCGAGCGCGGAGCCGATGTCGGCACCGCCGTGCCCGAGGGCTCGCAGCTGCTCGGCCTCACCGTGGAGGACGGGCTCGCGACCGTCGATCTCTCGCGCGAGTTCGAGTCGGGCGGCGGTTCGCTCTCGATGATGCTGCGGCTGGCCCAGCTCACGTACACGCTCACGCAGTTCCCCACGGTCGACGCGGTGAGCCTGGAGCTGGACGGGAAGGCCATCGAGGTCTTCTCCGGTGAAGGGCTGATGGTCGACCACCCGATGACCCGCAAGGCCTGGGACGACCTGCTGCCGGCCATCCTGGTCGAGCAGCCGGGCATCGGTGAGCAGGTGTCGAGCCCGTTCACGGTCGTGGGCTCGGCCGACGTGTTCGAGGCCACCGTCAGCATCAGTCTGCTGGACGCCGCGGGGAACGAGATCGTACGGACGTTCACCACGGCCACCTGCGGCACGGGGTGCCGGGGCACGTTCGAGAAGACCATCCGGTACGAGGTCCCCTCGACCCAGACCGGGACCCTCCGCGTGTACGAGGCCTCCGCCGAGAACGGCGAACCGATCAACGTCGTGGAGATCCCTATCGTCCTCTCGGCCTGAGCGCGCCTGCTAGGCTTCAGCCATGCCCGCGCAGGACCCCGTTTGGCAGCAGCGGTTCCGCGCGCCCATCGTCCAGTTCCCGGCGTGGTCGAGGAGCAGCCCCGACCGGCTGGTGGTGCTCTCGGACGAGTCCGGGTCCGATCAGGTCTACGTCTGGGATCTGGCCACCGGGACGCGCAAGCGGGTGAGCGACGAACCTGTCGGTGTGATCCACGGCGCGGTCACGGCGGAGGGCGACCGGGCCGTGTGGTTCCGGGACGAGTCCGGCGACGAGTCGGGGGCCTGGGTGGCCGTGGCCTTCGAGGGCGGTGCGCCGGCGCCGCTCCTGCCGGGCGCGCCGGCGGGCTGGCCGGAAGGGATCGCGTTCGCCCCGCGGATCGTGGCGGCGGTGCTCGCCGACCGGAGCGGGTTCGGGGTGTACGCGTCGGTGGACGGCGGGCCCGCGAAGGAGCTGTACCGGGACGTCGACGCGGTGGTGATCGGGCAGACCGAGTGGGAGCACGAGGGACAGGACCGCTCGGGACTCTCGGCGGATGGATCCCTGCTCTGCGTGTCGGTGGCCCAGGACGGCGACAACCTCCACCACGCCCTGCTGGTCCTGGACGTCCGCACCGGCGCCGAGGCGGGCAGGTTGGCCGACGGCCCGGGGCTCGACCTGCAGGCGCTGGCCTGGTCACCGATCCGCGGCGATCTCCGGCTGGCCCTGTCCCACGAGCGGCACGACAGGCTCCGACCCGCGGTCTGGGACCCGTCGACGGGGGGGCGGACCGATCTGGACGTCGACCTGCCGGGCCAGGTTCTCCCGGTCGACTGGTGGCCCGATGCCGGTTCGCTGCTGCTGCTGCACCGGCACGACGGCCGCGACGGCCTGTACCGGTACGAGATCGGGACCGGCACGCTCGCGGAGGTGCTGCCGCCCTCGGGCGAGATCCACGGCGCGGCCGTGCGTCCCGACGGGCGGGTGTGGTTCCGGGTCTCCAGCGGGGGAACGCCGCCCCACATCGTCGACGACCTGGAGAACGAGGTCCTTCGCGCCGAGGGCCCCGCCTCGCCGGGCGGACGACCGTACCGCTCGTTCCATTGCACGAACGCGAGCGGGGACCGGGTCCACGGTTTCGTGGTCCTGCCCGAGGGCGAGCCCCCGTTCCCGACCTACATGAAGGTCCACGGGGGACCGAACTGGCTGTACCTCGACACGTGGTGGCGTGACGTGCAGGCGTACGTCGACCACGGCATCGCGGTGGCGATGGTGAACTACCGCGGCTCCACGGGGTACGGACGTGCCTGGCGGGACCACATCATCGGGAACATCGGATTCCCGGAGGTGGAAGATACGATGGCGGGACTCGATCACCTGATCGCCGAGGGGATCGCCGACCCGGACCGCGCGGCCATCGGCGGGTGGTCCTGGGGCGGGTACACCACGCTGCTCGCGATCGGGCTGCACCCGGATCGGTTCGTGTGCGCCGTGGGCGGGGTCCCGGTAGGGGACTACGCGGCCTCCTACCACGACTCGGCCCCCGACCTGCAGGCGTACGATCGGTCGCTCCTCGGAGGCACCGTGTACGAGGTCCCCGACCTGGTCCGCGAACGCTCGCCGATCACGTACGCGGATCGGGTGAAGACTCCAACGCTCGTGATGGTGGGGGAGCACGACACCCGGTGCCCTCCGCAACAGGCGCTCAACTGGGTCGATGCCGTGCGCGCCGCCGGCGGCGACGTCGAGGTCTACGCGTTCGGCGCCGGCCACGTTTCCTACGTGGTGGACGAGGAGATCCGGCAGACCGGGGAGATCCTCGGCTTCCTCCTGCGGCATCTCCGGCCGGGCGCATAGGCGTCTCCTCCGCATCATGGGGACATGAGCACCGTCCGCGTCCGCCGCCGGGGACCGGCGAGCAAGTACACGATCTGGGCCCGGTACCGGGACCCGCAGCGATGGCCCGACTGGGCGCCGTACCTCCGCGAGGTCCGTACGAACGGCCAGCTGCTCCGCGCGGGGCTCGAGGGGGAGATGCATACGCGACTCGGGCTCACCGTGGCGTTCGAGGTGCTCGAGGTCGACGAGGGCGCCGGACGATGGACCTGGGTGCTCCGCGCCGGTCCGCTCCGCTACCGGGTCGAGAACCTCGTCGAAGAGGGCCGCGCCGGCATGGTCATCACCGGCCCGGGGCCGGCCGTGCTGGCCTCGGTCCCGGTGGCCAAGCGCGCCCTCGGGCGCATCGTGCGTCGCTAGTCTGGCCCGGACTAGCCACCGCCGGTGGTGAAGCTGAACCACTCCCCGTCGGCGTCGATCACGGTCCTTCGACCGACGTGGTCCAGCGGGCGGGACCCCGGATCATCGACGCGATGTCCTTGTGGGTGATCCGCAGGCGCCGGAAGGTTCCGGATGCGCGGAGGTGTCTGGGCCCGCCTACCGGATGGCGGCTTCGCCCTGCTCGCCCGTGCGCGCTCGGACGGCTTCGTCGACGTGGGTCACGAAGATCTTGCCCTCGCCGATCTGCTTCGTCTTGATCGAGGTCTTGATGGCCTCGATGACGCGGTCGACCTCATCGTCGGGAACGACGATCTCGATCTTGGTCTTCGGGTGGAAGACGAACTCACCCGGCTTGGGCTCGACGCCGCGCTGCATCCCGCGCTGGACGCCGAACCCCTTGGCCTCGATGACGCTCATCCCAACGACGCCGGCCGCCACGAGCGAGGCAGCGACCTCGTCGAAGTCGAAGGGCTGCACGTAGCATTCGATCTTCTTCATGCGTGCTCCTTCCGCGTTCGCTCGCCGGCCTGCACCCCAGGGGCGCGACTTCACCGTCCCACTGTACGGGCCCGGTCAAGGGGGAACGCAGAGCGGGGCCGCCGACGGGCAACCCCGCTCCCAGGGTCGATGCTCAGACGATGCCCTGATCCAGCATGGCGTCGGCGACCTTGATGAACCCGGCGATGTTCGCGCCGTTCACGTAGTTGCCGGGCGTGCCGTACTCCTCGGCGGTGGACCGGCTCTTCTCGTGGATCGCCTTCATGATGCCGTGCAGCTTCGTGTCGACCTCCTCGCGGGTCCACGCGAGGCGCTCGCTGTCCTGGGCCATCTCCAGCCCGGACACCGCGACGCCGCCGGCGTTCGCTGCCTTGCCTGGCCCGTAGAGGATGCCGGCGCCGACGAACTGCTCGACGCCCTCGGGCACGGTCGGCATGTTCGCGCCCTCGCTGACCACGTGGACGCCATTGTTCAGGAGGTTCGCGGCGTCCTTCGCGTTGATCTCGTTCTGCGTGGCGCTCGGGAACGCGCAATCGGCCTTCACGTCCCACAGCGGATTGTGGTCCGCCTTCGGGTCGGTCGGTGTGAACGTCGCGCGCGGGAACGCCTCCGGGTACTCGCTGATCCGGCTGCGCCGGACGTTCTTCAGCTCCATGACCCAGGCGAGCTTCTCGCGGTCGATCCCGGCGGGGTCGTGGATGAAACCGCCGGAGTCGGACATCGTGACCGGCTTGCCGCCGAGGTCGAGGAGCTTCTCGACCGTGTACTGGGCGACGTTGCCCGAACCGGAGACCAGGCAGACCTTGCCTTCCAGGGCGTCGTCGCGGGCGGCGAGCATCTCCTGCGCGAAGTACACGGCGCCGTACCCGGTCGCCTCGGGACGGATCAGGGAGCCGCCCCAGTTCAGACCCTTGCCGGTCAGCACGCCGGTGAACTCGTTGCGGATCCGCTTGTACTGGCCGAACAGGTACCCGATCTCACGCCCGCCCACGCCGATGTCTCCGGCCGGGATGTCCGTGAACTGCCCGATGTGGCGCTGGAGCTCGGTCATGAAGGACTGGCAGAAGCGCATGACCTCGGCGTCGCTCTTGCCCTTCGGGTCGAAGTCGGAGCCACCCTTGCCGCCGCCCATCGGCAGCGTGGTGAGCGCGTTCTTCAAGACCTGCTCGAACGCCAGGAACTTCAACATGCCGAGGTAGACGCTCGGGTGGAACCGCAACCCGCCCTTGTACGGCCCGATGGCACTGTTCATCTCGACCCGGTAGCCCTTGTTGACGTGAACCTCGCCCGCATCGTCCACCCACGGCACGCGGAACAAGATCACGCGCTCGGGCTCGATGATCCGTTCGAGGATCTTCTGATCCCGGTAGTGGGGGTGTCGTTCGAACACGAGTTCGAGTGACTCCGCGACCTCCCGCACCGCTTGGTGGAACTCGGGCTCGCCCGGGTTCCGACCGGCGACATCCTCCATCAGCGTGTCCACGTACCCGCTCATGAAGACTCCTTTCTCGGTGTTTCAGATGCCAACGACGGGCTCCGCGAAGCGTCGCGGGAGCCCTTCAAGCGGCATGACGGCCTGGGCCACGGCGGAATCGTCCCACCTCGGGGGTATCGGCTTCAGGGCGGAGGACCCTGACCATTCGGGCCGGATGGCCGGCCTCCTCGGCACCTCCTCATGGTGGCCTTCGGAGTGCGACCCTATCCGGTGGACCCCGGTTTCGCCAGCAAGGTCCCAGGTCTCGGTTCGCGGACCGGCGCGTAGACTCGGTTCCCCGAGCCCTCCAGGAGTCGCCTCGTGTCGGAAGCCGTGATCGTCGAAGCCGTCCGCACTCCCATCGGGAAGCGCGGTGGGGGCTACACGGCGATCCATCCGGTGGAGCTTCTCTCGGCGGTGCTCCGCGCTCTGATCGAGCGGACCGGGGTCGATCCTGCGGTCGTGGACGACCACATCGGGGGATGCGTGTCGCAGACGGGGGACCAAGCGCTCAACGTGGCCCGGAACGCCTGGCTCGCGGCAGGACTGCCCGAGATCGTCCCTTCGACCACGATCGACCGTCAGTGTGGCTCTTCCCAGCAGGCCGCGCACTTCGCGGCGCAGGGTGTGCTGGCCGGCGCCTACGACCTCGTGGTCGCCTCGGGCGTGGAGCACATGACCCGGGTGCCGATGGGTTCGTCGACGAGCGGGGGCAACCCGTTCGCCGAGGCGTTCGCGGCTCGCTACGACGGCCGGCTCGTGCCGCAGGGCATCTCGGCCGAGCTCATCGCGCACCGGTGGAGGATCTCCCGGGAAGTCCAGGACGACTTCGCGTTCCGATCGCACGCGCGCGCCGCGCGTGCCACCCAGGAGGGCCGCTTCCGCGGGCATCTCGTGGTGGTCGAGGCGCCGCAGCGCGCTACCCCGCTCGAGCGCGACGAGGGGATCCGGATGGAGCCGAACCGTGAGCGGATGCGCACGCTCGAACCCGCTTTCCGCGCCGACGCGTTCGACGAGCTCTTCCCCGGCCAGATCGACTGGACCGTGACGGCCGGGAACTCCTCGCAGATCTCGGACGGGGCGACGGCGATGTTGATCGCCTCTCGCGAGACCGCGGATCGGCTCGGCCTACGCGTCCGCGCCCGGTTCTTGTCGTTCGCGGTGGTCGGTGTCGACCCGGTCTTCATGCTGACCGGTCCGATCCCGGCTACCGGCAAGGCGCTCGATCGCGCCGGCCTGCGGCTCGAGGACCTCGACGCGGTGGAGATCAACGAGGCGTTCGCCTCGGTGGTGCTCGCGTGGAAGCGTGAGCTCGGCATCGAGGACGCATGGTTCGAGGAGCACGTGAACCCGAACGGCGGCGCGATCGCGATGGGACATCCCCTCGGCGCCACCGGTGGCAAGCTCATGTCGGACCTGGTGGCCGAGTTGGAGCGGCGCGAAGGGCGATTCGGCCTCCAGGTGATGTGCGAGGGCGGAGGGATGGCGAACGCCACCGTGTTGGAGCGTCTGTCGTGAGCTGGTGGATGGTGCTCACGGCGATCCTGATGGCGATCGTCATCGCCTGGATCGGGGTCACGGCGCTCCGAGCGGCCTCGGGAGGCGAGCCCAGGTCCAAGACCGAGGTGGAGGACGTGGAGGAGCTCGAGGTCTTCCTGGTCTGCCGGGAATGCGGAACGGAGTTCCGGGTCACCCGGCTGGGTGAGCTGCAGATCCCACGTCACTGCGGTGAGCCCATGGACATGGAGCACCGCCCGGCGAACTGAGCGATCTCCCCACGTTTTCCCCAGGGACTCCCGCACGGGTCTCATGGCTTTCCCCAGGTGGCGCCCCGTTCTCCGAAGGGAATGGATGAGCGCGGCGCGCGTTCGAATGACAGGCCTGTGTTCTTCCCCAACTGTGGAAGATGATGTGGAAAATCACACTCGTGTGATTCGGGAGCGGGGATGACGGGCGGCCGGAGTCAGCGCCACTGCGTGGCACCACCGAACCCAAGCGCGATGAGGCCGAGCCCCACCCACAGCCAGAGGTTCGAGGCCGTGCCGCCCGTGAACGGCATCAGCCCGATGTAGTTCAGGACGATCATGAGCACCCCGATCCCCATGACCACGAGGATCGAGATGCCGAACCAGCGCGGGCTCTCCTTCGGCTTCTTCTTCTGGGGGGTCGGGACGTAGGGCCTGCGGCTCTGCCGCTGCTTCTGACGTCCCTTCGAGCGAGGCATGACCGCGCTAGGTTACCGCGCCGGCGGAGACATCCGGAGCGAGGACCCGGCTACGGCCTCCACCGCTGCGCGCGACATCGGAAGCGGGTGGTGGTCCCCGGCGGCCCACAGCGGCACGAGGTCGTTCCAGTGCGCGGACGCCGGGTGCCCCGACTGCCCGGTCGTGTGGACCCCGAGCGCGCCATCGGGATCCGCCGGGTCGGCGATCATCCGCCACGAAGGCAGGACCACGACGTCGTACGGTCCGCCGGTCTCGAAAGCGGTCTGGAGCACGGTCGTGCCGTCGCCTCCGAGCTCGACGATGCCCCCGGTGAACAGGCCGGCAAGGTCCTCGATCATCGCGAGCGGTCCGGCGAACACGGCTCGGTGCAGTGCACCCCACCGCCACGCGGACGGGTCCTCGCCGAGGGCGGAGGAGAGCTCGTCGAGGGCGGTCTCGAGGGCCCGGCGAAGGATCTGGTCCCGGGCCTCCCGCCCGGCCCGGCCGAACCAGCGCGCGCTGGGGAACGCGAGGAGGTTCACCAGGACCTCGGCTTGGAAGGCGTTGCCTCCTTCCCGTCGCGTGTAGTAGTGCTCGAACAGCCGCTCGCCCAGCCGAGGCAGGAGGACCTCGCGGGCGACGTGGATCGACCACACCTGGTAGAGGGCTCCGCCAGCCGAGTCGACGGCCAGGTCCCCGTCCCACTCGCGCAGGAGGCCGATGGCCTGCTTCTGGCGTTCGGAGATGGGTTCGACCTCGACCAGGAGGGTCGCGATCTCGCGTGCGACCGCCGAGACCGTGTCGAGTTGGATCGCCGCGAAGGTCTCGAGCGTGTGCCGGTCCGTGGCCGCCAGCAGCTCGGCGATCCGGCGGGTGCGCTGCGGGGGCGAGAAGTCGTGGCCGAGACGGTGCGGATAGGCATCGTCGTGCGGCCGGCTGTTCGCGGTGACCAGGACGCCCTCCTCGGGATCCACCGACCAGGGGAGCTCCTCGAAGGGGACGAACCCGTCCCATCCGAACTGGGCCTTCCACCCCGGCACCGGGACGGTTCCGTCGCCGGCGCGGCGCACCGGGTACAGGCCGGTGCACTGGTAGCCGATCGTGCCGCCCGCGTCCGCGTACACGATGTTCTGCCCCGGGCACGCCCAGGTTCGCAGGGCCTCGCGGAACTCCTCGAACGAGCCGGCGGTCGCCATCCGGTGGACGGTGGAGGGCTGCACGGCGTGCTCGAGGCCGACCCACCGCAAGGCGTACGTGTGTGGGATGCCGCCCTCGACCACCCGCTGCTGGCGCACGCCGACCAGGTAGGCGTCGAGGACCGGGCCGTGCCGTGTCTCGCGCACCTCGAGGATCTCGGGCTCGTCCCGCCCGCGGACCTGGAGGCGCTCCTGGTGGACGGTCACGGGCTCCCAAGCGCCCTCGTACCACGCCGCGGTGCCGTCGTCGTTCAAGTGCTCGAGGTACAGGTCCTGGGTGTCGCCGCCGACGTTCGTGAAGCCCCAGGCGTGCCTCGGCGTGCGGCCGATCACCACTCCAGGGAAGAAGGGAAGGGCCACACCCGAGACCTCGAGCCCGGGGGCGGACAGGTGCATCTCCACCCACACCGACGGCATCTGCGTGACGAGGTGCGGGTCGTTCGCCAGCAGCGGCGAGCCGTTCGCCGTGCGCGAGCCGTCCACCACCCAGTTGTTCGATCCCTGGCCGCGGGGACGGGACGGCGCCTGCTCGAGGAGGTCGGCGGCGGTCGCTGGCACCGGCAGCTTCCCGGCGACGAGCGGTCCGGCGGTTGGACCGCCATCGGGGAACAGGTCCCGTACCGCGTCCCATCCGAGCCGCTCGGCGATCTCGGCCCGCAGGAGCTCATCGTCCCAGTTCCCCGAGAGGCTCCAGGCCAGGAAGACGCTCGCCGCGGCCCAGGAGCCCTCGTCCCGGGGGAGCTCGGGCTCGAGGGCGAGGACCGCGTACTCCACCGGTGGTGCCTCCATCGCCTCGAGCCACGCGTGCGCCCCGTCGACGAAGGAGCCGAGCATCCGGTGGGAGAGCTCGTCGTACGCGGAGGCGACCCGTTCGCCGGCCCGGTTCCACCCCACGGTCCGGGCGAACCGGTCCATGGGGAGCACGGGATCCCCGAACATGGGGGCGAGCCGCCCGTTGGCAAGACGAAGCGCGACGTCGATCTGGAACAGGCGCTCGGACGCCTGGACGAATCCCTGGGCGAAGAACGCGTCGTCGGCGTCGGCGGCGAAGACGTGGGGCACGCCCCACCGGTCTCGGATCACCTCGACCGGCTCCGACAGGCCGGAGACGGCGATCTCTCCCGCCACCGGTGGGAGGGCCCGGCGGGCCGCGGCGCGCACCTGGTCGACCCAATCGCTCATGGACCAGACCCTACCGGGCCGGGGTCGGTTCGCGTGCTGCCGAGCCAGCCGCGGCGCGCGGTCGTGTTGAGGGGGGTGGGGGGGTCTGGAATGATGCCCCCGTGACCGAGCACCGCGCGTGGTTCGCGAGCTACCAGGACGGCGTTCCGAAGACGCTGGAGCCGTATCCCGACATCTCCGTGTTCACGATGCTCGAGTCCGCGGCCCGGCGGTTCCCGGACGCTCCGGCCATCGCCTGGCTCGGTCGGCGGCTGTCCTACGGCTGGCTCCTGTCCGAGGTCGAGCGCTGCTCGGCGGTCCTGTCCTCGCTCGGCGTCGGCAAGGGCGACCGGGTCGCCCTGGTCATGCCGAACTGCCCCCAGTACGTGATCGCGTACTACGCGGTCGCCCGGATCGGCGCCGTGGTGGTGGGCAACAACCCCCTGTACACGAAGCGGGAGATGAAGGACCAGCTCCAGGACTCGGGAAGCGAGGTCGTGGTGGTGCTCGACCTCCTCCACGGGGACTTCGCCGGCGTGTTCCAGGAGCTCGCGCTCCGGGTGGTGGTCGCTCGGCTGAACGACTACCTGACGTTCCCCAAGAAGCAGCTGGCGCCGGTCCTGCGGTTCCGCAAGATGCAGCGCGAGCAGGGCAAGGCATGGCCGCCCGTCCCGGAGGGCGCGCCGGTCGAGTGGTGGCACCGCCTGATGAAGGCGGCCCTGCCGATCCCACCGGTCGCGACGGTGGACCCGGCGCACGACGCGTCCGGGTTCATCTACACGGGAGGCACGACCGGCGTATCGAAGGGCGCGATGCTCTCGCACCGCAACCTGGTCTCGAACGCGATGCAGGCCGCCGTCTACGTCGGACTGGTGGACGGGAAGGAGGGCCTGCTGTGCGCCCTGCCGTTCTTCCACTCGTTCGGGATGCTCGCCATGAACGTCGGGATCCTGAAGGCGGGGAAGCTCGCGCTGGTGCCGAATCCCCGTGACCTCCACCTCGTGCTCGAGACCATGGCGAAGGAGAAACCGACCTTCTTCCCCGGGGTGCCCCGGATGTTCGCGGCCATCAACGAGTCGCCGCTGGCGGACACGCTCGACCTCCGCTCGGTTCGGGCGTGCGTGTCCGGAGGGGCGCCGTTGCCCCAGGCGGTGGCCAAGCGTTTCGCGGAGATCACCGGCGGCGCCCGCCTGGTCGAGGGGTACGGTCTCACCGAGACCTCGCCGGTGACCCACGCGAACCCGTTCGACGGCCGGGACCGGCCGGGCAGCATCGGACTGCCGATGCCCGACACCGACTGCAAGATCGTGGACCTGCAAGATCCCGAGAAGGTCGTGGGACCCGGCGAGCGTGGAGAGCTCGCGGTGCGCGGACCGCAGATCATGTTGGGTTACTGGAACCGTCCCGAGGAGACGGCCCGGACCATCATCAACGGATGGCTCCACACGGGGGACGTCGCGGTGATGGATCCCGACGGCTTCTTCCGGATCGTCGACCGGATCAAGGAGATGATCCTGGTCTCCGGGTTCAACGTGTACCCCACGGAGGTCGAGGAGGTCCTGTACCACCACCCGAAGATCCAGAAGGTCTGTGTGGCCGGCGTTCCGGATCCGAAGACGGGTGAGGCGGTGAAGGCGTACATCGTGCTGGAGCCCGGCCAGACGGCCACGGCTGAGGAGATCGTCGCTTGGTGCCGGGACCCCCAGCAGGGGCTCGCCGGTTATCGCGTCCCCAAGCAGATCGAGTTCCGGGAGTCGTTGCCCGAAACCCTCATCGGGAAGGTGCTCCGGCGGGTCCTCCAGGAGGAGGAGCGGCAGAAGGCGGCGAAGGCCGGCACCCCGGGGTGAGCGGGGTTCGCGCTGTGGTGTTCGACCTGTTCGGCACGCTCGTGCCCGAGTTCCCACGGGCGCTGTGGGACGCTCACTTCGCCCGGATGGCGGCCGTGCTCGAGGTCGATCCCGCGCGTCTGGCGGAGGCGTGGCGCGCCACCTCGATCGACCGGCAGACGGGCCGGCTCGGCGACATCGAAGGCAACATCCGGGCGATCTGCGAGCGGATCGGACACGAACCCACTCCCCGCCACGTGGCCGGGGCGGCGGCGGTCCGTCTCGACATCTATGCGGCGACCTTCCACCCCGTGGACGGCGCGCTGGAGATCCTCGGCTGGCTGAAGGAGAGCGGCTTCCGTGTCGGGCTCATCAGCATGTGCGCGCCGGACACGCCGGCCCTCTGGCGGGAGCTGCCCATCGCACCGTACGTCGACGAGGCGCTCTTCTCGTGCGAGGTCGGCCTCCGAAAGCCCGAGCCCGAGATCTACCTCTTGGCCTGCGAGCGCCTCGGCGTTGCACCCCCCGAGAGCCTGTTCGTGGGCGACGGCAGCTACGGTGAGCTCTCCGGCGCGGCTGCGGTGGGCATGCGGGCCGTGCTCATCCGCGACCCCGCCGAGGTCGACGGCCAGATCCATCGACCCGAGGTCGAGGAGTGGGCGGGAACGGCGATCGGGTCGCTGCTCGAGGTCCGGGACCTGCTCGGCGCGTAGACCGAACGGGTTCAGACCAAGGAGAGGACCGAGGCCCGTTCGTCCTCGGTCAGGGTACGGAGGGGCCGCCGAACGTCGTCCTTCACCGGAACCCCGCGCTCGGCCAGGACGAGCTTCAGGGCGGCCTGGAACGGGATGCCGGCCAGCCGGCCGCGAAGGTCGGTGACCCGGGCGTGTGCCAGAGGATCCCAGTCGTGGACCAGTGCCGCGACGGTCTCGGGCCAGGCCGTGGCGAGCCCGGACACCGAGCCGACCGCTCCCCGCTCCATGCCCGGCAGGGTGAGGGGCTCGGATCCGACGAACACGTCGAGCCCCTCGAGGAGGTACGGCTCGACGCTCTCGAACGGCGTATCGGACACCTTCAGGCCGGCCAGGTTCGAGGTGCCGGAGCGGAGCCGTTCGATCACCGGGATCGGGATCGGGTACCCGCTGCGGGCTTCGAACTCGTACACGTAGAACGGGGCAGGGGCGCACGCCTCGGCCGCGGCTCGCAAGTGCTCGAAGAGCTCGGCGTCGTCGAACGCGAAGTACGGCGGCGCGATGACAGCAACGGCGTCGGCGCCGTGCTCCGCGGCGTGGTGCGCGAGCGCGACCGTGTCGGCCGTCGTCTGTGCCCCACAGTGGACGGCGACGGAGAACGCGGGGTTCGGGCGGGCACCGAGGAAGAGCTCGGCTGCACGGGTCCGTTCCTGGCGCGAGAGCAGGATCCCCTCGCCCGTCGTGCCGAGCGCGAGGACGCCGTCGATGCCGCCGTCCGCGAGGAACGCGACCAGGGGCGCGACCGCCTCCTCGTCGAGGCGCTCCCCTCCGTCCGTGAGCGGCGTCACCGCCGCCGCGATCGCCCCCGTGAGCCGCACGGATGCGACTCTAACCGAGCGGTGAGGTTTCGAAGCCTCGACGCGCGGCTAGTCCATCGGTCGGCACGTCGACACGTCGGCCGCAAGGCGCGCGGCCGCGAGCGTCCGAAGGAACTGCGACGTCGGCACCAGCACCTTCCCGCCGAGGTGGCCGCACTTCTTCCCCCACGCGAGCCGTTCCTCGAAGTGCACGCCGGGGCCCCCGGCCTGGATCATCGCCTTCATGACCTCGAAGGCGTTCAGTGGACCACCGAAGCCCGCCTCGGCATCGGCCACGATCGGCGAGCGCCCTCCGAGAGGGTGATCTCAGGGAACGATCTTCGAGATGGGGAGCTCGAGGATGTCGGTGGCGCCCCGCGCCTTGAGGAGCGGGATGAGCGTGTTGACGGTTCGCTTCTCGGCCACGGTCTCGATCGCATAGCCGCCTTCCGAGAGCTCCGACACGGTGGGCGATTTCATCGACGGCACGACCTCGAGGACCCGGCGCAGGTCGTCCGTCGAGACGTTCAGCTTGATCAGCACCCGCCCCTCGGCACGAAGGGCGCCGAGCAGCAGGGTGGTCACGTCCTGCATCGCGGCGCGCTTCGCCGGGTCGGCGGCTGAGCCCCGGTTCGCGATCAGCAGCACCTCGGATTCCAGGAGCGTCTCGATGATCTTCATGCCGTGCGCCGCAAGCGTGGAGCCCGTCTCGGTCACGTCGACGATCGCGTCCACGATCTGCGGGACCTTCGCCTCGGTAGCGCCGTAGGACCACACGACGCGGACGGGGATGCCGAGCTCCTGGAAGAACCGGCGGGTGAGGTTCACGTATTCGGTGGAGATGCGCGAGTCGGGGGGGAGCTCCCTGGCCGAACGCGCGGGGTGGTCGTTCGGGACCGCCAGCACGATCCGCACGCCGTGGCCGGTCCCGCTCTTCGCGTATTCCAGCGAGGCCAGCTCCTCGACGTCGGCGCCCGTCTCGACGATCCAGTCGCGGCCCGTGATGCCCAGGTCGAACAGTCCGTCGGCCACGTATGTCGGGATCTCCTGCGGGCGGAGCAGGGAAACGCCTTCGACCCGCTCGTCCTCGATCCGGCCGTGGTAGTCGCGCGGCGAGCCGCGCCGGATCCGCAGGTCGGCGTCCTCGAACAGACGGAGCGTCTGCTCCTCGAGGGACCCCTTCGGCACGACCAGCTTCAGCATCAGATCCTCCTGTGGAAGCAGGAGCGTTCGCCCGTGTGGCACGCCGCCCCGACCTGGTGGACGCGCACGAGGAGTACGTCGGCGTCGCAGTCCACCCGGATCTCCTCGACGTGCTGGACGTGCCCCGACGTGTCGCCCTTGCGCCACAGCACCTTCCGCGACCGGCTCCAGAAGACGGTCCGGCCCTCCGCGAGCGTGCGCTCCAGCGACTCGCGGTTCATCCACGCGACCATCAGGACCGCGCCGCCGTCGGCGTCCTGCACCACTACGGGGATGAGGCCCCGGTCGTCGAACACCAGCGCGTCGAGCTCCACCGTGTCCATCAGAGCCTCACCGGGATCTGCAGCCGGCCGAGGTGCTCCTTCACATCGCGGATCGTGAGCCGGTCGAAGTGGAACCGGCTGGCGGCGAGCACGGCGTCGGCGCCGCCCTCGGTGAGCGCCGCCGCGAAGTGTTCGACCCGTCCGGCCCCGCCGCTCGCGACGACCGGCACGTGCACGGCGCCGCTCACCGCCCGCAAGAGCTCGAGGTCGTAGCCCTCGCCGGTGCCGTCCCGGTCCATCGAGGTGAGCAGCACCTCGCCGGCGCCACGGCCCTCGGTGGCTTCGACCGCCCACTCGACGACGTCGCGCCCCGTCGGCGTTCGTCCGGCCTCGACCACGACCTCCCAGCCCTCGCCGTTGCGGCTTCTCGCGTCGATCGCCACGACCATGCACTGGGTGCCGAACCGGTCGGCGCAACGGGCCAGCAGCGTGGGGTCGCGGACGGCGGCCGTGTTCAGCGAGACCTTGTCGGCGCCGGCGCGGAGGAGCGCGCGGACGTCGTCCCCGCTCCGGACGCCACCCCCGACCGTGAGCGGGATGAACACCTGCTCGGCCGTACGCGAGACGACGTCGAGCGTGGCCTCGCGACCCTCCACCGTCGCTGTGATGTCCAGGAACACGAGCTCGTCGGCGCCCTCGGCGTCGTAGCGTGCGGCGAGCTCGACGGGATCGCCGGCGTCGCGGAGGTCGACGAATCGCGTTCCCTTCACGACGCGTCCGGCGTCCACGTCCAGGCATGGGACGATGCGCTTGGCCAGCGTCATCCCCGAACCACCTCCGAGAGGTGCATGGTGCCCGAGTACAGCGCCTTGCCCACTACGGCCGCCTCCACCCCGAGCTCCCGGAGCGACCAGACATCGTCGGCCTTGCGGACGCCGCCGCTCGCGATCACCGGGACGTCGGTGAGCCCGACGAGCCGCTCGTACAGCGCGAGGTCGGGCCCGTCCATCGTCCCATCGTGCTGCACCGAGGTGGCCAGGAAACGGGGGGAGCCTGCTGCGGTGAGCGCGGCCACGGCCTCCTCCAGGGGAGGGCCTTGCTCCTGCCAGCCGCGCACCATCAGGCGCTCGCCCTGCACGTCGACCGCCACCACGACGCGATCGCGGACATGGTCGACGGCCTCCGCCACGAAGCCGGGGTCCAGCGCCGCCGCGGTCCCGAGGATCGCCCTGGCGGCCCCGTCCTGCAGCACCCGCTCGACGGCCTCCATGGTCCGCAGGCCGCCACCCACCTGCACCGGCACCGCCACCGAGCGGCAGATGGCCACGATCACCTCTCGGTTCGAGCCGGTCCCGAGCGCGGCGTCCAGATCCACCACGTGCAACCGCCGGGCGCCCTCCTGCTCGAACCGGACCGCGGTCTCCACTGGATCGGCCTCGTACGTGGTCTGCGCATTGGGGTCGCCCCTGAACAGTCGGACGCACTTGCCGCCCCGCAGATCGATGGCGGGGATCACGATCACAGGCTCGATCCCTCCCGCACGAAGGCCTCGTAGACCGCCAGGCCTGCCGCTCCGGACTTCTCCGGATGGAACTGCGTGGCGAACAGGTTCCCTCGCCCGACCACCGAGGCGAACGGTCGCCCATGCTCCGTGACGCCGAGGGTCGTCGTGTCGTCGACGTCGGCCGCGTACGAGTGCACGAAGGAGAAGCGCGTGCGATCGGCGATGCCTTGCACGTACGGGTGCGTGCCGGTCCACGTCACGGTGTTCCAGCCGATGTGCGGGACCCGCACCCGCTGCGGCAGGCGGGCGACCCGCCCGGGCAGCAGGCCCAGTCCCGGCTCGTCGCTCTCCTCGCTGCTCTCGAACAGCACCTGCATCCCGAGGCAGACCCCGAACACGGGTCTCCCGCCGGCGGCGAACCCGAGGATCGCGGCGTCGAGCCCCTGCTCCCGCAGGTTCCGCATGCAGGCGCCGAAGTGCCCTACGCCCGGCACGACCAGGGCATCGGCGCGCGCGACCTGGGCGGCGTCGTCCGTGACGTCGGGCTTGCCGCCCACGCGCTCGACGGCGCGCGCCACCGAGCGCAGGTTCCCCATCCCGTAGTCGAGGATCGCGACCGTGATCACAGGGTCCCTTTCGTCGAGGGCGTGGCGCCCCGCCCCGAGAGCGAGCAGGCATCACCGAGCGCCTTCGCCAGGGCCTTGAACTCGGCCTCCACCACGTGGTGCGGGCTCCGCCCGGCGATCAGGCGGACGTGGAGCGTGAGCCGGGCGGCTGTGGCGAACGCCCTGACGAAGTCCTCGGTGAGGCCGGTGTCGTACGTACCGATCATCTCGGCGGCCACGGGCACCTCGTGCACCACGAAGGGACGTCCCGAAAGGTCGAGCGCGACCGCCACGGCGGCCTCGTCCAGCGGCACCGTGATCGACGCGAACCGCCGGACGCCCTCCTTTTCCCCGAGCGCTTCGGAAAGCGCCTGCCCGAGCGCGAGGCCGACGTCCTCGACCGTATGGTGCCCGTCGACCTCGAGATCGCCCTTCGCCGTCACGGCGAGGTCGAACCCGGCGTGGGTGCCGAGCTGCTGCAGCATGTGGTCGAAGAACGGCAGCCCCGTGTCGGCGGAGGTCGTCCCCTCGCCGTCGAGCCGCAGCTCGATCCGCACGTTCGTCTCCTTCGTGACGCGGTCCACGGTCGTTTCGCGCACGGTCATGTGAGGACCTCCTCCATCGCGGACAGGAACCGGTCGACCTCTCCGGGGGTTCCCGCGGTGACGCGGAGGCTCTCTGGGACCACCGCAGTCATGTCGCGGACGAGGACGCTCCGGTCCAGCAGGCCGCGCCACACGTCTCGGGCGGTCTTCGGCGGCCGGAACAGGACGAAGTTCGCGTCGGAGGGAAAGGCCTGCACGCCGAGGCGGGGGAGCGCGTCGAGGATCCGGTCGCGCTCGCGCCTGACCCGGTCCAGGATCGCGAGGGCATCGTCCCGGTGACGGAGCGCGACGAGCCCTGCGGCCTGCGTCAGCGCCGACAGGTGGTACGGCAGACACACCCGCCGGAGATCGCTCACGACCTCGGGGGACGCCAGGCAGTAGCCGATCCTCGCCCCGGCGAGCGCGAACGCCTTCGAGAACGTCCGGACGACGACGAGGTTCGGGTGCTCGCCGAGGAAACGGGCCGCGGTCTTCCCTCCGAACTCAACGTAGGCCTCGTCCACCACGACCAACGCGTCCCCGTCGGCGATCAGCTCGCCGATCACCTCCAGAGGCTGCGTGTTGCCCGTGGGGTTGTTCGGCGAACAGACGAAGACGACCTCTGGCTTGGCCGAGAACGCCTCGGCCACGTCCTCCGACGTGATCGTCCACGGCTCTGCCAGCGCAAGGGGCACGAGCTCGCTGTGGGAGATCCACGCGAGCCGCTCGTGCAGCACGTACGTGGGCTCGAACACCACGACCTGCCGCCCCGGCCCGCCGTAGGCCAGCAGCAGCTGCTGGATCACCTCGTTCGACCCGTTCGCGGCCCACGTCCCTTCGAGGGTGTGGCCGTTCTGAGCCGCCAGTCGGGCTCGCAGTTCCTCCGCCTCGCGATCGGGGTAGCGGTGCAGCGTCTGCTCGCGTACCGCCTCGGCCAGCTCCTCCCGGAAGGACTCCGGCAGCGGGTACGGGCATTCGTTCGTGTTCAGGCGCGCGGCCACGTCGAGCTGGGGTGATCCGTACGGCGGGACGCCGCGCAGTCCTGGTCGAGGCAGTGCCGGGCTCACGATCGCCTCCGGTCCTCGGTGCGGATCTCGACGGCACGAGCGTGGCCGGCCAGTCCCTCGCTCCGCGCGATCGCGGCGATCTCAGGCGCCAGCCGGGCGGCCGCGTCGTCCGTCATCTCGACGACCGAGGAGACCGTGACGAAGTCGGACGCGCGGAGTCCGCTCGCGAACCGCGCCGTGCCCCCCGTCGGCAGCACGTGGTTCGAGGCCACGCCGTAGTCGCCGAACGGTACGGGGGTGAAGTTGCCCACGAAGACGGCGCCGGCGTTCCGGATCTGGTCGGCGAACAGGCCGCCGCCCGACGCGATCGCGAGCTGCAGGTGCTCCGGAGCCAGGTCGTTCGCGACCTCGAGGGCCTGCTCCAAGTCGCGCACCAGCACCGCGCGGGCATGTGCGAGCGCCTGGTCGACGATCTCGCGGCGTGTGGCGCGTGCCGTTTCCGCAACGAGGGTCTCGTCGATCCGCGTCACCAGCTCACGATCGGTCGTGACGAGCGTAGCCAGCGCCTGCGGGTCGTGTTCGGCCTGGGCCACGAGGTCGGCGGCGACCCACCGCGGATCGGCGTCGGGGCCGGCGACCAGGACCAGCTCGGTCGGTCCGGCCAGGCCGTCGATGCCCACGAACCCGGCGACCTGGCGCTTGGCCTCGGTGATGTACGTGTTGCCGGGGCCGACGATCCGGTCCACCGCCGGAACCGAGTCTGTCCCGTACGCCATCGCCGCCACGGCCTGCGCGCCTCCCACCTTCACCACCCGGTTCGCCCCGGACCGGACGGCGGCGTACAGAACCACGGGATCGAGCGAGCCGTCCTGGGAGGGCGGCGTGCAGAGCACGATCTCCTCCACGCCGGCGACCACGGCCGGCACGACGGTCATGCAGACCGACGACGGGTATCGGGCCCGTCCCCCGGGGACGTAGCAGCCGGCGCGCCGGATCGGGCGAACGATCTCGCCGAACCGGACGCCGTCGCGCTCCTCCCACCACTCGGGCGGCAGCTGGCGGCGGTGGAGGTCGGTGAGACGCTCGACCAGCCGGTCCAGGGCCGCCTTCAGCTCGTTCGGGACGGCCCGCTCGGCCCGCTCGAACTCCTCGGGGGCCACGATCGGGCCGCGCTCGCGCAGGTCGGCGCCGTCGAGACGCAACGTGAGGTCGAGGAGGGCGTCGTCGCCCTCAACCCGCACGCGTTCGAGGATGCCGCGTACGGTCGCGGACACGTCGGGATCGGTCTCGAGGCGCCGGGGCTCGAGCCGCTCCCTCCGGTCCCGGAGGTCGAGGAGCTCCAGCACCTACGGCTCCTCGCGGACCTCAGGATGCGCATGGGTGGCGCCGGCGGGCAGAGGCGCGTGGCCCGCCTGCCGGTCGCGGACGAACAGGATCCAGCCTGCCGCGGAGACGAACGCCGCGGCGGCGATGAGCAGGCCCAGGGCCAGCAGGAACGTCGCTTGACGGTCCATGGGGACCGCAAGGGTACCCGAAAGCGCAGGTGGGCTGCCATCGAGCGCCGGAGGCCGGCCGCTCAGGGCCCCCGAGCTCAAGCGGTGTCGGGTAGGCGGATCGCCGAGGCGCGTCTGCGCCGCCACAGCGCCAGTGCCACGGCCAGGAGCCCGGCGACGACCGCGGCTACCGCCCAGCCGCCGACCAAGGGTCGTCGGGCTTCGGTGGGCAGTGCTCGTTCCTCCGTGAGCTCGGTGTTCAGTCGGTTCACCTCGTTCGCGAGCCACTCGCGATCCTTCGCGCCCTGATCGAACGCGGTCTGCAGCTCCTCGTTCGAACGCTCGGCCTTTCGGAGCTGTCGACGCAGCGCGAAGATCCGCCCCTGCAGACGCGACCGTTGGGTGAGAAGGACGCCTTCCCGTTCGGTGTGGACGATCGAGAGGCTGCCGGTAAGCGGTTCTCGGAACCCTGAGATCGTGCAGGGGTCGTTGCACAGCGCCACCGTATAGAACGCGCCCGGCAGATCGGGCACCGGGAACGATGCCCGCAGCTCGAACGTGGAGCCCTTCTCGCGGCGAACGGTGAAGGTTCCCACGCGGATCGAGTCCTCCCCGATGAGCTCCTTCCCACGCTCGGAGGTGTTCGGCATGAGGACGTAGGCGTAGAAGGGGCCCCGGTCGAACAGCGCTCGTTCCCGCTCGGGGACCGACACGTAGGTCGTGGCGACGGCCGTCTGGCCGGGCAGGTAGTGGGTTCGGTTCAGCGAGATGTAGGCGCCGCCGTTCGCCGCCGCCGCTCCCGGTAGGGCGGAGACGGTTCCGACCACCAGGATCATCGTGAGCACCCGAAGCGTGCGCATCGCGCCTCCCTCCCGTGTGGCTGGATACCCGACCAGACCGACCGAACCATCCTCGGGTTCCGACCAGGCCCTCGCCGGTGCCGAGGTTCCTCCGGCCATGGAACCTTCGGGGCCTCGACGGGGTAGTTGTGTCAGAACCACAGAGATGAGGCGCCCGCATCCGGCTCGGAACGGGAGGGAGGCCGACATGCGCGCGAAGGTTGGGATCGTCGTCCCGGCGCTGGCCGCGCTGCTGCTCGCGGCGGCATGCACAGAAGGTGGCTCCCAGGAGGGCGAGAGCGGGACCGCACGACGTGTTCCGCCCGAGACGCTGCTCCTGGGGACCGATCGGGGACCGCTCGCGGTGCGGGTGCCGCAGGGCTCGCTCGTGTTCGAGCGCGATGGGGGTGTGGCGGCCCCCGACGGATCGCTCGTCTTCTCCGCCTCCAGCCAGGGTGGATCGACCGAACTCGACACGCTCGACGGCACATCGGGCGAGGTCGTATCGACGACGCGGATCCGCGGCGACCTCGACGTCCGGGTGGCCTCGGGAAGCGGCGGCGCGGTCGCCTTGATGGACCCGCTGCCGGCAGGCTGGGACCCGCGGGTGCCGCTCCCACGCTCGCGGACCGCGATCGTGGTGGCCGATCCATCCGGCGTCCTGGAACCGCGCCGCTACGAGCTGAGGGGGAACTTCGAGCCCGAGGCGTTCTCCACCGACGATTCGCGGCTCTTCCTGATCCAGCACCTGCCGGCCGAGGCTCCGGCCGTGTACCGGGTGACCGTCCTCGACCTGACTCGAGGGCGGGTCGAGCCCGTCTTCGGCCCGTTCAAGAGCCCGCCGGAGCGCATGCCGGGAACGCGACTGCAGCAGGTCTACGCGCCCGACGGATCGCAGCTGTACACGCTCTACACGAGCTCCCGCCCCGGGTACGCGCCACACGCCGCGCCGGCGCCGAAGAACGGGACCGTGTCGTTCATCCACGTGCTGGACCTCGAGGAGGGGTGGGCGCACTGCGTGGGCCTGCCGCGCCGGTTCTGGGACCAGCCCGCGAGCCACGAGGCCATCGCGGCATCGCCCGACGGCGGCCGGTTGTACATCGCGGACGCCGTTCGGGGCCTGGTGAGTGTGATGGAGACGGACACGCTCGACATCACGAAGACCGCGACCGTGCCCCTCGCCGTTGCCGGCGCGTCGCACACGAGCGCGCGGGTGAGTGCCGACGGCGGGACGCTGTTCGTGGGGGTCGCCGACGGGACGACCTCGTCGATCTCGGCCATCGACACCACGACCCTCGGCGTGTCCGCGACCTGGTCGATGTCGGCCGCGGTGTCCGGGCTCGGTCTGTCAGGCGACGGCCTGCGGCTGTACGTCGCGCTGGGCGATCGCGTGGCGATCCTCGACGCCGTCACCGGACGCGAGCTCGAAGCGCTGCCCTTCACCAGCACGGCGCCGATCGTCGACGTGAGCGCTCTGCCTTCATAGAAGCGCGGTTGGTCCGTTCCGGGCGGGCCGTAACCGGCCCTCCGGCATGCCATCAGCCCATGGATCCCGTCGGGCGGTGGGTCTCGTACATGCGAACGGCGACGACGACCCCGGAGGCGGCGGTGAGGCCCGCGATGGCCCAGATGGCGGCGGCGATGCCGAACCGGTCGGCGAGCACGCCGGCAAGGACGGCCCCGAACGCGTAGCCCGCATCGCGCCACGATCGGTAAACGCCGACCGATGAAGCGCGCCACGAAGGATGCGCGACGTCCCCCACGGCGGCCAGCAGCGTGGGGTAGACCATCGCGGTCCCCGCCCCGAGGAGCACCGACCCAACGGCCCACAGCCCGAACCCCGAGACGCCGGCGATGATCGCGATCCCGGCCGCCTGGACCCACATCCCCGTCGTGATCATCCACTTGCGACCGAGCCGGTCCGAAAGAGCCCCGGTCAGCAGCTGCCCGAACCCCCACACGGCTGGATAGATCGCGGCGAGCACGCCGATGGCGGCGACCGACAGCCCGCGCTCGACGTACAGCAGCGGGAAGAGCCCCCAAGCCATGCCATCGTTGAGGTTGTTCACCATGCCCGCCTGGCTGCATGCCGACAACGCCCGCTCCCGAAAGCTCGTGAGGACGAACACCCGGCCCGCCGTGAGCCCTCGACCGAGGCCCTGTGAGGAGGAGAGGTTCGCGTTCGCCTCGAACGCGGCGTGCCCGCGCGTCTCTCGGACGAGGAGCACCGAGACCGCAAGCCCCAGTGCGGCGTAGGACAGACCGAGGAAGAAGGGCTCCGGCCGGAGCCCAGCGTGTTCGGCGATGAGCCCCGTCGCGAGTGCGGTTGCGGCGACGGCGCCGTAGCCCGAGGCCTCGTTCAACCCCATCGCCAGACCCCGGCGCTCCGGTCCCGCCAGGTCGATCTTCATGTTCACGGTGGTGGTCCAGGTGAGGCCCTGGTTCACGCCGAGAAGCGCATTGGCTGCCACGACCCAACCCCACGAAGGAGCCCAGATCACGATGAGGGGAACGGGTAGTCCGGCCACCCATCCGGCCACCAAGACGGCCTTGCGCCCGAAGCGATCCGAGAGGGTTCCGGCCACCAGGTTCGTGACGGCCTTCACCGCACCGAACACGAAGATGAAGCTGAGCGCCGCAGTGAACGCATCCACGTGGAACACCTTGGTGGCCAGGAGCGGAACGACCGTGCGCTCCTGGCCCACCATGCCGCCAACCAGGGCGTTCACGCCGACCAGCAGCGAGAACTGGGCGAGGTTCTCACGGATCCCCAGGCGGACGGGCTCGTCCGAGCGTGCGCGGAGCCTCGCCACCGCGGGTCTGGGGGGGACGACACCCTCGGCAAGGGGCACCCGGTTGCCGTGGCTCCTCCACCGTTCTAGCATGTGCTAAAGAGTATTGGAACACTGGAGGGATACGTCAAGATGAGCGAGGTCAAGGAGACCCTGTTCGAGCAGTTCGCGCGTCTGGGCAAGGCCGTGGCGAGCCCAAGGCGGATCGAGCTCGTCGACCTGTTGTGCCAGGGTGAGCGGTCGGTCGAAACCCTGGCCCGGGAGGCGAGGATGGGCGTCACCAACACCTCGGCCCATCTCCAGGTCCTGCGCCGTGCCCGGCTGGTCGAGACTCGCCGGGAGGGCGTGAAGGTCTTCTACCGCCTCGCCGACGATGCGGTGTGTGCGTTCTACTTCGCCCTTCGCGACCTTGGCCGGTCCCGGCTCGCCGAAGTGGACCAGGTGGTCCGGGACTATTTCGACGCTCGAGACCAGCTCGAGCCGATCTCCAGGGACGATCTCCTGGGCCGCCTGAGCGCTGGCGACTCGGCGGTGCTCGACGTCCGTCCTCAGGAGGAGTACGAGGCCGGACATATCCCCGGTGCCCTTTCGATCCCGCTGCCCGAGCTGGAGCAACGGTTGGGGGAGCTGCCACGCGACCTGGAGATCGTGGCGTACTGTCGGGGCCCGTACTGCGTGCTGGCCCCTGAGGCGCTCGACATCCTGCGCCATCGGGGCATCCGGGCACGACGGCTCGAGGACGGGTTCCCGGAGTGGCGGATCGCCAGGCTCCCCGTCGAGGTGGGGGCGGCGCGATGAGCCAGAAGATGCTGATCGTCGTGAACGACCCACCATACGGGTCGGAGCGTTCCTACAACGCCCTGAGATTGGCCGGCTCGCTATCGAAGTGTGATGACGTCGACCTCCGGGTGTTCCTGATCGGCGATGCGGTGGGGTGCGCCGTCGCGGACCAGAAGGTGCCCGACGGCTACTACCACCTGGATCGGATCATCGGTTCGGTGGGGCGTCACGGTGGCGACGTGGGCTGCTGTGGGACCTGCCTGGACGCTCGAGGCATACCGGGGGACCGGCTGGCCAACGGGGCTCGCCGCTCCTCGCTCGAGGAGCTCACCGCCTGGACGGTGTGGGCCGACAAGGTTGTGGCGTTCTAAGGAGTCCCACGGCCGTTCATCCCACGTAGGGGTGGACGAGGAGCCCCACGACGGCGCCGCCGAGCACGAGCCAGGCCGAGTTGACCCTGAACCGGAGCAAGAGGATCGCCGCGACCAGGCCGAGCACGGCAGTCGGAACGTCGACGATCGCCGCTCGAGCCAGCTGCCACGTCACGCCGGCCATGAGTCCCAGCGCGCCCACGTTCACGCCGTCGAGGAGGTCGCCGGTCCACTCGTGCCTTCGCACCGCGCGAACGAGGGGTTGCAGGCAGGCCACGAAGACGAACCCGGGAAGGAAGATGCCCACCGTGGCGAGGATCGCCCCAGGAAGGCCTGCCAGCACGTAGCCGATGAACGTCGCGGTGGTGAAGAGCGGCCCCGGGGTCAGCTGACCGACCGCGATCGCGTCGACGAGCTGTCGCTCCGTGAGCCAGCCGAGGCCGTGCACCAGGTCCCCGCGGATGAACGCGAGTAGCACGTATCCGCTGCCGAACACGACTGCGCCGAACTTCAGGAAGAGCAGGAACAGCTTCCCCAGCTCCACGTTCGGAGGGTCCACGAGGGTCGCCGGGAGTGGCAGGAACGCCGGCCCGATGGCCAGCAGGCCCGCCACCGAGCCGTGGCCGAGGCCGGGCACCCCTCGGAGGAGCAGGACGACGAGCCCGCCCCCGAACAGCACGACGAGCTCGTTCACGCCGATCAGGTAGAGCGTGAACGCCGCCACGCCGACGGCGACGAGGAGCGGCGACCGCTTGACCGCGGTTCGGCCGAGCTTGCCGAGCGCCTGGAGCACCACCGCGATGACGACCGGTGAGATGCCGTACAGGAGGCTCTCGCCGGCCGGCGTGGTGCCGAACCGGACGTAGCTCCACGCCAGGGCGAGCACGATCAGCATCGCCGGCAGGACGAAGCTTACCCCCGCCACGATCAGTCCTTTCCACCGGGCCCGCGCGAGTCCCACGTGGATCGCCATCTCGGTTGAGTTCGGGCCGGGGATCAGGTTCGTCGCACCCATGAGGTCGAGGAACTCGGGCTCGTCCATCCACCGGCGGCGGGTCACCACCTCGTCGTGCAACATCGCGATGTGCACCGCCGGACCGCCGAAGGCCGTCGAGCCCAGCCGGAGGAAGAGCAGGGCGAGCTCGCGGAGGGTCCCTGGGTGCGGGCGATCCCGCTCCGCGTGATGGGTCACGGGGCGGACTGCGCCGCCCGGCGCTTCGCGTCCGCCCGGCGCTCGGCCTCCAAGCGCTCCAGGTCGACCTCGGAGTAGTCCACGTACGTCATCGCGTCGGCGATCGCCCGGTGCTCCGCGACGTCGCGGATCAGGCCGTGCATCGTGTGCGCGACGCGACGGTACGTGGGGTGACCCTGGGGCGAGGAGCGGAGCTCGATCAGGTGCATAGCCTCGCGCGCGCTCATCTGCATGACGAACCGGATCCGGTACGCCATCGAGACCGCGTACTGGGCGACGTCCTTGCCGACGGCGTCGGCCACGTTCGACCACGTCTGCGCCGAGTCGTCCATCACGCGGTGCCACTCGTCGGACAGGCCCGCCTCGTCGACCTGCTCGGGGGTCGCGTAGCCGTGCTGCGGTGTGAGGGTCTGCCACTCGAGCGTGAGCGGGCGGTGCCGCTGGAGGTCGCGGAACGCGCCGTAGTCGCAGAGCACGTCGAACCGGTACCCGGTGCGCTCGAACGCGCGTCCCGGCTTGTGCCGCCGGTTCCCGCGCCCGCCGACGTAGGCGCGGAGCACGTCGGCCCGCTCGGTCTCGGACAGGCCGCGGGCCACGTCGAGGAGGGTGGCGTCGGGGAGCTCGGTCACCGCGTACAGCGCCGCCGCCACGATCTTCTCCTCACCATCGGGCTCCCAGTCGGTCAGGGTCACCTCGGGACCGCCGGTGGGCGCCTCGACGCCCGCCGTGAGCTTGGCTGCCACCTCGGCGGTCGCCTCCCGGGTCTCGCGCTGGTGCTCGGACCAGGCCACGCCCCGGTCCGGCAGGTCCACGCGCGTGAGGAACGACGGGATCACCTTGCGGAGCTCGGTGAGCATGAGGTCGGCGTACCCGCGCATCTCCGCGAGCGGGTGCGCGCGCAGGCGGAGCAGCATCATCTCGAACGCCTGACCGTCGGCGTACACGCCGAGGTTCGAGCGGGTGCCGGCCGGCAGCAGCACCCGGAGCGTGTCACACGTCTTCGCGGTGATCGTGGAGCGGTAGATGAAGTCGGAGTCTTCCGGGTCCTTCGGGAACCTCGCGGCGAAGTGGTCGTACAGCGGTTGGAACATCCGCCCGTACGCCTCAAACGTGCGCGTGGCGAAGGCCTGGTACTCCGGCTCGACGGGCGTGCCCTCGATCTCGGGCGGCACCGTCAGGCGCCACCGGCCGCCGGGCTTGTCGTCGTAACGCATGTAGCGTGTGGACTGCTCGAGGTAGGCGGCCAGCCGCCCCCACTCGATGGCCTTGGCCAGGAGCTGGGAGGCCTGCTCGCAGGCCAGGTGCACGCCGCCGAGCTGGGCCACCGAGTCGTCGCCGTATTCGAAGAACACGTTGTCGTACAGGCGCTCGGCCCGTCCGGTGCCGACGCGGCCGGTGACGCTGAAGTCGTGGACGTCCTTGGCGAACTCGTCGAGGAACAGCCGGCGGAGCGACTTCGCGGTCCGCGAGTACCGGGCGAACAACGCGCCCTTCACGACCTCGGGAAGGTTCGTGAGCGCGAATACCGGACCGTCGAGGTTCGTGAAGTACTTCGAGAGGAGCTCCCGCTCCTCGGGGGTGAACTCCTCTTGCACGTACCACATGGTCATGGCGTCGGGCTCTCCGTGGGGGATGGGCTCTCCGTGGGCGGAGGCGACTCGTTGGTGGACTCGATCAACGTGATGACCGTACCGGCATCCACCGACGT
>DASWAT010000020.1:0-1662 GCA_036390995.1 Actinomycetota bacterium | reverse complement strand
CTCGATGCGGCCACGCAGGCGCACGGCCTGGCGACATCCCTCGGCGTGGTGTCCGAGACCGGGGTGGCCGGGCTCACGCTCTCGGGGGGGATGGGCTGGCTCCGGCGCTCGCATGGCCTCTCCTGCGACAACCTCCTGGCGGCACAGGTCGTGACGGCGGACGGCGACGTCCGCATGGCGACGGAGGACTCGGAGGTCGACCTGCTGTGGGCGCTGCGGGGAGGCGGCGGGAACTTCGGCGTCGTGACCTCGTTCGGGTTCGCCCTGCATCCGGTGGGACCCGATGTCTTCTTCTGCTTCATCTTCTACCCAGGGCAGATCGCCGCCGACGTGCTCGAGGCCTGCATCGCGTACATGGCGGAGGCACCCGACGAGGTCAGCCCGGTCTCGTTCCTCGGACGGGTGCCGGCTGCGGAGGCCTTCCCCCCCGAGTGGCACGGGAAGCCCTTCGTGGCCGTGGCGGGCATGTACGTGGGAGATCCCGCGCAGGGCGAGCGCGTCTTCGGACCGCTCCGCACGCTCGGATCGCCCATCGCCGATCTCAGCGGAACGATGGCCTTCGTCGAAGCGCAGAAGGTGCTCGACGAGGACTACCCGAACGGGCTTCGCTACTACTGGAAGTCGATCGAGCTCCAGGGGCTCGGCGCGGACGCCATCGCGACGTTGATGTCGTCGGCGGCCGAGATGCCCTCCGGAGCGTCGACGATCGACATCTGGTTCCACGGAGGGGCGATGTCCCGGGTCGCGCCCGAGGCGACGGCGTTCGGCGACCGGAGCGCGCCGATCCTGATCGGGGTCGAGGCGAACTGGGACGATCCGACGGCCGACGAGGACAACATCGCCTGGGCCCGCCGATGCATCGAGGACCTGCGCGCGTTCTCGAGCGGCGGCAGCTACCTGAACTTCGCGGGGTTCCTCGAGGATCGGGAGCAGCTTCTGCGGGCCGCGTACGGTGCGAACTACGATCGCTTGGTCGCGGTGAAGACGACGTACGACCCCGAGAACGTGTTCCGGATCAACCAGAACATCCCGCCGGCCGCGGCATAGCGGCGGCGGAAGGCTGGCTCAGGCGCCTGCGTCGCCGTCGGGGTTCGACTCGACGATGTGGTCGGGCGTGTGGTGGGCCGCGGGGATGGTGCCGAGCCGCCCGGCCTGGTAGTCCTCGAACGCCTGCAGCAGCTCGGCCTTCGTGTTCATCACGAAGGGGCCGTACCAGGCCACGGGCTCCCGGATCGGCCGGCCGCCGAGGAGCAGGACCTCCAGGTCGGGCGAGCGCGACTCCTGGGCCATCATGGCCTCCAGCCGGATGGTGTCGCCCGGGCCGAACACGGCGAGCTGCCCGGTTGAGACGGGATGTCGCCCCGATCCGACCGCGCCCGCGCCGGCGAGCACGTACGCGAGGGCGTTGAAGTCGGGGCGCCAGGGAAGCTCGAGGCGCGCCCCGGCCGACACCGTCGCGTGCAGCATCGTCATCGGCGTGTACGTCTGTCCGGGTCCGGCGTGGCCGTCGATCTCGCCGGCGATCACGCGGACGAGGGCGCCGGCGTCCGGGGAAGCCAGGAGCGACACCGCGTTCGCACGCAGGTCCTGGTACCTCGGAGGCGCCCACTTCTCGTCCTTCGGGAGGTTCACCCACAGCTGGATCCCGTGGAACAGGCCGCC
>DASWAT010000019.1:0-3694 GCA_036390995.1 Actinomycetota bacterium | reverse complement strand
AACGTCTCGGCGATCCGCTCACCACGCATCGGCGTGTCCTTCCCCATGACCCTTCGGGCATCGGCAGCCAGCCCGGAGGACTTGACCCCAGGAGCAACTGCCACGGAGCCGGGCCTCTGGATGGCGCCCGGGGCGAGGTCTGTCTCGGCAACCGGGGCATCTCCCGGATTCAACCGGGGCCGCGTCGACCCCGATGATTCCTCGAGAGATAACCGAGGAGGGCCCGGCGAGGATGAGGATCGTCACCTGGAACATGAACGTGCGCGGCGGGTCGCGCCGGCACGAAGATACGTGGACGTTCCTCTTGGAGACGCTCGAGCCGGACGTCGCTCTCCTCCAAGAAGTGGTCCCTCCCGAGGGGACACCCGAGGGCTATCGCCAGCTGCTGTCAACGCCCGGGTACGCGGGGAAGCGGTGGGGATCCGCCATCCTCTCGCGACTCCCAGACCTTCAACTCCGATGGGAGGACAACTCGCGCGGGGCCGTCCTGGCTGCGACGGCTACGACCTCTGAGCTCGGGCCGGTCTCCATCGCCTGCATCCATGCGCGGGTTCCGAAGGGAGTGGGCACCATTCGGCCGCTGCGCCAGACGTTCGATCAGCTGCGGCCTCACCTCGGCTCCCGCTTCATCGTGGGCGGGGATCTGAACACCGCCAGGCAGGCACACCTCGCGTGGCCGCAGAACGGTCATGGCGACTTCTGGGCCGACATCGAGGCATGGGGGTTCCACGAGCCACTCCCGCTCGGAGGGCGGGAACAACAGTCGTACTGGGGTGAGTGGCTCAAGGGTCGGCCACCCACCCTGGGCAACACCCTTCAGGATGACCACATCTTCTTGGATCGGGACACCTTCGCGAGGGTGAAGGCGTGTCGCGTGTGGGATACGAGGCGAGTTCGAGGAAGCCGGCATATTCGAGGAACGTGGCCAGATCGTCCTCGGTCACGTCCTTCCCGTAGAGCGCGTGGATGAAGCCGTTCAACTGCTCCACGACCCGGTCCTGCTGGTCCAGCTGCTCCAAGATCCAGTAGGCGGCTGGCTCCACCAGGGTGAGGCTCCGCACCCGCTCGGGGTACTCGGTGGCAAACTCGAGCAGCGTCTTGCCTCCCCCCGACCAGCCGGCCAGATGCGGGCGCTCGAGGTCCAGCTCGTCCAGGGTCATCCGAAGGGCCTCGCGCTCGACCACTGCGGTGTAGCCGGGCTCCCCCGGCCGACCCTCGGAGCCGAGCTCGTTGTGGATCGGCTGGACCCGGATCACCCGGTACCGATCCGCCAGCCGTTCCTGGTGGGGCACCCAGGAGAGCCATCCGGTCAGTCCGCCCGGCACCAGGACGATCGGGTCGCCCTGGCCCCTGCTGTCGTGGCGCAGGATCCTTGCTTCCACCTGGTCACCCCCTGATGAGCCAGATCTCGAACGAATTCTTCTGCGGCGGGCACGCAGGTTGCCGCAGCCTACCCTGCCGGTCTGATCCGCGCCTCCCGCCCGGACACCGGTGCCGATCGGGATGGCGGCCGGCTCCATGGTCTTCCCGTGGGCGGGAGTTCAGGACTTCAGCGAACTGAACCATGCTGCGGGCAGACCTGTGGAGCTGAAGTACCTCGATCGGACCTTCCCGTCCACGGAACGAGGTGCTATGGCTACAGAACCATCCGGGGCACCACGCCCCTGGACCTGCGAGGAGGTGGGGAATGGTTCGTAGGACGCTGTTGGCGGTGCTGGCCGCCTCGTTGGGCCTCGTGGCCGCCGCATCGCCCGCGGCCGCGGCCGCGGTCCCGAGCGGCGAGCGGGCCCTCGGGCAAGCCACGGTGGAGCCCTTCTACAACGCCGAGCAGGCCGGCCAGATCGGCTACCTGCTGGCCCCGAGCAAGGCGAAGGGGTACAAGGCGAACCAGATCCATGCCTGGGCGCCGATCTACCTACCGGTCTACCCGGTCGGTTCGACCGCCGCGCCCGACGGGCTGATCTGCACGCACACCCCGGTCGAGAACTGCCCCACCCATGGGGACGCCGTCGCAGCAGCGGCGATGGCACTGGAGCCCGGCGTCTACGGAGGCGGGGTGCTGGGACACGACCACGTGATGGACTTCCCCGGTGGGGATGACTTCCACATCGCGTGGGAGCCGATCCTCGTGCTGTTCACCGACAGCACCCTGGTCGACACCCACCTGCTCACCGACGCCCAGATCGAGGATGCGGTCGACAGTGGCCACGCGAGGTTGGTCCCGGTGCCACAACTCACCTTCGTCTGCGCCGTGGTCTCCCAGTCCGTCTACGACCAAGCGACTCCGCTCGTCCCGTAGAGACCCGGTTCTGAGCGGTCCGGAGGGCCGGGCCAACCTAAGGTCCGGCCCCCGGCCGCACCGAGTGTTGGTGACACGCGAGGTCGTCGACGCGTGGAAACGCGGGCCGGAGTCGCGTTTGACCCGATACTAGAAGTCCGTCCCCTTGATGTACGTCCGGGTGGCCCCGCTCTTCGGCTGGACCTGGAGCGGCCGCATCATCTCGTTGTCCTCGTGATCGATGATGTGGCAGTGCCACACGTACCCGTGCTCGAAGCCCGGGTCGAACGGGTACGTGAGATCCGGATCGTCGATCGGCTTGTCGATCGGCGCGTACCGCACCACGATCCGCGTGACCTGGCCGGGCAGCATGACGATGGTGTCCTTCCAGCCCGCCTCGTTCGCCGCGGGAGGCCTCGTGGGCCCTCGAAGGTACGGCGTGATGTCCGGGTTGCCGCCGAGGGCGCGCGGGTTGCCGGTGTTGTAGTCGAGCGGCGGACCGGACTCGGGGATGTAGGTGCCGCCCGGGAACGCCGCCGCGTACGCGGCGTCGTAGGCGTTCACCTTGAACGCCTGGCGGTTCATGAGCTGGAATTGGGTCAGGTGCGTGTGGATCGGGTGCGCGTCCGCGGTCAGGTTCACGATCTCCCAGACCTCGGTGTCGCCCTCGTCGGGCAGTTCGGAGAAGTACTCGGTCACGCCCCCGACCGTGACGGGCGTGAAGTCATCGCGCGGCGGCCGCGGAGCGTCCTCGGTGCCGCCGATGCCGTCCCAGGCCGTGTTGTTGACCAGGACCTCCAGGGGCCCGTTGGGTCCCTGCACCTCGTTCAGCGTGAGCTGGCGGGTCTTACCGGCGGTGACGCCGGCCGCGAGCGTCCCGGCGGTCGGGTTCACCAGCCGGATCATCGGGGGCCGCAGCGGGATCCCGGAGGCCGGATCGTAGCTCGCGTCGGCGACGGGGCCGGGCCCCACTCGGACCTGGAGGATCCGCCCGACCGTCGCGCCGTTCGGCGGCGTGCCCTTCGGGTAGGGGTGGCGGGCGATGTTCCTCAGGATCAGGGTCTGACCGCTGAGGCCGTGGAAGTCCACGATCACGTCCGCGCGCTCGCCCGGAAGCAGGACCAGGCGTTGGAGCTGACCCTTGCCGGGGCTCGGATCGATCTTCACGGGTGTGTCGAGGTACCCACCGTCGGTGCCGATCTGCCAGATCGCGGGGCCGTTCGCCTTGGTGACGGGGTTCGTGAAGAACAGCTCGTAGGGCCGGGCGTTCGAGCCGTTGATGATCAGGAACCGGTACCGCCGCGGCTCGACGTTCAGGAACGGCCACACCTTGCCGTTCACGGCGATGGTGTCGCCGACGAACTCCGGCACCCAGTAGAGGTGCTCTGCGTTGTCGCCGACGTTCGGGAAGAACAG
>DASWAT010000018.1:0-14280 GCA_036390995.1 Actinomycetota bacterium | reverse complement strand
GGCCCGCCCACCCGAGGTCTCCTCCCTGCTCGATCCCGAGGGCTGGGACGGTGGGCTTGAGATCCCCGACCACCTGCCCGAGGAGTGGGAGGACGAGTAGCCTCGGGCGAGACTGGACACGCGGTCTGCAAGACCGCTGCTCCCCCGCCGAACCCGGGCCAGACCGGCGAACACCGGCCGCAGAAACCTGCATCTTCGCAGGTCAGGGGCCCAGAGAGCGCTTGATGGGCCCCGGTGGCGGAGCTAGCATCCGCGAGCGATGCAGTTCGCTGCTACGTCCCCGGGCACGGCGACAGTAAGGGCCAATGCAGCAATCGCGATCACCAGTGGACTCGTGCAGCTCTCGACCTGCCTGCGAGCCACCAGGAGGTTGAACCCGAGGACTCTTATCCGCACAAGGATCTCGTCCCCGATGTGGACTGCGCGAGTCACGAGCTCCCCGGGTCCGGCGTTGACGCCATAGGCCAGGCGATAGCGGTCCGGGCTCAGCTGGGGCGTAGCCGTGGACCGACGAAGTAGACCTACTCGACCCGCGAGCAGGGAACCTACGATGGCAGGCGCCAGCTTCCCGGCTGGAGCCTCCCGGCTGGGCGGTGTTCCATGGCCAAGGCGCGCCATCCGGGCTTCCCTAACGCCGTCAGCTCGCGCTCTGGGTCGTGATTCCCCAAAAGTCCGCTCAAACTTCTTGGCGTGCGCGCGTTCCTTGACGGTGGTCGGGCGGAGCGGCCGCCCGGATTTCCCGCACGCCCCATGGGGGGTGCCGTCCGCTGGTTGGGGGCGACCCCTCCCGCCGGAGCCGCGGGGGGCGCGTGAAGCGCCCCCGCGCGCGGGCCGCGCCGGACCGTCCCAGGAGCCGTCCCGCTTGCCTGTATAGGGACGGTCGGACGCCGGGACGGGCTCCTATTCGGGGGCGTCGGGGGTGGCGATGAGGGCACCGCCACGGCCCTCGCCCCCGTCGGCGGGGCGGATGAGCCCGTCTGAGATGGCCTGGTCTCTGACCCGGCGGACCTCGGTGATGCGGTAGCCCTTCACCTGGCGAGCCAGGGCGTCCTTGCCGAAGCTGCCCGGATGGCGCTCCAGGACCTGCAGAAGCGCCTGGAGGATGTCGCGGTCGCGCCGCTCCTCCTGAGCAGCCTTGGCGTCCTCGTCGTCGAGGGGTGGCCCCACCAGGGTGGGGGGTCCATCCAGGGAGGTCTCCCCTACCCGCTCGACGGCCCCCCAGGGAAACCTCGAGGTAGGGGTGGTGCCCCACCGCTTGGTGAGGTATCCCCCCCGCTGCTTCCACACCGTGAGCCTGGTCTTGGTGAGGTGCAAGACGGCCGAGGGACGCCCCTTCCACATCCTGGAGCCGAACAAATCATCGAACTGGCGACCGGCGAAGTCCCCCGAGATGCGCTTTCGGGGCTCCAGCAGCAGCAGGGCGCCGCGGACCGAGGTCCCGCGCTTTACGACATCTAAGAAGGTGAACAAAGGCTTGACCGACTCGTCTTCACGGGGCTTGGCCACCGCCTCGGTGGCGGTATCGAAGATCAGGTACTCGGGCGAGTAGGCCAGGACCTCCGCCATGATGCGCTCGGCGTCCTCGCCTCTGTCAAGGACCGCCCCGACCACCGAGAGCAGCTGGATCCGGGTGGGATCGAGCACGCCTCGGCGCACCATATCGTCTCGGATCAGGGCGATGTCCTGCTCGGGCTGCTCGAAGTCGATGATCATCACGCTTGAGAGCGGCCGCTCCAGCTCGAAGGTCCCCAGCACCAGGCCGTTGCCGGTGCCGTCGGGGTAGGTGAGCTCGCCTGCGATCTGGTAGGCGCACCAGGACTTGCCCGATCCCTCCTCCCCGCACAGGCCGATGACCTGATCCTCGATGATGAAGTCCCTCGCGATGTGCCGTTGTCCCTTGCCGTACTTCTCGCCGACCCGGTCCAGACGAACGGAGGTCGTCTCGTGCCCGAAGACCCACGTCCTTGTGATGCCGCGGCTCGTCTCCTGGTACAGGCCGCGCTCCTTGGCAAGCGCAATCAGCTCCTCGATCCCGCCCACCGATCCGTCAGGTGAGGCCTCCGCCTGGGGTGCCTCATCCACGGAATCGGCCACCGTCCCAGCCGATCCGTCCAGGGTCTTAGGAGTCCGGTCGGACGGGGCCGCTTCAGTCGTGCTCGAGGGGTCCGTTGCAGCCCTTTCGCTCGCGCTCGAAGGCTCGGGTTCAGCCCCCTTCGCTCGTGCTCGAAGAGTCCGTCGTCAGCCCGGCGCTGTCCACAGGTTCCTCACCTCCATCCCTCGTTATCGAACGGCCGGACCGATCCTGTAGCGGTGCGCGATGACGGCCGCAAAGACCAGAGACGATGCCCCGCGGTCGACCCGGCGGCTTATCCACGCCGGCAGGGCGACTCGTCCCAATGGATCGCGAATGCAGGGCCCGGCCCCCAAACCACGGTCCGTCCAACCACTCGTCCCTTCGATGCAAGAGCCCGGCTCCGCCCGGCTGTTTCCTCTTGACCGATGCTTGGCAAGGGCGCGCTGGCCGCTGGCATTGGAAGCTTCCGAGAGCCTCAAGCAGGTGGGGAGCTCCTCATGGCGGATCTGACCTTCGAAGCACCGCGCTCCGCGGCACCATCTCGGCTGCGGCTCATGAACTCATGCCTCAAGCCACTGCGGGTCGGGTGCTGCTCCGCGAGTCTCGAACTTGCGACGGTGTCGTTTCCTGCCCGAAACGACATCTTGGCAAGCGGCCAGCCGGCCCCACCGACCATCTATGGGAAAGACGTTGAACTTCACGTCCGGACCCCAAGCCCGGCTTCAGCTGAGATCAAGCACTCGGAACTCCTCCGCGAACTCGGCACCGATGCGAGCGCCCGCCGCCACCGCTTCCTCGCGCATCCACTCATCCCAGAAACGGATTCCCTCGTCGATCTGGCTCTGATGCTCGCCGAGCGCTCTGACCTTGGCGTCGAAGAACCCCGTCACGTCCTCGAAGTGGTTCGGCTCGTTCGTCCAACCGAGCCAGATGTCCTTCACGTCCCAGGACTGGAGCCCCTGAGCCAGGTGCTCCGAGAAGAAGTGCGGGTTGCCGGCGCCCGGGAACACTGCATCGAGCGCGATCACGCCGGCCGTCCGGTGGTCGGAGTGGTTGTAGTAGGTCGTAGTACCTTGCAGAGACCTGAAGAACCACGCGGTCGGATCGCACGACAGCAGCGTGGTGGGCCGGATGGTCCGGATCGCGCGCACGAGTTCCTCCCGGACCTCCGGGGTGTTCTCGAGCTCACCGTCCGGCGTGGAGAGCACCCGCGCTCCGGCGAGCCCGAGGACGGCCGCGGCCGCCGCCGTCTCGCGAGCGCGGATCCTGGCGAGCTCCGCGCGATCGAGCGTGGGATCACCGGAGCCGCGATCGCCGTTCGTGAGGACGAGCAGGTGGACCTCGCGGCCGGCGCTGGCCCACTTCGCCAGGGTGCCGCCCGAGGAGATCTCGGCGTCGTCGGGATGCGCGAAGACGGCCAGGACCGGGCCGGGAGCGGCCGCGTCCGGCGTCTGGTCGTCCGCCTGGATCACGCCCCGCCTACCGGCGGCCGGTGGGCTTGCCGGCCTGCGCGAGGACGTACCGAACGAGCGAGCGGACCGGCACGCCGGTGCCGCCCTTCGGGCAGTAGTCCTGAGCCTTCTGGGCGAACGCCGGCCCGGCGATGTCCAGGTGGGCCCACGGCGTGTCGCCGACGAACTCGGACAGGAACAGCGCGGCGGTGATCGCGCCGCCGTACCGCTTGCCGATGTTCTTGAAGTCGGCCACCTCCGAGTCGAGCAGTCGCCGGTAGCTCCGGTGCAGCGGGAGCTCCCACGCCGGCTCCCCGGCCGCCTCGGCAGCGGCCAGCACGTCGCGGATCAGCCCGTGGTCGTTGCCCATCACGCCGAAGATCTCCTCGCCGAGCGCGATCATGCAGGCCCCGGTGAGCGTGGCGGTGTCGATGACCACGCGCGGCTTCTGCTCGGTCAGGTAGGCGAGCGCGTCGGCCAGGACGAGCCGGCCCTCCGCGTCGGTGTTCAGCACCTCCGAGGTCTTGCCGCCTCGATGGTGCAGCACGTCGCCGGGGCGGATGGCCGACCCGCTCGGCATGTTCTCGGCCGTGGGGATCGCGGCGACGACGTTGACCTTCGGCCTCAGCCGGGCGATCGCCTTCATCGTGCCGAGGATCGAGGCGGCACCCCCCATGTCTCCCTTCATCCACTCCATGCCCTCGGACGGCTTGATCGAGATCCCGCCCGAGTCGAACGAGATGCCCTTGCCGGTGAGGGCGATGGGCGGCGCGGACTTCGCTCCGCCTCGGTACGCCAGCTCGATCAGCCGGGGCGGGTTCACGCTGCCGGCGCCGACGCCGAGGATCCCCCCGAAGCCGCCCTTCTTCAGCTCGGCCTCGTTCCAGATCCGGCATCCGAGACCGGCCTCCTTGGCCATGACCTCCGCCTGCTTCGCCAGGTAGTCAGGTGTGCAGTCGATCGCCGGCGTGTTCACGAGGTCGCGCGCCCATGCCACGGCGTCGCTCACGACCTCCCCGCGGACCACGGCCGCCTTCATGGCCCGCGTGTCCCACCGGGCCGCCCCGAGCAAGGTCACCGTCCGCAGCGCCGGAGCCTCCGGGGCATCGCCGTCCGTACCCGACTTGTAGCGGGTGAACCGGTAGGAGCCGAGGAGGACGCCCTCCACCGTGGCCTGCACGGCGTCCTCGGCGGACCGCCCAGCCGCTTGCGGCAGCGTCGTGGCGACCGACACACGCTTGGACAGTTGCGGTGCAACCTTCCCGATGGCGCGACGCAGCGAGTCGGCATGGACCGACTGCCGCCTACCCACCCCGACGAGCAGCACCGAGCCTGCCTCCACGCCCAGGTTCCCCGTGTTCGGGACCAGGAGGCTCTCCCCCTTCTTGCCCTTCAGCTTCGCGTCCGCGTACAGGGCGAGGAGGTCGACGTCCTTCACGTCCTTCATGCCGGGACCGGCCTCGGGCCCTTCGTAGACGGGGAGAACGAGCAGATCGGCGCGAACCGAAGCAGGCGGGTCGGTGGTGTAGGCGAACGAGGTCACGGCAGGCTCCTTACGGGACTGGACGACGACCTAGTCTAGTCGCGGCCCGCGTCGGACAGCGGCCGGGCCGGCCGATACGCTTGGCGCCGTGAACACCAAGGACCTGCGGGACCTGGTCGACTTCTCCGATGACGGTCCGCGCCACCAGATCCTCTACGAGTCCGATCACCTGTGGTCCGAGATCATCTGCCTCCAGGCAGCGCAGGGCATGGGCCCGATCGCCGATCGGGATTCGGATGCGATCTGCACGGTGATCGCCGGCACGGTCGCCGTGCAGGTGGACCGGGGGCGCACGCGGATCCCGCAGTGGGGCTCGGTCCTGGTCCCGGCGGGCTCGTCCCTGACCGTGAAGAATGCCTCGCCGGAGCCGGCCGTCATCCTGCTGGTGGCCGCGCCCCCTCCGACGTCGCGCGCCGTGACCGCGTAGGCCGGCCCGGCCACAGCACCACGACGGCCAGCGCGAACGCCACCGCGAAGCTCGGCACGCTGGCTCCGAGGGCCGATCCGAACAACGGGAACGGCAGATGCAGCCAGTCGGCGAACACCGTCCGCACCGCGTCCACCCACCCGTGGGGACCGGTCGGCACGCTCCAGTGGTACAGGACGAACCCGGCGACCCACGGGACGAGCGCCCGGGCGTTCGTCCCCGTGCGGGCGAACAGCTCCTCCTCGCCATACCGGCCCCGCCGCACCACGAAGTAGTGGGCGAGGAACACGGCCGACAGGGGAACGAACACCGATCCGATCAGCAGGAGGAACACCTGGTAGCGGTCCACGGAGAAGACCAGCGCGAGCAGGAACCCGACCGCGCCGATCGCCGTGACGAGCCCTCGCTGCGGAACCTCCGGTGTCACGTTCTGCACCGACACCGCCGCCGAGTAGATGTCGGCGAAGGCGTTGTCGCTCTCCCCCACGAGCAGGGCGATCAACAGCAGCGCCCCCCCGGCGACGGTGGCGATCGCCGAGCCGATCCCGACGACGTCGGCGCTCGCGCCGGTCGCCAGCACGAGGAGCGCGCCGAGCGCATAGAACCACACGTTGCCGACCAGGTACCCCCAGTAGGTCCCGGCGAAGCCACCACCCCCGGTCCGGGCGAACCGGTTGTAGTCGGCCGCCAGCGGCAGCCACGAGATCGGCATGACGACCACGAGATCCACGGCGAGCCAGAACGGCAGGCCGCCCTGACCCTGACCTCGCCAGATCGCACCGAGGTCGCCGAACGCGAGCACCTTCACCGTGATCCAGAGCGCGGTGCCGACCAACACGTAGATCCCGAACCGCTCGAGCCACCGCCGGACCACCAGGATCGGCCCGCCGGCTGCGAGGACGGTGGCCACCACCGCCACGACGAGCAGCCACAGGTGATAGGCGTCGAAGCCGAGCAGCCGCATCGAGGCGACGTTCGCCACCTTCGCCATGGCCCAGAACTCCACCGCCGTCCACCCCACGAGCTGCAGAAGGTTCAGGGCCGACGGCAGGAACGACCCGCGAAGTCCGAGGACCGGCCGGAACAGGACCATCGTGGGCACGCCCTCGCGCTCCCCCGCCAGCCCCACCAGCGCGAGCGGCAGGCACCCGATCGCGCTGCCGATGGCGATCGCCAGGAGCGCCCGGGGCAGCCCGAGCGCCGGCACGAGCAGCGCCCCGGTGACCATGACCAACAGCCCGACCGACAGGTCGCCCCACAGCACGCCGAGGTCCAGCCCAGACAGCTTCCGATGGGTCGGCGGCACGGGCCGGATGCCCCAAGCCGGCGCCTCGCGCTCCACCACCTGTTCGAGACGATCGGTGAGGCTCGCCATGTGCAGCTCCCTCCGCCGGTGCGAACCGGATCAGGTTCCAAGGGTCGCCGACCTCCAGCCGGCCTCTCAGCCCTACGTCACCGGGCTCCCCTGCCGGTGCCAGTGTACGCCCGTGTCGGCGCTACGCCGGTCGCCCGCCGATCAGGCCGCTCAGGCCGTCCAGCGCCCCGCGCATGAGGCGCCGCATGAAGGGCCGGTAGAGGGCGAGGGCGACCTCGCCGAGGAGGGGGACCGGCAGCGACAGGTCTTCGGTCCACGTGAATCGGGTCCCGTCGCCATCGGCCTCGAGCCGCCACTCGCCGACACCGCGCACGAAGCTTCGGTGCGCCATCACGAGCCGCCGGGGCGGGTCCCACACCGTGACCTCGAGCTGCTCGGTGAACATGGGGACGTTCAGCACCCTCGTCCGCACGGCGACCCGAACGCCGACCCCTTCCCGGCTCGACGTGAGCACCCGGACCGAGTCAGCGTCCTTCATCCAGCGCGCCTGCTCTTCCCACGCGAGCAGCCGCCGCCAGGCATCGTCGGGGGGAGCGGGCAGGATCGTGTGCGCCACCACCTTCACCGCCGCCACCGCCCCGAGTTCACAGACCCGGAGCCTCGCCGGTCCTGGGGAGGGGCCGCAAGGTCTCCCGGATCGACAGTAGGAACCCCAGCGCGATCAGCACCGGAACGGCCGACAGGGGGAACGCGGCTCCGTAGCCCCACAGGGCCGCGCTCCACCCGGCAACGAGGGGCCCCAGGACGAACCCCAGATCGCCCACGAACCGGAACACGGCCAAGGCCGTGCGCTGCGTGTCCTCGGAGGTGAGGTCGGACAGCATCGGTGCCTGCGGCACGCCGCCGTATCCGGTGATGAACCCGAAGAGCCCGAGCCCGATCATGAACAGGGCCGGGGTGGACGCGAACGGCCACAGGACGAGGGCCACGGCGAGGACCGAGTACGAGGGGACAAGCACCGCCCTGCGTCCGATCCGATCCGTGGCCTTGCCCGCAGGGAACAGGATGGCGAACTCGGTGATCGAGGCGATCGCCAGCCCCAGGCCGATCCCGAGGAAGGAAAGGCCCGCCTCGTCCTTGCCGAACAGCGGGATCAAGGTGCTGTAGACGCCGGCGATCACCCACGCGTAGGCGCCGTTCGCGACGAGCACAGTGACGAAGGGCCGGTCCCAGCGGAGCCGACGGATCCCCGTCGAGCGGACGCGCGTGCGCGCGTCCTCGGGTGGCGCATGGATGCTCCGTGAGAAGACCGCCGCCGAGACGAAGCACGTGACCGCGTACATCCAAAGCGTGCTGACGGGCCCTAGCCAGTGCGCGAACACCCCGCCGAGCGGCTCACCGGCGATGATCCCGATGTTGAACGAGGCGTACCAGACGCTCATCACCCGGCCCAGGCGCTCCGCGGGGATCGTCCGCAGCATGTAGGACATCAGACCGGCGAAGAACACCGCCGAGCCGGCGCCGCCGGCACCGCGGAAGATCACGAGGAGCGGGTACGTGGGCGCGATGGCCGCCAGACCCGTGGTGGCCCCGACCACGACCGCTCCCACCGTGACCGCGCCCCGCTCCCCCAGCCGGTCGGTGATCGTCCCCGTGAACGGGTCGAGCACCAAGCGGGCCAGCGAGAAGGCCGCGATCAGCGCGCCAACCGCAGCGTCGCTCACCCCGAAGGTCCTCGCGTACAGGGGCAGGATCGGCGACAGGATGCCGAAGCCGAGCATGATGATGAACGTGCCCAGCATCGCGGCCCGGATCTCGGGGATCCGGAGGACGTCGCGGATCCCCAGATCGCCGGCCTCGCTCACCGGGCGAGAGTCTACGGGTCGGTGGCGGCGGCCCCGCCCGGGAGCCAGAACTCCACGCGCGTGCCCTGCCCCGGAGCGCCTGCTACCTTCAGCCAGCCGCCGCCGAGCTCCGCCCGCTCGCGGACGGCGGCCAGGTCGAACAGCTCCTGGCCGGCATCCTCGACGTCGGTGAAGCCCTTCCCGTCGTCCCTCACGAGGACCAGCACTCCGTCGTCACGGTCCTCGAGCGTCACATCGACCCGGGACGCGTCGGCGTAAGCGAGGGCGTTCGAGATCAGGTCCCGAGCGATCCGGTAGCCGAGCATCCGGATACCCGGCGAAGGTTCGGGCGCCGCCCGGCGATCGTCCACGACGACCGCCACAGGCGCGTCCTCCGCGGCCATCCGTGCGTACTGCCGGAGTGCAGCGCCAAGGCCTTCCTGCTCCAGCGCACGCGGCCGGAGCTCGACCAGCAGGTGCTTCAGCCGGTTCGTCGCCTGCGCCACCGTGTCCCCGAGCTTGTCGACCGCGCCGAGCTGCTCCGGATCGCTCAGGCGGCGCCGGAGCGACTCCAGCCGTACCCCCACCGCGGTGATGTGTTGGAGCGACTCGTCCTCGATGCCCTCGGCCAGCCGGCTCCGCTCGGTCCCCTCGCTCGCGAGCAGGTGGGCCAGCAGCTTGCGGCGCTCCCGTTCGGTCCGCTGCAGGACCTCGAGGCTCCGTTGGAGTCCCTCCTCGCTCTGCCGGAGCATGTCCTCCGACTCTCGACGGTCCGTGATGTCGAACACCACCCCGACGATGAGCGCCCCGCGCCCGGCCTCCTCGTGGATCACCGAGCGCTCGGCCACCCAGATGACTCGGCCGTCGTCGCGGACCATCCGGTACTCGTCCCGGTACGGACGGCGAGCCGCGACGACTCGGTCCCACTCCTCGCGGACGCGGGCGGCGTCATCCGGATGGATCCGCTTCCACCAGAAGTCGGGATCGGTCCGCCACGCGTCCGCGGGGCACCGCAGCAACGTGGCGATCTGCGGGCTCACGTACAGGGCGCCATGGTCCCCCGTGTCGTCCACGAAAGCCACGGCCTCGATCTGCTCGACGAGGGTCCGGAACTTCTCCTCGGCCAGGCGGAGAGCCTCCTCCGCCTGTTTGCGCTCGGTGACGTCCTGCATGATCCCCTGCCAGAAACGAGGCTCGCCGTCCGCGTCGCGGATCAGGACCGAGTCCTCCTGGATCCACACCTCGCGACCGTCGCGGGCGATCATCCGGTACTCGGCCGCGAACGGCTCGCCCTCGAGCCGTGCTCGGTCGCCGGCGCGGGAGACCGCGTCGCGATCGTCCGGATGGACCAGCCTCTCCCACAGGTACTCGTCCTCGAGCCACTCCTCGGGGGAATACCCGAGGACGGATCCGACCTGCGGACTGATGTAGATGGGGACCACGTCGGTCGGGTCGTCCTCGGTCACCTGGTCCATGTACGTGATCGCGGGGATCTGCTCGACGAGGGTCCGGTACCGTTCCTCGGCCAGGCGCAGTGCCTCTTCCGCTTCCTTGCGCTCGGTGATGTCGTGGAGCACGCCCTGGATGCGGATCGTCCCCGCTTCCTGATCCCTCGAGAGCACCGTAGCGTTGTCCTGCACCCACACGATCCGCCCGTCGAGCGCCAGCATCCGGTACTCGATGGAGAGCGGTTCGCCGTCGGTCTCGAACCGCTCCTGCGCCGCCACGACCCGCGGTAGGTCGTCGGGATGGATCAGATCGGTCCAGCTCCCCGGCTGCGCGAAGAGCTCCTCGGGCCGGTACCCGAGCAGGCCCTCGATCTGCGGGCTCAGGTACGCTGCAAGGGTCTTCGACGTGTTCGATGGCCCTTCCCAGACGTACGTGACCACCGGCATCTGCTCGACGAGGGTCCGGTACCGCTCCTCGGCCTCGGCCAGCTGCTGCCGGTGCTCCTGCAGATCGCGGAGCGCACGCGTGCGGATGGAGACGTCGAGGAGCACCGCCATCACGCCCGTCACTCGACCGTTCGGGTCGGTCAAGCGAGCCGACGACATGCTCACGTCGACCGTGGTGCCGTCCTTGCGGCGGCGTGAGAGCTCGACCTCCAGGACCGTCTCTCCCGCCACGACGCGATCCCGGAGCCCGCGGAACTGCCTCCGTTGATCGGGGGCGACGAAGGGAAGGAATCGGCCGATGGCTTCCTCAGGGCTCCACCCGAAGATCCGCTCGGCCGCGCGGTTCCACGAACGAACCGTTCCGTCCACCTCCATGGCCACGATCGCGACCGGCGAGGAATCCACGAGCGCCTGGAGCCGTTCCGTCGTCTCGCGGAGCGCCTCCTCGGCGCGACGGCGATCGGTGACCTCCTCCCGCGCCACGACGGCGTGACGGACGCCGTCGACGGCCGCTCCGGTGACGTGGCACACGAACCAGCGACGTTCCCCGCCGACATCGATCGTGTACTCCACCGACTCGCGTTCGGCACCCGACAGGACCGCCCGGACGGCCGACACCACACGAACGGCCTCCGGCTCGCCTGAGGTTCCGTCGGCGCACCTGGCCAGGTAGGGATCGTTCTCGACCATCCTGCGCGGATGGGTCGGATCCCCCGTGGAGGAGTCGCGCCATGCGCGGTTGCAGGCGACGATCGTGCCCCCCGGGTCCAGGATCGCCACCTGCGCGGCCGACGCGTCGAGGATGGACCAGACGACCTCCGCCCGGTGCGCGGCGGGATCGTGCCTTCGTCGCTCGACCGTCACGGACACGCCTCGTTTCGCCGGGTCCTTCCGGAGGTTTCGGAACGATGCGACGGGCGGTTGAGCCGGTGGGTACCCGAAACCGGGTAGCACGCCATGACTAGTCAGGAGGCTCTTGCACTCACCCCGCCGCTCATCTTCGATAGGCGGGATGCCCGACGAACCACGGCCACCGGATCGTGGCGCCCTGATCGCGAGCACGCTGGCAACCCCGGCCGGCCGGTTGCCGGTGCGGGGAACCGCGATCGGGGAGCCCACCGTGATCGCCGATGGCGCGCTCGCCTGGGACGGCGGTTCCCTCGTGTACGTGGGTCCGCCGGACGGACTGCCGGCGGGGTTCCGTCCCACGGTCTACGAGGGCTGCACGGTCGTGCCGGGGTTCGTGGATTGCCACACGCACCTCCCGTTCGTGGGCTGGCGGGCGGACGAGTTCGAGGCCCGGCTGGCCGGCCGCTCGTACCGGGATCTGCACGGCGAGGGCGGGATCTACCGCAGCTCCAGCATGCTCGCCCGAGTCTCCGACGAGGAGGTCCTCGCGTTCTGCCGGCCGTTGGTCCAGGAGATGGCCGACCACGGCACCACCGCGCTGGAGCTGAAGACCGGCTACGGCCTGTCGGTGCAGGCCGAGCTCCGGCAGGCCCGTCTGGCGCGCCGGCTGGCCGACGAAGCCCCCCAGACGTGCACCGTGACGCTCCTGGCCTGCCATGCCGTGCCGAAGGACACCGACCGTGCCTCGTGGGTCCGCAGCGCGTGCGTGGAGCTGATCCCGGCCGCCGCCGAAGCGGGCCTGGTGGATGCCGTCGACGTCTACGTCGAGGACATCGCGTTCACCCTCGACGATCTCGCGGAGGTGGCTCGGTCGGCGGCCGATGCCGGACTCGCGCTTCGCTGTCACGCCGACCAGCTGGGACCGTCGGGAGCGGCGGAGGCAGCCGTGGCCTTCGGGGCACGAAGCGCCGACCACCTGAACCACGCGGGCGGACAGGGTGTGCTCGCGCTGGCCCCGGGGGCCACGGTCGCCACGGTGCTCCCCGCCTCGACCTTCTTCATGCGGGGAACTCCCCCGCCGGTACGGGCGATGATCGAGGCCGGCGCGGCGCTCGCGCTCGCCACCGACTTCAACCCAGGCACCTCGCCGGTGCTGTCGATGCCTGAGGCCATCGGGATCGGGTGCACGGTGTACGGCCTGTCGCCGCACGAGGCCCTCACGGCCGCGACGGCGAACCCGGCGTGGGTCCTCGGCCTCCACGAAGACCTGGGTACGCTCGAGACGGGCAAGCGGGCCGACTTCGTGGTGCTCGAAGGCGACGCCTTCCGGCAGGTACCGTACCGTCCGGGGCACGATCCGGTGCTCCACACGTACGTTGGAGGCCGCAGGGTGGGAGGTCGATGAGGAGGAAGCTCTCGGCGCAGGCGCTCGGCTTCACGATCCTGGTGGGGATCTGCCTCGCGCTCCCCGTCACCGTGGCCGGCGCCCAGGTGACGGGGTCGGTGACCCTGGACGCCTCGGCCCCCTCGGTGGTGTACGGATCGGCGGTGACGTTCACGGGGTCGGTTTCGCCCCCCTTCGGGGGAGAGACCGTGCAGCTCGTCGACGAGGCCGCCGGCGTGATCCTGGCTACCACGGCCACCGACGCATCCGGCGCCTTCGCTCTGGACGTTGCGCTGGAAGCGTCCTCGACGGTCTGGGCGTCCTCGGGCGGGGTCGAGAGCGACCCGGTTGCGGTCGAGGTCAGGGCGAAGGTCTCGATCCGGCTCGGTTCCGTCCGGCTGTTCGACCGCGCGGTTGCTCGCGGCTCGGTGGCTCCTGCCGCCGCGGGCACCACGGTGCGCGTGTCGCTCGTGCTGGCCGGGCGGGTCGTGGCGGGCCGGGACGTCACCGTCGCTCCGGAAGGGGCGTACCGGGCGACCTTCCCGATCCGGCAGCCCGGGATGTATCGGGTCCGTGCGGCTTCCAGACCCACCGGCCTGGCCAGGGGCACCGCGGCCGGTGGCCCGGAAGCCACCCCGATGCCGTCGCTCCGGGCCGGCAGCCACGGCGCGTTCGTGCGGGCGCTGGAACGACGCCTGGCTGCGCTCCACTACCGGCTCGTCGGGATCGATGCCACCTACGACGTCCGCACCGGGGACGCGGTGCTCGCGTTCCGCAAGGTGCAGGGCATGAGCCGCACGACGACGGTCGACGCCGCCATGTGGCGGCGGCTGGCCGATCCCCGGATCCCGAAGCCCCGCTCGACCGCGAAGGCCTTCCATATCGAGGTGGACCAGAGCCGGCAGGTCTTGTACACGGTCGACGGCGGGGTCGTGACGAACGTCATCCACGTGTCCACCGGCGCGAACGGCGCCACGCACGACGGAGCGTTCCGCGTGTACCGCAAGCTCGCCGGGTTCAGCCCGAACCGTCTCTACTACCCGAGCTACTTCGACGGCCTCCGGGCCATCCACGGCTGGACCGAGGTACCCGCGTATCCCGCCAGCCACGGGTGCGTGCGTGTCCCCTACTGGAACGCTCAGTGGATCTTCGGCCTCGCGACGCTCGGAACCCGCGTGATCGTCCATCACTAGTCTGGTACAGACTAGTAGGCGGGGGACCTCGCCTCCGCTGGCGGCTGAGCCGACGGGCGCTCCGGCGAGGCCCCCCGCCACTGCCAGGATCTCTCAGCGACGCCAGTTGGACGGCAGCGCCCCTCAGTCCAGGGGCCCGATGGCGGACTCCACCGACTCCAGCAGCCTCCCGTCCCTGACCAGGTCGGTGGCGGCGGCGATGTCCGGACCGAGCTCCCGGTCCTCGGACAGGAACGGCACCACCGTGCGCACGGCATCGTGCGCCGCCGCCGTTCCCGGGGCCGGCTCGAGCGGCCCCCGCAGGT
>DASWAT010000017.1:0-3519 GCA_036390995.1 Actinomycetota bacterium | reverse complement strand
TTGGACAGACGTTGGCGTCGGCTCGGTCCCGACGGGTCTCTGTAGGATTCCCACGTCATCGGGCGCTTAGCTCAGCGGTAAGAGCGCTGCCCTTACAAGGCAGAGGACCGGGGTTCGAATCCCTGAGCGCCCACCACCCGGGCCCGGCGTGACCCGCTCACCCCGAGGCGGGAGACGCGGCAGATCCTTCGAGGATCGTGCCCAACACCTCCAACCGGATGGCGGGGCCGTCGAATCGAAGGCGGAGATCGTAGCTGTGGAACCCGGGCCCCTCATCCACCCCGACCACGAACGTTCGAGGGCCATCCCAGTGGCCGCGCGCCACGATGGGCCGGCCCTCGAGGCTCGGCCGGAACACGCCGTCGAGGCCCACCCGATCGACCCGTGGGGACGCCTCTGACGCGATGTCCAGCCTGAAGACAGCTTCGGCGGGATCGTCGAAGTCCACACGGAGACTCCGCACCCCATAGCGGTTGGGCTCGAACACGTACGTCCGCCCGGAGATGCTGCGGGCGGTCGGGGGCTGGGGCGGGACCGGCTCGGGCTCTGGGCCCTCGACCAGCTCGGCAAGCACCGCCTGCAACCGATCGCCCCCGGCCGGGTTCGCGGGAAGCGGGTGCAGATCGGGCGTGGCTGCCGCGGCGATGGACTCGAACATGCTCTCGGGCGAGAAGCCCGCGCCCGTGGTCATGATCACCAGGTCCCGAGAGGGGACGACCAGGATCCTCTGGCCGCCGTTGCCGTCGGCCCGGAAGAAGCGCATCCCTTGGCCCGGCAGGGAGACCCACCAGCCGTAGCCGTAGTCCTCAGCTCGACCGGTCCGGACCTGCGGACTCGTCGCCTCGGCCACCCATCCGCGCGAGAGGATCTGCCGGCCATCCCATCCGCCTTCGTGCAGGTACAGGAACCCCAGCTTTGCCGCGTCACGAGGTTGCAGGGCCAGATCGCCCCAGCCATACGTGACCCCCTGTGGATCCGCCGGCCAGTACACGTCCTCGATGCCCAGCGGCGCGAACAGGTTCGCGCGGGCGAACTCGAGCGCACTCATGCCCGTCGCCTGCTGCAGGATGGCCGATAGCAGGTGCATCCCTGGGCTGCAGTAGGAGAACGTCATCCCGGGCTCGTCGATCATCTCCAGATCGAGCACGAACTGGACCCAGTCGGGGCTCTCGCGCATCTGCTGCTGGGTGATCTCGTTGGGCCAATCGGTGCAGTCGAGCCCGGAGGACATGCTGAGCAGGTGGCGCACGGTGATCCGCTCCTTGCGCGCGTCGCGGTTCGCGATCTCGCGATCCGGGAAGAACGACAGGACCGGAGCGTCGAGATCGAGCTTGTCCTGTGTCGCCGCGATGCCGATCAGGGTGGCGATGAAGCTCTTGGTCACCGATGCGAGGTCGTGGTAGATCGAGCCGTCGTACGGATACATGTACGCATCGAGCACTACCGATCCGTCCCGGATGACCAGGAGGCTGTGCATCTGGACGAATCTCGCTGGGAGGTCCGCCAGAGCCTGCGCGAGCTTCAGCGAATCCAACCCTTCGGACTCCGGCGCCGCGCTCGCCCATCCCTCGGTGGGCCAGAGGACCGAGGATGCGGAGGCGCTTCCGGTGGGAGCCGGCATCTGGGATGTGCAGGCTGCTGCCCCGACCCCGAGCGCGAGGCAGATGACCACCGCCGCCGGCCGGGCTCCCCGCTTCCGTGCGCTCCGGCGCGGGGCTCCGGCGCGGATGTGACGCCCTCCTGGAGGTGCGCAGCCGGTCGTGAACTCGCTGCTCCCGGTCGGGCGCACGATCTTCCCCCGATCTCCCGCCGCTGCGCATCAGGCCAACGACCACAGGGTGGTTCCCCCCGTGCTTCGAGTCAGGGGGCGGACGACCCGCGAACATGAGGACGACACGATTCGGGGGGCGGCGCTCCACGTTCCGACTCGAGCTGAGCAGACGCGACACAACGCCTGCTCAACAACTGGGCGCCACCGAGCGGCACTCGACGGAACTCATGAGGTCCCTCGAGTCCAGCTCTCGACAGCTCCGGCGGGTCCGCGCCTCAGGACCTTCCCCCGAGGGAAGGCGGGGCCTTCGGCCCGGGTGCGCCAGGCACGATGAGCGCAGGATTGAGCCATCGGTTGGAGGTGCGAGGAGAGATGACCACTATCACGACGATCTACAAGGGCGACATGAGCTTCGAGACGGCGATGGGTGAGCACCGCCTGGTGGTCGACGTTCCGCCGAGCATGGGGGGCAAGGGCCGCGGTCCGACCGCACCGCAGCTCTTCGTGGCATCTCTGGGCTCGTGCGTCGCGGCGTTCGTGGCCACGTACTGCGATGCGACGGGCCTCGACACGCAGGACCTCAGCGTGGACGTCTCCTTCGAGGAGTCGGAGGAGGCACCCGCCAGCTTGATCGATCTCACGGTCACCATCAATCTCCCCCGCGCGGATTGTGGGAACCGGGAGGAGGCGATCCGACGGGTCGCCGAGCACTGCCCCGTCCACGAGACGGTCGAGTTCACCATGAAGCCCATCGACTTCCAGATCCGCGACCGGACCAGGTTGGCCCCAGCAACTCACACCCCCGCGCCTCAGTGAGCCTCGCGAAGCGGTATGGGTATCGTCGCAGAGGCTGGGAGGTGGGCGTTCTGGCGACGGCGCGCACGCGGTCCGATCGAGGGTAGTCGTTAGGCCCTTCCAGAGGGGATCGGAGCCAGCCTGGCGTCTACAGGAGCACCGTGGAGAGCCTGTAGACCGTCATCACGACGAGCCAGGACGCCGAAGCCCTGCTTGAGGCGCCCACCCGGGACGTACAGGCTCGTGATCCGGGCGAAGGTGCAGGCACCGACCGCGCCGACGACTCCGAGGACCTTCTACGGGTTCGATGTGCTGGAGGAGTGGCTCAGACAGGATCCGAAGTCCGCACGACTCTGGTGGCCCGAAGGATCGACGGCCGGTTCCGAGTGCCCGACGGCGCGGCGAGGGTGGAGGGAAGGGTCTCGGAGGTGGTGGCTTCCTCGGGCCTGGACCTCGCCGGCCACGACGCGTACGTGCCCGGGCCTCGTCACACGGTGGCGGACTGCGTCGCCGCCTTCAGCAGCCCGGCGTACCGCTCGGTCGGATCTTCGTGGACTCCTACGGCACGAGAGTCCTTGCACGCGTGGACTCCGAGGGTACGTGACCAGCTACAAGAGGACGGTCGCGACCTTGTAGGCGGTCGCGGCCACGATCAGAACGCCGAAGCCCTGTTTCATGCGACGGTCGGGCACGTACCGGCTCGATATCCTGGCGCCCGCGAACGACCCGATCGCTCCCGCTACGAGGAGAGCGGCGGTCAGGCCCACGTTGAAGTGGGCCGACGATAGGTGCGGGATGAGCGCGGAGAACGACGGCGGGGTCACCGCGAATGCGTTGATCGCTGCGGCGCGCTTGGTCTCGAACCCGACGAGGATCAGCGTCGGCATCAGCAGGAATCCCGGTCCGACCCCCAGCAGGCCGCTCAGCACCGAGATCGGGGCGGCGAGGTAGAG
>DASWAT010000016.1:0-42810 GCA_036390995.1 Actinomycetota bacterium | reverse complement strand
GGCGAGCGGTCCGCCGGCGGGGCGGGGGTGAGCTCGCGAGATCCTCCGCGAAGCGGTTCCGGGAAGCCGACGGCACGAGTCACGTCCGGGCGCTCGCCTACCAGTCGATGTTCGTGCTGCTCTCTGGTTTCATCGGGCTGGTGGGCCTGGCCAGCGCGCTCGACCTGCCGCGGGTCCGAGGCATCGTCGAACAAATGGCCGACACGCTTTCTCCCGGGCCGTCCGGCCGGCTGCTGCGAGAGGCGGCACGTCAAGGCGCCAACGGAGGGACGACCGCGATGGTCGTCGGGCTGCTGGCCGCTTTGTTGGCGGGCACGTTGGCGATGGCGCAGGTCGAGCGATCCGCCAACCGGCTCGCCGGCCGGTCCGAGGATCGACCCTTCGGACAGCGCTACGGCGTCGCGTTCGTGCTCGCGCTGTCTGCGGGGGTGCTCCTGTCGGCCGGGGGGCTTGCGCTCGCCGGCGGCCGGGCGGTCTCCGAGGGCCTCGGCTGGGAGGGTGCGGCGCTCACGGTCTGGACCGTGGCGCGCTGGCCCCTCGGAGCCGCGGTGGCCGCTGTCGGTGTCTACCTCCTGTTCCGAACGGCGCCGCGAGAACGCATCGGTTCTCGCGCGGCGCTCGCCGCGGGGACGGCGGCGGCTGTCGCGCTCTGGTTCCTCTTCAGCCTCGCCCTCGGTCTGTACTTCTCACTGAGTAGCAACGCCGCATACGGGCCGTTGCTCGCGGTCATCGCGCTGCTCGTATGGTCCTCCCTCTCGTCGCTGGCCCTGCACCTGGGGCTCGCCGTCACGGTCGAGCTGGCGATCGGGGAGTCGCGATCGGAGGGAATCGTTCGCGTGCGCGAGAGCGAGCCTGAGCGGAGCGGGTCCAGCACCCCGTAGCCGGAGCCCATCCCAGGCCTCAACTGGCCTGCCCTTTCCGTCGCCTTAGGTTGACGAAAATCAGACGCTTCCGCCGCACCCCGAGTGCCGACGCAGCTCCGAACGGCGGGCCTCGTGGGATCGGGACGTAACGTGGAGAGCACCGGCGAGAGGCTGGTCGCTGAGTCGCCCGTGGCCCGGTGCAGGCTAGACTTGCGCGGACGAAAGGAGGGAAGGATGATTGCTGCCATCGGAGGCATCGGGATTGTCGGTGTCATCGTCGTAGTTCTTATCGTGCTCGCGATCGTTTACTTCCTCAGACGCTCTTGAGGCGGACCGAGCCTTTGAAGTACTGAACCACCCTGGGTTCGGTACCCACATGAGGAGCCGTTGTGATGGAGTCCGGAGGGAGGATAGGAGCGCGGACGGGTCAGTAAGTGGTTGCTGGAAGGAGGCAGACAATGGGTTCTGCAAGCAAGGATCGAGCCGAGGGCAAGTGGGACAAGGCGAAGGGCAAAGTCAAAGAGACCGTCGGCGAGGTGACGGACGATCGATCCCTGGAGGCGGAGGGTAGAAAGGATCAGGCTAAGGGCAAGGGGAAGGAGGCCCTCGGCCATGCAAAGGATGCAGTCGAGAAGGCTAAGGAGAGCGTGAAGGACGCCTTGAACTAACTCACCACCGTCTTGCTTCTGGAGGGAGGGGCCGATGTGCATGTCCTGTGGCTGCGGTGAGCCTCACGAGGACCACGGAGACGCGCGAAACATCACGTACGCGGATCTCAAGAAGGCGGCTGACGCCTCCAAGATCCCCGTAAAGAAGGCCGTCAAGAACATCGAGACGACGCTCCGTACAAAGAGACCACGCTCTATCGCTGCCCGAGGATGAAGGAGGGCGACATGCTCGGAGTTCTCGGGATGCTCGCGCAGAGGGGCGGCGGCAACACAGACACCATCTTCTGGATCATCGCTGCCGTGCTGGTGATTGCCGGCATCGTGGCGCTCCTCAGGGGATCGGTCCTCGCCGGGATCGCCCTCATCGTCCTTGGACTCCTCGTTGGACCAGGTGGGGTGAGCATCTTCGACTAGCCCTGGAAGGCTCAAGAAGACGCCCTTGACCAAGGGCAGCAGCGGAGGGAGGGAACAGCATATGGATGGCCCGGTTCTTTGGGTGGTTGTCGGCGTGGTGGGGGTTCTTCTCTTGATCTTCCTGTTTCGCATGGCCCGCGGCAGGCAAAGTTCGGTCGCAGATAGGGGCGGCCGGAGAGGGTTCCGCAGGCGGTTCCGCCGCTAGGTTGGGGTGACCCGCCAGCGGTCGCTTCCCGCCCTTCACGGGCCAAGCCTCTGAGCCCTCATCGAAGGGCAGATCGTGTGTCGTATCGATCGTGACATGCATCGGTCTGCATGGCTGATGGGGGTGCGGCAGCGGCGCTTCGCCGGCCCGGACGGTCGGCGCGCTACGCCCTTTCGAGTGCGCGGAATGCCTCCTGGACAGACTGGGAGAGCGTCGGGTAGGGGTGGATGGCGGAACCGACTGAGCCCGGCCCGATCCGACCGGCCATCGCGGCGATCACCTCGGCGAGCAGCTCGCCGGCGTGCTCGCCGACGATGTGGCCGCCGAGCAGCTCTCCGCTGCGAGCGTCTGCAACGAGCTTCACGAGCCCCCGCTGTTCGCCTTCGATCTGCGCGCGTTCATCGCTCTCGAATCGGGCGACGCCGACCTTGACCTCGTGGCCGGCCTCGCGCGCCTCCTCCTCGGTCAGCCCGACGCCGGCGACCTCGCGCTCGCAGAAGGTCACGTGAGGGGCGATGCGGTAGTCGACCGGGTGCGGCTTGCCGAGGATGTCGTCGACCACCACTTCAGCCTTGTGGTCGTTGACGTGGACGAAGAGGTAGTCGCCGGTCGCGTCGCCGGCGATCCAGATGTCCGGGTTGGTGCTCCGCAGCGTCTCGGTGAGCACCGGTTTGCCATCCTCGCCCACCGCAACGCCCACCACGTCCAGGTCGTGCGCGTCGAAGACCGGCTCGAGCCCGGTCGCGACAAGCAGCGCTTCAGCCTCGACCGCGTCACGCCTTGCGATGGCGAGGCGCCAGCGGCTCTCCGGCCGCTCGACCCTCTGCACCTCCGCTCCCACGAGAACGCGGATCCCCTCCTCCTCCAGCACGGGAGCGAGCGCCTCCGAGGCGTCGCGATCTTCTACCGGAAGGAGCCGGTCCAAGGCTTCGATCACCGTCGTGTCCACGCCGAGGCGGGAGAAGATCTGCGCGAACTCCACCCCGATCGGCCCCGCGCCGAGGATCGCCACCGAAGACGGGAGGGACTCCAGGTGGGTCGCCTCCCGGTGGGTCCAGAAGCCGTCCTGGAGTCCCTCGATCGGCGGGGCGGTCGGACGCGTGCCGGTCGCGACAACGACCTTCGCCGCCTCGATCTCGGTTCCGTCGGCGAGCTCGATGCGGCGCTCGCCGACCATCCTCGCCTCTTGCATGTAGACGGTGGCGCCGGCGTCCTCGAAGGGACGCGTCCCGGCGGAGAGCATCTTCTCGATGATGCGGTTCACGCGGGCCATGACCTCGGGGAAGTCAACCCGCACCTCAGGGATGTCGATGCCGAAGGCCTTGCTCCGGCGGCCGAGCGAGGCCACCCGCGCCGCCTTCAGGAGGGCCTTCGAGGGCACGCATCCGTAGTTCGTGCACTCGCCTCCAAGGCGGTCCCGCTCTGCCATGGCCACGTCGAGCCCGGCGTTCGCGAGCCTGAGCGTGACGCTCGATCCCGTCCCCCCGCCCCCGATCACGAAGACATCGAACCGCTCCATGACATCACCTCCCTCCGTCGGCGGCACTACGCCTCCCGGCCTGGCAGGATGGTCCGGCCCGCCCGGCCGTGTCCATAGTCCGCCATCCGACGGACCCGCCCGCGGCACCGCCGTGGTAGGTAGGGAGCCGTGGGGATCTCGACCGATGTGCCGATCGAGCGCTACGGCCTGATCGGCGACTGCGGGACGGCCGCTCTGGTGTCGGACGAGGGCTCGATCGACTGGCTCTGCCTGCCGGGCTTCGATGCCGACCCCGTGTTCGGACGGCTGCTCGATTCCGGTGGTGGGCACTGCACCGTGCGTGCGGCCATGCTTCGGCAGACCCGCCGGCGCTACCTGCCCGGGACGCCTGCGCTGGAGACGACGTTTCGCACCGAGACGGGCGTCGCCACGCTCACGGACCTGTTCGCGAGCGTCCCCGCCGCGCGCAAAGAGGCGAAGCTCTGGCCGTTCCGATGGTTGATCCGGCGCGTCCAGGGAGAGGAAGGGCGAGTCGGGCTGGACGTGGAGGTCGCCCCGCGCGACCCGTTCGGCGGTGGCCGGTGGGACCTGCGGCCTCACGGGCGTGCGCTCACCGCCAGACGGGGCGGCCGGGCGATCCTCGCCGCCTGTTCGGCCCCGTTCGCGGTGGAACGGGACACCGCCTCGGCTCGGATCGAGATCGGAGCTGGCGACGTCGCGCACCTGTGCCTGGCCTACGCCGATCGCGACGTCGGGATCCTGCCGTCGGTCGGAGCCGCGGCCGAGCGCGCCTTCAGGGACACGGTGGCGTCCTGGGAGGAGTGGTCGAGCGAGATCCCGTGCGCTCCGGAGCATCGAGCGGCCGTGGAGCGATCGGCCCTCACGTTGAAGCTGCTCACGTTCGCGCCCTCGGGCGGTGTCGTCGCGGCACCGACGACCTCCCTGCCGGAGGCGATCGGGGGCGAGCGCAACTGGGACTACCGGCACGTGTGGATCCGGGACGCCTCGCCGTCGGTGATCGCCCTGCTCGACCGCGGTCATCCGGAGGACGCGAGGGCCTACCTGTTCTGGATCGCGAACGCCACGAGGTTGACCAGACCTGGAGTCGACACCTTGTACGCGCTGAGCGGCGAACGCGCGAAGCGCGAGACGGAGGTGCCGGGACTCCGCGGCTACGCGGGCTCGCTCCCGGTCCGCAACGGAAACGCCGCGGCCGGACAGCTTCAGCTCGACAACTGGGGCTACCTGGCCGATGCGGCCTTCGTGTTCGCCGAGCGCACCGGAGAGCTGCCGTGGGGCCTCTGGGCGTCGGTGCGCGCCTTCGTCGACTTCGCCGCGGCGAACTGGCGGCGCCCCGACCATGGCATCTGGGAGTTCCGCGACCGGCCGCGCCACTTCGTGCACTCGAAGGTCATGTGCTGGGTGGCGCTCGACCGCGGGCTGCGCCTGGCAGGGCTGCTGCGCGAGGACGCGCCCGTCGCCGAGTGGGAGCGGGTACGAGACGAGATCCACGCCTCGGTGCTGCTCCACGGCATCGATGCGGATCGGGGCACGTTCATGCGCGCGTTCGACGACCCAGTGGTCGACGCGTCACTGCTCGAGCTGCCCATCGTGGGGTTCCTGCCGGGGGACGACGATCGCGTCCTCGCCACGATCGAGCGTGTGCGGACCGAGCTCGGCCACGACGACCTGGTCATGCGGTACCGCGCCGACGACGGGCTGTCCGGCGGCGAAGGGGCCTTCCTTCCCTGCTCCTTCTGGCTGGCACACGCCCTCGCGTACGCCGGGAGGCGCGATGAGGCCGCGGGCGTCTTCGAGCGCGCGTGCGGCCGCGCCAACGGCCTCGGCCTCTTGCCCGAGGAGATCGACCCCGTCGCGGGCGTGTTCCTGGGGAACTTCCCACAGGGGTTGTCCCACCTCGCTCTGTTGGCGGCCGCAGGCGGTCTGGAGGATCAGCCGAGCGGGGCGTAGGCGGTGGCGACGATCGCGCCGTACACGACGTGTGCGAGGAGCGTCACGAGCGGGGTCCGCGAGCCGTAGTTGAGGGCGAGGAATCCCGGCGGCTGCAGCATCGGCGTCGGGTCGTGTCCCTGATCGTCTGTGGCCATCCGCGGATGGACGTCCTGGAGCACCGGCAGGAGGATCACGAGCGCGAACGCGCCGTGAAGCGCACCGGCAACCGCGCCGACCCACCAATCCGATCGGTCCAGCGCCTCGAAGAGCAACGCGTAGCCGAGTGCGAAGATCAGCCCGTTGACGAGATGCATCGCGAACCCTGCCACGCGGATCGCCGCTCGCCGCTCCGACACCATCGCCCCGAGCATGAACGGGATGCTGATCCGCGTGATCCGGGCCGCCTGCGCGGCTTCCATCAACGCCGTCATTACGAACGTGCCGAGCAGCGCGCCGACGACGAGGCCGAGGATGTCCACGGCGGCACGCTAGCAATCCAGAAGGACGGGCGGGACTCGCGAGCGTTGTGGGCTGATCGTCGGCGGAGGCGACGATCCGGACTCGAGGCTCACGTCGCGAGCACAGTTGAAAGCGCCGCGGCCCGGGAATACCCTAGGGCCATGAACAGAGGTACAGGAACCGGACTCATCGCGTTCGGCGTTGTGCTGGGCGTCGTCGGCGCGGTCATGGCATTCGCGATCACCGTGCACACGCGCGGGTTCAACATCAACACCGCGGGGTGGATCCTGCTCGTCGTCGGGATCATCGTCCTGGTGATCGGGATCGCGATCTTGGTGACCGGCAGCCGGAGGAGCTCGACAACCGTCGAGAACGTCCAGAGCACGCCCACGGGACAGGAGCGCGTCGAGGAGCGGCGGGACTGGGGCACGCCCTAGACCGGGCCCGGCCGTACACCTTCGAGCATCTCAACGCCACGCGTTCACGCGAAGGTAAGCAGACGCCGTGCCGTAGCGCTCACGGAGACGGTTACTCATCGGCAGCGACGGGCCTCACAGTCTCTTCCGACGTGCGGCGCTCCACGTCGAGCCGATCTGCGTCGGCCGTCTGGAGCCGTGCGCCTTCGACCTCGTGGCCGCACGTGAAGGTCTGCACCTGACGGCTCTCGGGCTGCTGGTCGCCGAAGTCGACCGTGCGAAGGGCGCCCTCACCGCAGATCGGACAGGTAGTCGAGTCGGGCTCGCCCATCGGCACCACCGTACACCTAGGCACGCGATCAGTCCGGTGAGGAGCATGCGGGCGGGAACGGTGTGCGCGAGCGAAGGCGCGGATGTGCGGAAGGCATCGGCGAGCTCGGAGAGCGGCTTGCACCGGACGGGCGACGTTCGCGAGGTGGCGACCACCTCGTCGATCTCACGGATCGCCACCCCCGATGCGGTCGGCGATGGCGGGCGAAACGCCCCGTGGTGCGAAAACTCGCAGCCGACCTGCAGGGCCGGAAGACTCGGCCGAGCACGGACTGGTCCATCGCTATCTCGGAGGCTCGACGAAGCCCCAAGGATCGCGACCGCCCGCCCCTCCTCGCGAGGGAGCGAGGAGGGGCGAGGATCCTGGTCCTGGCACCGAAGCCCGAGAGAGCCGGGCGCCGCTGGTGGCGCAAGCGAGAGCGCTGTCAGACCTCGGGACCCGCAGCCACCGGCTCGACCTGGAACCTGCGGGCCAGGGTCGGGATGGCCATGGCGGCCAACGCCACACCGATCCCGCCGACCGCGATCCCGAGGACCATGATCAGCGCGCCGATCCCGATGACCAGGTCGGCCACGTTGAAGGCCATGTGGGACGTGTGCAGCATCGACTGCAGGGACGAGGCCTGGAAGGCGACGTCGCGCAGCGGGTTGGGAACCGGATTACCCTCCGAGTCCTTCAGGGCGGCCGCCTCGTCACTGGTGTCTCCTCCGTCGGCAGCGAGGAACCGGCCCATCTCCGCGTAGGTCTTGCCGCCGGTCGCCTCGAGGGCGTGGACGCCGATGATATTGGCCATGGCGTGGGCCGTTGCGACGTCGTCGACAAGGGCGTTCGGGATCTCCGCGTCCTCGGGGGTCGTGATGTGCTGCGCCACGAGTTGCTCGCGCACCTGCCCCTTGGCGTTGAAGCCCTGCATCGTCGTGTAGGCACCGGCGCCGATGAACACGAGCCCGACGATCACCAGGACGATCGGGAATGCCTTCCTCATGCTCCCCTCCCTTCTGATCCTTATGCTCCGGATCCTGCGGCCGGTCCTTCCGGACCGTGAAGGCACTATCGTCGGGGCTGGTGCAACGAGAACCAGGGATCGAACGGCCGGTCCTCGACGGGACGGAGGCCATGCGTTCGAGCCGGGCGGGCGGAGAGGGCGGTCGACCGGGGGCGTCTCAGCCGCTCGTCATCGGCGCTGCAACTCAGGAGGACTGGGCGATCCTTCCTGCGTCGGATGCTCTCGAGGGCCGAACCAACTATGATACCCTGCAGATATCCACCGCTGGTGGAGCCGCCCAAGACGGGGTGCAGCGAGACCCGCGACCTGCCTTTCCCGGTTCCTGGAGACTGAGGAGGCGGGCATGGCTCACTGGCCGAGAACCGTTCGCGGAAACCTCATCACGCTGTTCGTTGGCGGCTTGGCACTCTTCATCGTAGGTTGGATCCTTGTCGTGCTGGTCATGGCAGGCCCGGTGATCTGGGGATCGGCGCTTGCGATCGTCGCCATCTCGGGGATCCTCTTCGTGAGGAATCGTTTGGCCGCTGCCGCGAACGATAAGGCGATGGCGGACGCGCCTTCGTTCGTCGGGAAGGTCCTCCCTTCACACGACCCCGAGGTTCGCGAACCTGCTCTGTGAGGTTGGCTTCTTCACTGCCCGCGATGACAGCGCAACCTGGCGAAGGAGATCTGCCCGGCTTCAGGCCTTCGAGGAGGCTGCAGGGCAAACGAACACGAGCACGGTCCGCTACGAGAGGCACGGCGTGTTCATCTGCCAGCGGGTCGGCGCGATCGCCATGCTCTCAAGTTCATAGCGTCTAACGCGGGATCACCGACCGCCCGGGGGGGGGGCTCGTAGCCGATCACCGACCCCCCGCTCGCTCTCGGACGACCGTGGACTTCAGCAGACGATCACTTGACGAACCGCACGTCGAAGGTGTGTGTAGAGCCGTCGTTGAGACCCAGGCCGAACATGTAGCACTTGCCCGCCCAGGCCTTGTTGGTCCTCCAGACGTAGACGTACTGGCGGGCGTAGGGGTCATGGTCAGGCTGCTACGGCCAGCCCACCGCGTTCCTTGAGTGCCTTCTCGGTTCAGATCCTCATTCGCGGCCAGAGCTTGGGAGCGATCGGCACGCAAGAGAGGGCTCCTCGGCCGTTCGGCTCGCCGCCGCAATGATTGCGGGGGTTTCCCTATGCCCTGTGGCGGTCGACGAGCAGGCCCGCAGCTTTGGACCCGAAGGCCCGACGCTCGACGGCAGGACGAACAGACCGGTCGCAACGTCACGGGAGAGTCGCGACGGAGCGGCGTCCGCGATATTGTTGCCAGAGGATGAAAGGGGGCGACATGTTCGGAGTTCTCGGGATGCTCGCGGCGAAGGGCGGCAACATCGACACCATCTTGTGGATCGTGGCTGCCGTGCTTGTGATCTCCGGCATCGTGGCTCTCCTCAGGGGAGCGGTGCTCGCCGGGATCGCCCTGATCGTCATTGGACTCCTCGTGGGACCAGGTGGGGTGAGCATCTTCACCTAGCCCAGGAAGGCAGAAGAAGGACGTCCTTGACCAGGTTCAGCCAAAGGCAGGGGAGGAAGCAGCATATGGACAACCCGGTTCTTTGGGTGGTTGTCGGCGTGGTGGGGGTTCTTGTCCTTGTGGTTCTGTTTCGCGGCGCCCGCCGCAAACGAGGCTTGCGCGGCCGCGGAGGGCTTCGCCGGCGGTGGACGTTCCGCCGCTAGGTTGGCGTACCCCGGCAGCGGGGTTCATCGGGAGGAGAGGATCCACCACCCGCGTTGCCCGACCGAACACGTGTTGACGCGTCGCCGCACCGAAAGGATCGTCGTTCTCCGGGGATGGTTCAGCCTTGCGGCCGCCACGCCGATGCGTTAAGGGAGCCGACCGAGAGGTCCCCGCGGGGGTTGTCCGCCTTGCCCGCGCACGGAGGGGGTTCGTGCTGATCAAGAGGCGAGAGGGTGACGGCAGCACGCCGGCCCGCCCCGGCCGGTGCCGGCGAGGCCAAGGCGGCCCGCAAGCGAGTCACGCCCGGGCCGGCGGACGCGGCCACTGTAGTCACGGCCGAACCCAAGGAGAGGAAGCCGCGCAGCCGGACGACCGACGACTCGGGCAAAGCGGCGAAGGACCCCGCGACCAAGACCTCGGCTCGTACCCCGTCCGTGAAGGGCCGGGCGAAGAAGACCTGAGAGTTCAGAGGGAAGCGAGGACGCTCCGCAGATCGGACGGGGCCATCTCGCCCTCGTAGACGTATCGGACCGTGCCGTCCGATCCGACGAAGAACATGGTGGGGAACGCACGGATCCCGAACGCGCGAGCGAGGGTTCCCGCGGCGTCGTCGACGGCGACGGGGAAGTCCAGCCCCTGGGATCGCATGTACCGCGTCGGCGTGGGGCCGACCTGCGCGTCTACCGCGGTGACCACGCTTACCAGCCGGACCGATGGGAACTCCGACATCACCCCGACGACCACGGGAAGCTCCGCCTGACAGTGGGGACACCACGGCGCCCATACTGCGAGGACCGTCGGGCTGCCGGCGTAGTCCTCCCACGACACCCGGCCACCGAACAGCTCGGGCGCGGTGAACGCCGGCACCCGCTCGCCGGCGGCGAGGAGCTGGGAGCGGGCGGGACCCTCGACGTTCAGCGCGACCGGCGCGTCGGTCCGTGCGCCACCCTGCGTCGATCCGTCCTCCCCGTCGCGGATCGCCACCTGCACCAACACGAGCACCGCGAGCGCCAGCACGAACGCCGAAGCCGCGACCGGCACCGACATCCGAGGCCCCGACGGAGCCGGCTCGAGCGGGGGTCCGGGCAGCGGCACCCGGTCGTCGGACACGCGACTCACCTCCCGTGTCAGGGTCCCATCGCCCTGCATGGGGCACGGAGAGTCGAACGGCCCTGCGTGCGCGGGGAAGGCGGCATCCTCCGGTAGCATTCCCTGACCATGCGGAGGTACGAGCCGACCGAGGTCGAGCCGAGATGGGTGGAGGCCTGGGAGCGCGAGGGCCTGTACCGGGCCGACGACGACCCGGCGGACGAGCGCCCCCGCTTCTACGCGCTCGACATGTTCCCGTACCCCTCGGGCGACCTGCACATGGGGCACGCGGAGGCCTTCAGCGGGGGGGACACGGTCGCCCGGTTCGCCGCGATGCGGGGCTACAACGTCCTGCACCCGATCGGGTGGGACGCGTTCGGCCTGCCGGCGGAGAACGCCGCCATCAAGCGTGGCATCCAGCCGAGGGAGTGGACGTACGCGAACATCGAGCAACAGGCGTCGTCGTTCCGCCGCATGGGCATGTCGTTCGACTGGACCCGGCGGCTCCACACGTGCGATCCCGAGTACTACCGGTGGACGCAATGGCTTTTCGTGACGCTCTTCGAGCGCGGCCTGGCGTACCGGAAGACGGCGCCGGCGAACTGGTGCCCGAACGACCAGACCGTCCTGGCCAACGAACAGGTTGTGAACGGCGCCTGCGAACGCTGTGGGACACCCGTCGTGCGCAAGGACCTGACCCAGTGGTTCTTCAAGATCACGGACTACGCCCAGCGGCTCCTCGACGACGTCGACGAGCTGGTCGACTGGCCCGACCGGGTCATCACCATGCAGCGCAACTGGATCGGCCGGTCCGAGGGCGCGCAGGTGACCTTCGAGGTCGCCGAGACCGGTGACCGGGTCGAGGTGTTCACCACCCGGCCCGACACGCTGTGGGGCGTCACGTTCTTCGTCTTCGCACTCGAGCACCCGCTGGTGATGAAGCTGGCCGAGGCCGGTGGGACAGCGTCGGAGGCGACGGCGCTCCTGGACCAGCTCCAGGCCACCCCGCTGACGAACCGCGAGCAGGCTGAGAGTCGCGAGGGCGTCCCGCTCGGCGTGCATGCGGTGAACCCCGTGAACGGCGAGAAGGTCCCCTGCTTCGTGGCGCCGTACGTCCTCATGGAGTACGGGACGGGGGCGGTCATGGGCGTCCCGGCGCACGACCAACGCGACTTCGAGTTCGCGCGCGAGCACGGGCTGCCGATCCGCGTCGTGGTGCAGCCGGAGGGCGAGACCCGCGACCCCGACGAGATGACCGAGGCGCACGATCACGAGGGCGTGATGGTGAACTCCGGCCCCTTCGACGGTGTGCGCTCGCCGGAGTCGATCGGGCAGGTGATCGCCTGGCTCGCGGAGCAGGGCAAGGGCGCGGCTGCGGTGAGCTACCGGCTGCGGGACTGGCTGATCAGCCGGCAGCGCTTCTGGGGCGCCCCCATCCCCATCGTGCACTGTCCCGAGCACGGCGAGGTGGCTGTGCCGGAGGACCAGCTTCCGGTCCAGCTCCCCCAGGACGTCGACTTCCGGCCGGGGGGCGAGTCGCCGCTGGCCCGCCACCCCACGTGGAAGCACACGACGTGTCCGATCTGCGGGGCCGATGCCGTGCGCGACACCGACACGATGGACACGTTCGTCGACTCGTCGTGGTACTTCTTCCGGTACTGCTCGCCCCGGGAGGACACCCGAGCCTTCGACCCCGAGCGCGTGGGCCGGTGGATGCCCGTGGATCAGTACGTCGGCGGCGTCGAGCACGCGATCCTGCACCTGCTCTACTCGCGGTTCTTCACGAAGGTCCTGTACGACCTGGGCCTGGTCGGCTTCACCGAGCCGTTCCTGCGGCTGATGAACCAGGGGCAGGTGATCTACGGCGGCGCCTCGATGAGCAAGTCGAAGGGCAACATCGTCGAGCCGATGCCGCTCGTGGAGCGGTGGGGCGCGGACACGATGCGGATCACCATCCTGTTCGCCGGTCCGTTCGAGGACGACATCGACTGGAAGCTGATCGCGCCCGACCCCGACAGGCGCCCTCCGATGAACGCCTGGCTGGGGCGGGTCTACGCGGCGGTGTTCGAGGCGGCGGACCGCGAGGGCTCTCAGCCCGAGACCCTCACCCGCCTGACGCACCGGGCGATCCGCGGCGTGACCGATGACCTCGAGCGCTTCCGGTTCAACGTGGCCATCTCCAAGCTCATGGTGCTGTCGAACGAGATCCGCTCCGCGCTCGACGCGGGACGCGGCGCGGGCCACGCGGCGCGGGCGTTGACCCTGATGCTCGCACCGCTGGCGCCGTTCCTGGCCGAGGAGCTGTGGCGGGAGGCTCTCGGGAACGAGACGAGCGTGCACGAGGCGGCCTGGCCGCCGTTCGACCCCAGGCTGGCTCGCGAGCAGCGCGTCACGATGGTGATCCAGGTCGACGGGAAGATCCGCGACCGGGTCGAGGTGGACGCGGACGCCTCCGACGACGCCTGCCGCGAGCTGGCCCTCGCGTCGGAGAACGCCCGGCGGTTCCTGGAGGGGCGGCAGATCCGGCAGGTGATCGTGCGGGCCCCGAAGCTCGTCAACCTCGTCACCGGAGGCTGAGGCCCCCGCCCGGCCCGCGCCGAGCGGGCCGTTCGACTCCCGCACGCCCTTCCCCCGGCTTCCACGCTGTGCTCGGGCGGGCGAGCCACCGGGCGCGCCTGCGCGAGGAGGTGCCGGCCGTGGACGAGCGGTTCTGGTTCGAGCCCTACAAGATCAAAGTGGTCGAGGGGATCCCCATCACCACCCGCGAGGAGCGCGTGGCGGCGCTCGACGCCGCAGGGTGGAACACGTTCCTGCTCCGCTCCGACCAGGTGACGATCGATCTGCTGACCGACTCCGGGACCAACGCGATGAGCGACCGCCAGTGGGCCGCGCTCATGGTCGGGGACGAGGCCTACGCGGGCAGTCGCAACTTCTACCGGCTGGAGGATGCGGTCCGTCGTTTCTACGGGTACGGGTTCATGGTCCCGACCCACCAGGGACGCGGCGCCGAGCACATCGTGAGCGAGATGCTGATCCGGCGGGGGGACACGATCCCGGGCAACATGTACTTCACGACCACGCGGCTGCACCAGGAGCTGGCGGGCGGCGAGTTCGTCGACGTGATCGTTCCCGAGGCACACGATCCCGAGAGCCGCCACCCGTTCAAGGGCGACGTCGACATCGAGAAGCTCGAGAAGGTGATCGAGCAGGCCGACCGCGTTCCGTACCTGTCGATCGCCGGGACCGTGAACATGGCCGGCGGCCAGCCCATCTCCTTGGCGAACCTCCGCCGGGTCCGTGAGATCGCCGACCGGCACGGCGTCCCGGTCGTGTTCGACGCCACGCGGGCCGTGGAGAACGCCTACTTCATCAAGGAGCGCGAACCCGGCTACGCAGCGAAGCCGGTTGCCGAGATCCTTCGCGAGCTCTGCGACCTGACCGACCTCTGCACGATGTCGGCGAAGAAGGACTCGCTCGTGAACATCGGAGGCTGGATCGGGCTCCGCGACCCCGAGCTCGCCGCGCAGGCCCGCAACCTCTGTGTGGTCTACGAGGGGCTCCATACGTACGGAGGACTCGCGGGCCGCGACCTCGAGGCGATCGCGGTGGGGATCGAGGAATCGGTGGACGACGACCACATCCGGACGAGGATCCTCCAGGTCCGCGAGCTCGGCGAGGCGCTGGAGCGGTACGGCGTGCCGATCGTCGAGCCGATCGGCGGGCACGCGGTGTTCGTGGACGCACGGCGCTTCTATCCCCACGTCCCCCAGGAGGAGTTCCCGGCCCAGCGGCTGGCCGGCGAGATCTACCTGGAGGCGGGGACCCGGACGATGGAGCGAGGGATCGTCTCGGCCGGCCGGGACCCGGAGACCGGGCAGCACCGCCATCCTGCGCTCGAGCTGGTGCGGATCACGATCCCGCGGCGCGTGTACACGTCGAGGCACCTGGCTGCGGTGGCCCGCTCGATCGCCGACGTCCACGCGCGCCGCGAGAGCACCCGAGGCCTGGAGATGGTGTTCGAGCCGAAGTACCTGCGGTTCTTCCAGGCCCGGTTCCGTCCGCTCGAGTCCTGAACGCGGCTGCGCTCCGTGCTCAACCCCTTCTGACGCCTGTACGCCCTGTGGGCGCTCCTGGCGCGCCCCTAGGAGAGCCTTCCGCCGGCGCGGTTCCGGGCGGCGACCCTGCTGATCGACTCCGTGCTCATCACCCTGTGGACCCACGCCACCGGCGGTCCGAGCAGCGAGTTCTGGACCCTGTACCTGATCGCGGTGATCTCGGTGGCGCTTCGCTTCGATCTGCTGGAAACGCTCGGGGCGGCTCTTGGGCTCGCGCTGGTCTACGTGGTGCTGATGAGCCTGGATGGGGGACTGCCGTCCGCGTCGGCCCTCTCTCGACCGGCGCTCATGTTGATCACGGGATTCGCCGTCGGGGTCTTGGCGCAGCAGCGTCGTCTCCACCAGGAGCGGCAGGAGGCGCTGACCCGTCTCATCGAGGAGCGGACCCAGGCCCTGTCGGACGAACAGGCCCTGACCGCGCGCCTGCGGCAGGTCGACCTGGCCAAGACGGAGTTCGTGGCCGTGGCCTCCCACGAGTTCCGGACCCCGCTGGCGGCGATCCTCGGCGTCATCAGCACGCTCCGTTCCCACGGCGACTCGCTCGCGCCCGAGATCCGGATCGAGCTGCTCGATGGGGCGTCCGCGCAGGCGAGCAGGCTGGCGCGGCTGGTGGACGACCTGCTCACCGTGTCGCGGATCGAGGACGGTGTGCTGGCGCTCGAGGTGCAACCGGTGCACCCGGAACGGCTCGCGTTCGAGGCGGCACAGGCGTCCGGAACGGCAGGGCGCGTGGTGCTCGAGCTGAACGGCGTGGAGCGCGTGTACTGCGACGCCGACCGGATCATCCGGGTCCTCACGAACCTGCTGGACAACGCGCGCAAGTACTCGCCCGCGGTGGGCCGGATCTTCCTCACCGTGACCGAGGGCCTGCGCGAGGTGACGTTCAGCGTCCGCGATGAGGGACCGGGCATCCCAAGGGAGCGCCGCGAGGAAGTCTTCGACCGGTTCCGCCGGTTGGTGGACAGGCCCGAGAAGCCGGGCTCCGGCCTCGGTCTGTACATCACGCGAGCCCTGGTGGAGGCGCACGGCGGGACCATCCGCGTGGAGGAGGCTCCCAGCGGCGGGGCGGAGTTCGTCTTCACCCTCCCCAGGGTCCGCGGGGCCGACCGCATCCTCGATCTGCCCACCGCCGTCGTGTGACGCCGTTCACTGCCCGGGGGCGTTCCGGCCGGTAGCCTTCCCGTTCCGCTCCCCCTCCCGGTCGCGGCTGAGGAGGTGGCGATGTCCGATGGATCGCTGCGGGAACGGCTGTCGTCGCTGTCGCGGGGCGAGTTCGCCGGTCTGGCGGTCGTGCTCGTGGTGACGCTCGGGGGCGCGGCGCTCTGGTACGTGCGCTCGCTGCCCAGCCCGGTGCAGGTGCGGACGAGCGTCGGCGCAGCCGGCGGACCTGCATCGCCCACGGCGAGCCCAGAGCCGGCGCTCCTCCTGGTGGACGTCGCCGGCTGGGTCCGCCACCCGGGCGTGTACGAGTTCCACGAGGGCGACCGCGTGATCGACGCCATCGAGGCAGCCGGGGGCGCGCGCCGAGGGGCCTTGCTGGACACCCTGAATCTGGCCGCACCGCTCGCCGATGGCACGCAGGTGCTCCTTCTGAAGCAGGGACCGACACAGGCGCCGGGCGTGGTGCCGGCGGGAAGCGGCGCCGGGTCGGTTGGCGGGCTGATCAACGTGAACACCGCGACGGCCGCCGACCTGGAGGCGCTGTCGGGCATCGGCGAGGTCCTGGCGCAGCGGATCGTCGACTACCGGACCGAGCACGGACCGTTCGCCACGGTCGACGACCTGGTGGACGTCAGCGGCATCGGCGACGCGACCCTGGCGGACATCCGCGACCAGGTCACGGTGTGAAGGGCTGGCTCCTCCCCTCCGCCGCCGGGCTCTTCTGGGCCGGGCTGCTCGGTTGGCCAACGGTCGACGGCCGGATCCCGTCCTGGCCGTTCCTGGTCATCGGGCTGCTGCTCCTCCTACTCGCGCCCGTCCTGGCTCCCCGTCCGGCCGGGCGTGACCCCTTGTCGGAGGCCGGCCTGGCCGTCGAGCACGCCGAGGCGCCGGCGGTCACCGCGCTCGGAGGCCCGGGCAGGATGGATCCCGGCAGGGGGCCGCCCGGACTGACCCTGGCCTGCCTTGCCCTCGCCGTCTTCCTCCTGGGCTTCGGGTGGGGTGGGTTCCACGCGGCGAGGACGCGCACGGCCCTGCTCGCGCGGCTCGCTCCTGCGCACGTCTCGGTGACCGGCTCGCTGCGAACCGATCCGTCCGTGAGCCCGTCCGGCTGGTCGGCGATCGTGCAGGTCGCGGCCGTGGAATGGACCGGCGGCGCCGCCCGGCTGCACGAGACCGCGTGGGTCCAAGGGCGCGACGAGCCGCTCGAGGCCGTCCGAGGCGATGTCGTCGAGCTCGAGGGGAGCCTGCGGCGGCCGGATCAGACGGAGGACTATGGTCGCTCGCTGATCCTGCGGGGCATCCCCGCCGAGCTGCGGGTCGACCGGGCCGAGCGCCTGGGGCCGGCGACGAACCCGCTCCTGCACGCGGCCCAGGGGTTCCGCCGTTTCGTGGGCCGGTCGATCCAAGGGCTGTTCCCCCGGCGGGAAGCGGGTCTGCTCATGGGTCTGGCCCTCGGCGACGACTCGATGCTCGCCCCGGCGCTCGCTCGCGACTTCCAGGCCACGGGGCTGGGACACCTGCTCGTCGTCTCGGGCGAGAACGTGGCGATGGTCCTGGCCCCGCTCCTGGGGCTGGCGCTGCTGCTCCGTCTGTCGCGCGTTCCGAGGTTCGCCCTCGGGGGCGGCACGGTCGTCTTCTTCGTGGTGCTGACGGGGGCGGAGCCGTCGGTCATGCGGGCCGGCGTCATGGCGGTGATCACGCTGGTCGGCGTGCTGCTCGGCCGGCCCCGCAGCACCGCCTCGATCCTGGCCGGCGCGGTGCTCGTGCTCCTGGTGGTCGATCCGGCGCTGGTCTGGTCGATCGGGTTCCAGCTGTCGGTCGCGGCCACCGCCGGGATGGTGGCCATGGCCTCGCCGCTCGCGGAGCGACTGCGCTTGCTCCCGAGGCCGGTGGCCCTGGCAGCCGGGACCACGCTGGCGGCCCAGGTCGGGGTGACGCCGATCCTGCTGTTCCACTTCCGCGAGGTGCCGGGGTCCACCCTGCCGGCGAACCTGCTGGCGTTCCCGGCCGTCTCGCCGGCACTGCTCCTGGGGCTCGCGGCGGCCGCCGCCGGGTTGGCGTTCCATCCCGCGGGACGGGCCCTGGCGGCACTCGCACTCGTGCCGATGCGATACCTGGAGCTGATCGCCGATCGGCTGGCCAGGGCCCCGGTCCCCTGGATCACGTCGGGCGGTGGCGCCGTGACGCTCGTCGGAGGGCTCCTCGCGGTGGTCGCCGCGGCGTGGTGGCTTCGGTCGGGTCGCCGCCCACCCCGCGTGGCCGTCGTCGCGGCGGTGGCACTGCTGCCGTTGGTGGCATGGACCTCTGCGCTCTCCTCGGGTCCGCCCTCGGGTCTCGTGGTTCGGTTCCTCGACGTGGGGCAGGGAGACGCCGCCTTGGTCACGTCGCCCGGCGGGGCCACGCTCCTGATCGATGCCGGCCCCGACCCCGAGCAGGTGGCCACGAAGCTCTCGGCGCTCGGGGTGAAGCGGCTCGATGCGGTGGTGGCCACGCACCCGCACGCCGACCACGTCGAGGGGTTCCCCGCCGTGTTCGCTCGGTTCCCGGTGGGGGTCGTCCTGGAGCCCGGATGCGATGAACCTTCCCCGTCCTACGCGGACTTCCTCCAGGCGATCCGGGACGAGCACCTGCAGGTGGAGCACCCGCGCGCCGGCGATCGCGTCTGGGTTGGGGACCTCCTGCTCGAGGTCCTGGCCCCGCACGGCTGCTTCACCGGCACCGACTCCGATCCGAACAACGACTCGCTGGTGATCCGGCTGGTGTTCCGCGGTGATGTGGTGCTGTTCTCGGGGGACGCCGAGGTGCCGTCGCAGGAGACGCTCCTGGAGGACGGCGCACCTGTCCAGGCCGAGGTCCTGAAGGTCCCGCACCACGGGGGGGATACCTCGATCCCCGAGTTCTTCGAGGCGGTGGATCCGGAGCTCGCCGTCGTGAGCGTCGGTCAGCGAAACGTCTACGGTCACCCGGTGCCGTCGGTCCTGCAGGAGCTGCGGGCAACCGGGGCAGCGGTCCTTCGGACCGATCGCGTCGGAGACGTCGTCGTCACGTTCGCGCCGGATGGCCTGCTCGTAGAATCCGGCGGGTGAACCCATCCGCCTTCCGCCTTCACGGAGCCGCGGGCCGATGACCGGGCGCAAGGCCCCCGTGCACCTGCTGTGGGGCGAGGACGACTTCCTCCTGCGCGAGGCCGCGCTCGAGCTGATCGGACCCGAGATCCAGGCCCGAGAGGTCGAGGCCTCCGAATGGCAGGGCGGCGAGACCGCCGACCTGGCAACGCCCTCCCTGTTCGGGGACCGCCGGGCCCTCATGGTGAGCGATGCCAGGAAGCTCACCGACGACGCCGTTCGCGAGCTGGGCCGGTATCTGGCGAACCCGGCGCCGGACGCCCCGCTGGTGCTGTGCGCGATCGTCCCCCTTCGGGGGAAGGCTCCGGCGGCGCTCGTGAAGCTGATCCGCCCGGTCGGCGACGTGCGGGAGGTGAGGGTAGCCCGAAAGGACCTCCCGGGATGGGTGGCCACCCGGGCGAAGGGAAAGGGAGTACAGCTCGCGCCCGACGGGGGGGCGGCGCTGGTGGAGACGCTGGGGGAGGACCCGGCCGCCCTCGACCAGGCGCTCGCGCAGCTGTCCTCGGCCTTCGGATCGGCGCGGGTCACGCGCGGGGTCGTGGCCGCGCAGTTCCGCGGGCTCGGGGAGCAGCACGTGTGGGACCTGTGCGATCGCGTGTTCGGCAGGGACCTTCCCGGCTCGATCCGCTCGGTCCGCACCCTGCTGGAGGCGCGGGAGGACCCGCTGATGATCCTGGGCGGGATCGCCTCGCGGCTGCGCGACCTGCTGCGGGTGAGGGCCCTGCCCGACCGTATGCCGCCGATGGAGCTGGCAAAGGCGGCCGGGCTCCGGTTCGACTGGCAGGCCCGCCGCTACCGGGACCAGGCCCGGCGGTTCACGATGGCCGAGCTGGTGGACGTGCACACGAGGATCGTGGAGGCCGACCGGGCGCTGAAGTCGGGCGCGACCGACGACGTGGTGCTGCCGCTCCTGGTGACGGCGATCGCGGGCGGACCGGCCGAGCGCTGAGCGGAGTCGGGCCGAGGCTACTCGGCAGCCGGGGTGGCCGAGGTCTCCTGGGAGGCCAGCGCCCCCCGGGTGGCCTTGGCCAGGCGGGACTTGTGCCGCGCGGCGGTGCGCCGGTGCAGCGCGCCCTTGGCGGCGGCCTTGTCGAGGGCGCGCGCGGCCTCGCGCAGCTGCTGTTCGGCGGCCTGGGCGTCGCCCTCGGCGGCCGTGGTGCGGACCTTCTTCGACGAGGTCTTCAGCGCCGAACGGACGGACTTGTTCCGCTGGCGCCGGCGCTCGTTCTGGCGGTTCCGCTTGATCTGGGACTTGATGTTCGCCACGGCGACCGAGTGTACCAGCGCAAACGTGCTGCGCCCGAAGCTCGGACGGGGCCGCCGCCCGTACGATAGGCGCGTCGTGACCGACACTGCCTCGATCCGGAACTTCTGCATCGTGGCCCACATCGACCATGGGAAGTCCACCCTGGCCGACCGGCTGCTCGAGCTCACGCACGCGGTGGGTGAGCGCCAGATGCGCGAGCAGTACCTGGACAAGATGGATCTCGAGCGCGAGCGTGGCATCACGATCAAGGCCCAGGCGGTGCGCCTGTCGTACCCGACGGCAGGGCGCACGTTCGAGCTCAACCTCATCGACACGCCGGGTCACGTGGACTTCACGTACGAGGTCTCTCGCTCGCTGGCGGCCTGCGAGGGCGCCGTCCTGTTGGTCGACGCGGCGCAGGGGATCGAGGCGCAGACGCTCGCGAACTACCACCTCGCGCGCGACGCGGGCCTGGCGATCGTCCCGGTGCTGAACAAGATCGACCTGCCGGCCGCGCAGCCGGACGAGACCGCGCGCGAGCTGGCCGAGCTCGTGGGCTGCGAGCCCGGCGGCGTCCTCCGCGTCTCGGCGAAGACGGGCGAAGGCGTCACCGCGCTGCTGGAGCGGGTGATCGAGGCCGTTCCGCCGCCGGAGGGCAGACGCGACGATCCGCTCCGAGCGCTCATCTTCGACTCGAGCTTCGACGTCTACCGCGGCGTGGTGGCCTACGTCCGGGTCAAGGACGGCATCCTGCCCTCGCACGCGAAGGTCCGATACATGGCGACCGGCCTGGACGCGGAGGCCGAGGAGGCAGGCGTGTTCGCGCCGGAGGCGACGCCGATCCCCGAGCTTGGACCCGGGGAGGTCGGGTACCTGGTGACCGGGCTGAAGGACGTCCACCAGGTGAAGGTTGGCGACACGATCACGGTCACCGGCCGCAACCGGGCGCACGAACCACTGTCCGGCTACCGAGAACCGCTCCCGATGGTCTGGAGCGGTCTGTACCCGGCCGAAGGCGGCGACTACAGCGTGCTCCGCGACGCCCTGGACAAGCTGAAGCTGAACGATGCCGCCCTGCACTTCGAGCCCGAGACCTCGCAGGCTCTGGGGTTCGGGTTCCGGTGCGGGTTCCTTGGCCTGCTGCACATGGACATCGTGAAAGAGCGTCTCGAGCGGGAGTTCGACCTCGAGCTGATCGCCACCGCTCCCAACGTCGAGTTCCACGTGATCCGCGGCGAGGAGGTCATCGTCGTCCACAACCCCAGCGAGATGCCGCCGCCCGGCACCTACGACCGAGTGGAGGAACCGACCGTGCTGGCCACGATCATCACACCGGCCGAGTACCTCGGGGCGGTGCTCGAGCTCTGCCAATCGCGCCGCGGCGAGCTCGTCGACATGAAGTACCTGTCGACCGAGCGGATCGAGGTGCACTACCACCTCCCGCTCGCCGAGATCATCTTCGACTTCTTCGATCAGCTGAAGTCCCGCACGCGCGGCTACGCATCGCTCGACTACGAGCCCTGGGGGTACGAGCCGGCGGACCTGGTCAGGGTGGACGTGTTGCTGCACGGCGAGCCGGTCGACGCCTTCAGCAGCGTGGTCCACCGGGACAAGGCGCAGCAGTACGGGCGCCAGATGGTCGAGCGCCTGAAGCAGCTGATCCCACGGCAGTTGTTCGACGTCGCGATCCAGGCCGCCATCGGGTCGCGGATCGTCGCGCGCGAGACGGTGAAGGCCAAGCGGAAGGACGTCCTGGCCAAGTGCTACGGCGGCGACATCACGCGCAAGCGCAAGCTGCTCGAGCAGCAGAAGAAGGGCAAAGCCCGGTTGCGCCGGGTGGGGAAGGTCGACGTGCCGCAGGAGGCGTTCATCGCCGCTCTTCGGGTGGACCAGCGAGCGGGGTCCAAGCCGTGAGCGATGTGCCCGAGCCTCGGGGAAGCGTGCACGACCCGGAGTCGCGAGAGCCGGCGAGCATCTACGTGCACGTTCCGTTCTGTCTGACCCGGTGCGGGTACTGCGACTTCAACGCCTACGCCGGCCTGGATCACCTGGCGCCTCGGTACGTGCAGGCGCTGCTCCGGGAGGCCGAGCTCGCGACGCCCGCCTGGGCGGGGGAGCGGATCGTGTCGGTGTTCCTCGGCGGCGGGACGCCGACCACGCTCGAGGTCGCCGACCTGAAGGCCGTCCTCATGCACCTCCGCGACCGGTTCGACGTGGCCGCCGACGCCGAGGTCACCATCGAGGCGAACCCCGACACGGTGGATCGTTCGAAGCTCGACGGCCTGTTGGCCGCGGGGTTCGGGCGGCTGTCGATGGGGGCGCAGTCGTTCGACCGGGGCGTCCTCGGCGCTCTGGAGCGGATCCACGATCCCGACTCGGTCCGGCGGGCGGTGCGAGAAGCGCGCGCGGCCGGTTACGCGAACGTGAACCTCGACCTCATCTACGGCGCGAACGGCGAGACCGTGGCGTCGTGGGAACGGACCGTGTGGGAGGCGATCGAGCTGGAGCCCGAGCACCTGAGCGCCTACGCCCTCACGATCGAGCCGTCGACGCCGCTGGGCCGCAGGGTGCAGTCGGGGGTGGTCCCGGCGCCCGACCCGGACCTGCAGGCCGACATGTTCGAGACAACGTGCCGGGTCCTGGGCGAGGCCGGCTACCGGCACTACGAGGTCTCGAACTGGGCGAAGCCGGGGTTCGAGTGCGTGCACAACCTCGGGTACTGGCAACGACGGCCGTACCTGGGGCTAGGCGCCGGCGCGCATTCGTACCGCGACGAGCACCGGTGGTGGAACATCCGCCCACCCGAGGAGTACATGACCCAGGTCGAGGCCGGGTGCCTGCCCGTGGGCGGCGAGGAGCGTCTGGAACCCTCAGATGCTTACCTCGAGGAGGTGTTCCTGCGCCTGCGGATCCTCGAGGGCGTCCCGTCATCGTGGGTCGAGGCCAGCAAGGCCGAGCCCTTCCTCGAGAGCGGCCTGCTCCGCCACGAGGACGGCGCGCTCGTCCCCACCGAACGCGGCATGCTCCTCCTGAACGAGCTCGTCCTCGCCCTGACCGGCTAGTCTGGGCCAGACTAGGTTCGCCCGGGGGTGCCCTCGGTCCCGAGTGCACCGCCCGAGATCGATGGGAACCACGGTTCGGCTCCTGGCACTCACGCCCTTCGACTGCCAATACACTGTCTGGTGACATGTCCGATCCGCTCGAGCTCGGTTCCCGCAAGGTCGCCATCCTCCGGGCGGTGGTCGAGGAGTTCGTGCGCACGGGCGAGCCCGTGGGCAGCGAGACCATCGTCGAGCGAGCCGGCCTCGGCGTGTCCTCGGCCACGATCCGCAACGAGATGGCGGCCCTGGAGGAGCTCGGGTACCTCACACATCCGCACACGTCGGCTGGCCGGATCCCCACCGACCACGCGTACCGCAGGTACGTGGACACCCTGCCGTCGGGCCGCGGCCTGCGCGACCCGCAGCGCCGGGCCATCACCGGGTTCTTCGCCGAGACCATGCTGGACCTGGAGGAGGTCCTGAAGGGGACGACGCAGCTCCTGTCGCGCCTCACGATGTACGCCGGCCTGGCGGTCCCACCGAGCTTCTCGGAGGAGACCCTGCTCCGGGTCGAGGTCGTCGACATGGGCCCGGCGGTGATGGTGCTCGCGGTCGGGCAGCACGGCCGGGTGGAGAAGGCCATCGTGGACCGGCCGAAGGACCTCGACGGGCAGGCGATCGAAACGCTCGAACGGCGGGTGGGGGACGAGTTCCGGGGCGAGAGCCTCGCGGAGGCGCAGGCCCGCGCGCTGAAGCTGGCCGGGGCATCGCCGCAGGCCGAGCGAGAGCTCCTCCTGGTCATCGCCGACACGCTCCGCGAGATGCAGACGGGGTCGCGCAACGTACACGTGCTGGTCGGCGGCGCGGCGAACCTGGCCGACGAGGCGGCCCACTGGAGGCGCGCCACCGTGCAGCGGCTGTTCGAGGCCCTCGAGCACGAGTCGGAGATGCTCCGGCTTCTGCGCGACGTCTCGGTCACTCCGGAAGAGGTTTCCGTGACGATCGGCGCCGAGCACCCGACCACCGAGGAGTGGGAGGCGACGGTCGTCGCGGCACCGTTCCGGTCCGGCGAGAACCCCGTCGGCACGATCGGTGTGGTGGGACCCACCGCGATGGACTACGTGAACGTGGTGGCGTCGGTTCGCGCGGTGGCCCGACGGCTGTCCGAGCTGGCCACCGAGCTGGGCGTCTGACGGGTCATGGCGGCGGATCTGTACGAGATCCTGGGGATCGCGCGAAGCGCCACCCAAGAGGACATCAAGAAGGCATACCGGCGCCTGGCTCGCGAGCTGCACCCCGACGTCTCGGGCGATCCCACGTCGGAGGAACGCTTCAAGGAGGTCACCGCGGCGTACGAGATCCTGTCGGATCCCGAGAAACGACGGCAGTACGACATGTACGGCCATGGTGGCGGGCCGGACATGTTCCCTTTCACGGACGTCGCGGACATCTTCGAGGCGTTCTTCGGCGCGGGGACGTTCGGTCGGCGCCGTCCCGTGCGCCGCAGCCGTACGCAGCGGGGCGAGGACGCCGTGGTCGCCGCGTCGCTCACGTTCGAGGAAGCGGCGTTCGGTGCCGAGCGGCGGATCGACGTGGACACCCTGCGCGTGTGCGAGCGCTGCGGCGGCAACGGCGCGGAACCCGGCTCGAGCCCGAGGCGGTGCGGCTCGTGCGGCGGGACCGGGCAGATCCAGGACGTGCGCCGCAGCATCTTCGGAACCGTGATGACCGCACGGCCGTGTCCGACGTGCGACGGCACCGGCGAGGAGCTCACGTCGCCCTGCACCGAGTGCCGTGGCCAGGGACGGGCCCCGCGGAGCCGCACGGTGACGGTGGAGATCCCGGCCGGTGTCTCCGACGGTGTAGAGCTGCGGGTGCCCGGCGAGGGCCACGCCGGGCGCGCCGGTGGCCCGCCCGGCGACCTGTACGTGTCGATCGCGGTCGCGCCGAGCCCGGTGTTCGAGCGACGCGAGCAGGACCTGTTCGCCCTCCTCGACGTCTCGATGGAGCAGGCGGCGCTCGGCGCCGAGGTGGAGGTGGCGACGCTCGACGGCACCGAGCGCGTGAAGCTCGATCCCGGGGTCGAGTCGGGCAGCTCGATCCGGTTGCGTGGGAAGGGGATCCCCAACCTCGGGCGGCGCGGGCGGGGAGATCTCTACCTCACGGTGTACGTGGAGACCCCCCGGCACCTCGGGAAGCAGGAGCGCCGGCTGCTGGAACAGCTCGCGGAGCTCCGCGGCCAGCCCGCCGGGAAGGGCGCCGTAGCCTCCGCACGCCTCCGAAGGCCCACCTGAGCATCGGGGAGGTCGGTGGCGTGAGAGGAAAGCGCATCGATCCGGCCTGCGTCTTCTGCCGGATCATAGCCGGCGACGAGCCGGCGCACGTCCTTCGGGCAACCGACACGGTGATCGCGTTCCGCGACCTCAACCCGCAGGCGCCCACGCACGTCCTCATCGTGCCGAAGGAGCATCTGGGGTCGCTGGCCGAGATCGAGGACCGGCACGGCGCGATGCTTGCCGACGTGGTGCAGTCGGCGAACCAGCTGGCCCGGGTCGAGGGCATCGACCGGTCGGGCTGGCGCCTGGTTTCAAACACGGGGCCCAACGCCGGCCAGTCCGTGTTCCATCTTCACTTCCATCTGGTCGGGGGCCGCCGGATGCACTGGCCGCCCGGGTAGTCGCCGGTGCAGGTTGTGTGGGGGTAGAATCGGTTCAGCTGGGGTCGTCCGGTGACGGCCCCTTTTCCAACAGGAGGGAACGGGGAAGCACCCCGGACGATCGCGCTTGGCCAGTGCCACGACACAAGTGAAGATCCTCGTCCCGGGCGACCAGAGCATGGTCGCTCTCCTCGGCCAGCGTGACGAGCTCCTCAAGCTCGTCGAGGCCGCCTTCGACTCCGAGATCTTGGTGCGCGGGAACGAGATCACGATCTCCGGCCCTGAGCCCGAAGCCGGGCGGGTCGGTCTGCTGTTCGAGGAGCTGATCGCTCTCCTCCAGAAGGGGCACGACCTCAACCCGTCGTCGGTGGGGCGGTCCATCGAGCTGATCAAGGGAGCGGAGGCGCGGCCCACCGAGGTGCTGGGCGACGTCCTGCTGACCGGCCGCGGCCGCGGCATCTCGCCGAAGACGCTGGGGCAGAAGCGCTACGTCGACGCGATGCGCCGGGCCACGGTCACCTTCGCGATCGGCCCGGCCGGGACGGGGAAGACGTACCTCGCGGTCGCCACCGCCGTTCGAGCTCTCCAGGAGAAGCAGGTCTCCCGGATCATCCTCACGCGCCCGGCGGTGGAGGCCGGAGAACGCCTGGGTTTCCTTCCCGGAACGTTGTACGAGAAGATCGATCCGTACATGAAGCCGCTGTACGATGCGCTGTTCGAGATGACCGGCGCCGAGTCGCTGCCCCGGCTCATGGAGCGGGGCACGGTCGAGGTCGCGCCGCTCGCGTACATGCGTGGAAGGGCCCAGCCGATCGACAGTCCGGTCCTCACCCCAACGGGATTCCGTGCCATCGGAAGCCTCGAAGTGGGAGATCTCGTCGTCGGCTCGAACGGCCTGCCGATCCCGGTCGTCGGTGTGTACCCGCAGGGCCGGAAGGAGGTCTTCCGGCTCCGCACCCAGGACGGGGCGTCGACGGTGTGCTGCGGGGAACACCTCTGGGCCGTCGTGACGCGCGACGACCGACGGCGACGTAGGTCGCCCCGCGTCGTTGAGACGAGAGAGCTGATCGGACAGCTGAGGGCGGGCCATCACCACCGCTTCGAACTGCCACTCATCTCACGCCCCGTGGAGTTCGAGCCGCGGGAGGTCCCGATGGACGCCTACGCCCTCGGACTCCTCCTCGGTGACGGGTGCCTGACCACGTCCACCACGCCATCGTTCAGCACACGCGACACGGAGCTGGCCTTCGCCCTGGAGATGGCCCTCGAGGGGATCGAACTGCGGCGCACTGGCGAGGCCGACTACGTTCTGCGGAACGCGGCCGGGCGCCGAGGCGGTGTGATCGTGGCGAACCCGGTCACGGAAGTCCTCAGGGACCTCGGTCTTGCGGGGACACGCTCGAACACGAAGTTCGTCCCCGAGCCGTACCTCTACAACTCGCCGGATGTTCGCCTGGCGTTGCTCCAGGGACTCCTGGACACGGACGGCGGACCGGTGACCCAGCCGGGACGGACCTGTCGCGTCCAGTACGTCACGTCCTCCGAGCGATTGCGCGACGACGTCGTGTTCCTCGTGCGATCCCTGGGTGGGGTTGCGTACTGGAGGATCCGAGCCGCCGAGGGCCGGAAGCCGGGCCGAGCCCGAGGGCGCGACGTCCAACACCGGTCCGACGCGTTCGTCGTCGACATCCGTCTGCCCGCGGGCATCGAGCCGTTCCTCCTCACCCGCAAGCACGCGATCTACCACGTGTTCGGGAAAGGCGGGCGCCCCATGCGCTTCGTGGACGCCATCGATCGCGTGGGCGAACGGGAAACCGTGTGCATCCAGGTCGCGGCGGAGGATTCTCTCTACGTGACCGACGACTTCCTGGTCACGCACAACACGCTGAACGACTCGTTCATCATCCTCGACGAGGCCCAGAACACCACGCCCGAGCAGATGAAGATGTTCCTCACGCGCCTGGGGTTCGGCTCGAAGGCGGTGGTCAACGGCGACGTCACACAGATGGACCTGCCGAACGGGCAGAAGTCGGGGATGGTCGTGGTGGAGGAGATCCTCCAGGGCATCGACGGGATCGACTTCGTCCGGCTGGGCGCGAGGGACGTGGTGCGCCACAAGATCGTGCAGGACATCGTGGAGGCGTACCGCGTCTACGGCGAGCGCCGGGCCGCCAACGCCGATGACTGACGACGACCATAGACCGCGGATCCTGATCTCGAACCGCCAGTCGATGCCGGTCGACGAAGGGGGGCTGGAGGCGCTGGCCCGTGGATGCCTGACCGGCGAGGGACTGGCCCGCTCGGAGCTGTCGGTGTCGTTCGTCACCGCCGACGAGATGGCCGACCTGCACGTGCGCTACATGGGCGAGGACGGACCCACCGATGTCCTCTCGTTCCCCCTCGACGAACGGGACGCCGACGAGGACGGGGTGCGGATCCTCGGCGATGTCGTGATCGCGCCGGAGGTCGCCCGGGCCAACAACCCCGGTGATCCGGCTGCCGAGCTGCGGCTGCTCCTCGTGCACGGCATCCTCCATCTGCTCGGGTACCACCACGAGCAGGACGACGACAGGGCCGCGATGTGGGCCACCCAGGAGCGCTACACGGGGGTGCGCGTCCCGTGATCTGGCTCTGGGCGATCGTGGTGCTGCTGGTCCTGTTCGGCTCCGTGCTGGCCATGGCCGAGGCCTCGCTCACCCGGATGAGCCGGGTCCGTGCCCTGGCCCTGCTGGAGGACAAGCGGCGGAATGCGGCCACGCTCGAGCGGATCGAATCCGACCCACCCCGGTACCTGAACGCGGTCTATCTCGCGGTGATGTTCGTGCAGAACGGCTCCGCCATCCTCGTTGCCATCCTCGCGGAGGTGACGTACGGGAGCCTCGGCGTCACGCTGCTCTCGGTGGCGTTCACGATCGGCTATTTCATCGTTGTCGAGGCCATGGCGAAGACGTACGGCATCCTGCACAGCGACCGCGTGGCGCTGGCCCTCTCGCCCGTCGTGTGGTTCCTCGGGCGGATCCTGGCGGTTCCGACCCGGGGGCTGATCGGCATCGCGAACGTGCTGCTTCCCGGCAAGGGCCTCCGGCAAGGGCCGTTCGTCTCGGAGGAGGAGATCCGTTCGATGGCGGAGGTCGGGCACGAGGAGGGCAGCATCGAGGCAGGCGAGAAGGAGCTGATCCTCTCCATCTTCGAGTTCGGCGACACGATCGTCCGCGAGGTGATGGTGCCGAGACCCGACATCGTGGCGATCGAGGGCGACAAGACGCTCCGCGACGTCCAGGCCCTGGTCCTGCAGCACGGGTTCTCGCGGATCCCCGTCTACCAGGACGAGCTCGACAACGTCCTCGGCCTCATCTACGCGAAGGACGTGTTGAAGGCCGTCCACCAGGGCAAGCAGGACATGCCGCTCGCCGACATCGTGCGCGAGGCGCACTTCGTCCCCGAGTCGAAGAAGGTCGCCGACCTCCTCCGCGAGATGCAGCAGGAGAAGTTCCACATCGCCCTGGTGACCGATGAGTACGGCTCGGTCTCCGGCCTGGTCACGCTGGAGGACCTGCTTGAGGAGCTGGTCGGCGAGATCGAGGACGAGTACGACCGGGCCGAGCCCGAGATGATCGACCTCGGCGACGGGGCGTACCGGGTCGACGGGCGCGCCTCGATCGACGACGTGGAAGAGCTGCTCGACGTGGAGCTGCCCCACGACGGATGGGACTCCGTCGGCGGGTTGATGCTCGGGCTCATGGGCTCGATCCCCGAGGAGGGGGAGGAGGTCGCTTTCCAGAACATCACGTTCAAGGCGGAGAAGGTTACCCGCCGCCGCGTGGCGAAGGTGTTGATCACTCGGCACGAGGACTCGAGGGCCCCCGAGGACGCGGAGGCCACCGCTGAGTAACGCCGCCGTGTCCGATCAGACGGTCGACGACCTCGTGGAAGCCGCGAAGGCCGCGAGGGCGAACGCGTACGCGCCGTACAGCAACTTCTCTGTCGGTGCCGCCGTGCTGGCGGGCGGGCGGATCTTCGCCGGGGTGAACGTGGAGAACGCGTCGTACCCACAGGGGATCTGCGCCGAGCGGGCGGCCGTGTTCGCCGCCGTCGCCGCCGGGCACCGGCAGATCGACGCCGTCGCCGTGGCGGCGGGGAACGACGACATCACGCCGCCCTGCGGGGGATGCCGCCAGGTTCTGAACGAGTTCGGGCCCGACATGCTCGTGGTGTCCGAGTCGGCCGGCGGCCATCGGAAGCGATGGCGCCTGTCCGTGCTCCTCCCCGACGCTTTCGGGCCCGCCGACCTCGCGTAGCCTTCCTCCGTGGGGTTCCACAGCGGGATCGTGGCCGTGGTCGGCCGGCCGAACGTCGGCAAGTCCACGCTCGTGAACGCGCTCGTGGGGCGGAAGGTCGCGATCGTCTCCGACAGGCCCCAGACCACCAGGCGCGGTATCCGGGGCATCCTCACCACCGAGGGGTTCCAGGTCGTGTTCACGGATACGCCGGGCTTCCACAAGCCTCGCACGCCGCTCGGGGCCCGACTGAACGAGGTCGTGGGGGGATCGGTCCAGGGCGTGGACGGGGTGATCCTGGTGGTGGACGCGGTGGCCGGGGTGGGTCGGGGCGACGCGTTCGTGTACGAGCGGCACGTGAAGGCGCTCGCCTGCCCGAAGGTGTGCGCGGTGAACAAGCTCGACGCAGCGCTCGGCCGGCGCGAGGTCCCACAGCTCCAGGCCGCGGCCGACCTCGGCGAGTTCGACGAGATCGTCCCGGTGAGCGCGAAGGCCGGGACGGGCGTGCGCACCCTGCTGGACCTGATCGTGGAGCGGCTGCCCGAGGGGCCGATGCTGTTCCCGTCGGACGAGGTCACGGATCAACCGCTCGAGGAGCGCCTCGCCGAGATGGTCCGGGAGAAGGCCCTCGAGGTCACCCGCGAGGAGCTACCGCACTCGATCGCGGTGGTCGTGGAGGAGCTCGAGCGAGAGGAGACGCTCACCCGCGTGCAGGCCGCGCTGATCGTCGAGCGCGATTCCCAGAAGGGCATCGTGATCGGCAAGGGCGGCGAGGTCCTGAAGCGGATCGGCACGAGGGCCCGCGCGGAGATGGAGCTGTTGCTCGGCACGAAGGTGTTCCTCGACCTCCGGGTGAAGGTCCTGAAGGAGTGGCAGCGCGACCCGAAGGCCCTCCGCCGCCTCGGATTCTGAGCGTTCGGTCCCGGGCGACGATTCGGCTACCATGGCGGTTCAGGCCGACCAGGAGCAGCGGATGTCCCAGGCAGCCGAGATCGAGCACCGTGAACCCGCCGCCATGCGATCCTCCTCGAAGGAGGCCACGCGGCTGGTGGCCCGCACGGCGGCCGTCGACGCGGTCGGTCTGGAGGAGCGAGCGGCATCGCTCGGCAAGCGCTCGATCAAGCGGGAGTCCAAGCTGTGGGCGCTCGACCTGGCGATCCGCTCGATGGACCTCACGACCCTGGAGGGAGCCGATACCGCGGGGAAGATCATCGCCATGTGCTCCAAAGGGGTGAGGCCCGATCCCATCGATCCGTCGATCCCGCCGGTCGCCGCGGTGTGCATCTACCCGCACCTGATCCCGGTGGCGGTCGGGCAGTTGCGGGGCACCTCGGTGAAGGTGGCCAGCGTGGCCGGCTCGTTCCCGAGCGGCCTGGGACCGCTCGACGTCAAGATCCGTGAGGTCCGGGAAGCCGTCGAGCTCGGCGCGCACGAGATCGACATCGTCCTCAACCGCTCCCTGTTCTTGGGCGGCGAGTACGCGAGGGCCTTCGAGGAGCTGGTGGCGCTCCGGGAGGCCGCCGGATCGGCCTACCTCAAGGTGATCCTGGAGATCGGCGAGCTCGGCAGCTACGACCGGATCCGGCAGGCCAGCGTCCTGGCCATGGCCGCGGGGGCGGACTTCATCAAGACCTCGACCGGGAAGATCGGTGTGAGTGCGACGCTGCCCGGGGCGCTGTGCATGATGGAGGCGGCGCGCGAGTTCTTCCACGAGACGGGGCGCCGGGTCGGCATCAAGGTCGCGGGCGGGATCCGGGTGTCGAAGCAGGCCATCCAGTACCTCGTGCTGGTGTACGAGACGCTCGGCCCGGACTGGATGACGCCGGATCGCTTCCGGATCGGCGCTTCGTCGCTCCTGAACGACGTGCTGATGCAGATCGGCAAGGAGCGCACCGGCCGGTACCAGGGCCCCGACTACTTCACGATCGACTGAGGCGGACGAACATGAGCGACATCGAGAAGCGCGAGCATCAGACGCCGGAGCGACCGGTGCCGTGGGAGTACGCCACCTCGCGGGAGAGCACCGAGATCGTCGACCTGCAGGATCGGTACGACCTGTTCGTGGGAGGCCGGTTCGTCGAGCCGAAGTCCGGCCGGTACTTCACCACCATCAACCCCGCTACGGAAGAGACGCTCGCCGAGGTGGCCGAGGCCGGCGAGGAGGACGTCGATCTTGCGGCCCGCACGGCCAGGGAGGCGTACGAGGAGCGGTGGCGCAACCTCCCCGGCAAGGAGCGGGCCAAGTACCTGTACCGCGTTGCCCGCGCCCTGCAGGAGCGCTCCCGCGAGTTCGCCGTCCTGGAGACGATGAACAACGGCAAGCCGATCAAGGAGTCGCGCGACGTCGACGTGCCGCTCGCGGCCGCCCACTTCTTCTACTACGCGGGGTGGGCGGACAAGCTCGACTACGCGTTCCCCGGACGGACGCCGCGCCCGCTCGGGGTCGCCGCGCAGATCACGCCGTGGAACTTCCCGCTCCTCATGTGCGCGTGGAAGCTGGCTCCCGCGCTCGCCACCGGCAACACCGCGATCCTGAAGCCCGCCTCGACCACGCCGCTCACGGCGCTGCTGCTGGCCGAGGTGTTCCAGGACGCCGAGCTGCCACCCGGCGTCGTGAACGTGATCACGGGCCCGGGAGGGAAGACCGGCGGGTGGCTGGCCGCCCACCCGGACATCGCGAAGATCGCGTTCACCGGCTCCACCGAGATCGGGAAGGTCCTGCGCCGCAACGTGGCGGGGACCGGCAAGCGTCTGACCCTGGAGCTCGGGGGGAAGGCCGCGAACATCGTCTTCGAGGATGCCCCGCTGGATCAGGCGATCGAGGGCATCGTGAACGGCATCTTCTTCAACCAGGGCGAGGTGTGCTGTGCGGGCTCGCGGCTGTTCGTGCAGGAGTCGGTGTTCGAGCCGCTGATCGACAAGCTGAAGGCGCGCCTGGACACGCTTCGGGTGGGCGATCCGCTCGACAAGAACACCGACGTCGGCGCCATCAACTCGCGCGACCAGCTCGAGAAGATCACCGAGCTCGTGCAGAGCGGGATCGACGAGGGAGCCGAGATCTACCAGCCCGACTGCGTGCTGCCCGAGCGCGGGTTCTGGTTCCGGCCGACGCTGTTCACGAACGTCTCGCAGTCGCACCGAATCGCGCGCGAGGAGATCTTCGGCCCCGTGCTGTCGATCCTCACCTTCCGCACGCCGGACGAAGCCGTGGAGAAGGCGAACAACACGCCCTACGGCCTGTCGGCCGGCATCTGGACCGACAAGGGCTCGCGGATCCTGTGGATGGCCGAGCGGATGAAAGCGGGCGTGGTCTGGTCGAACACCTTCAACCGGTTCGATCCGGCGTCGCCGTTCGGCGGGTACAAGGAGAGCGGGTTCGGTCGGGAGGGCGGACGGCACGGCCTGGAGCCGTACCTGGACCTCGACGGGGGCGCGGCATGAGCGCCGAGACGCGGGTCCCGGTCCGCCGGACGGCGAAGCTGTACATCGCGGGCGAGTTCCCCCGCAGCGAGTCGGGACGCTCCTACGAGGTCTTCTCCCACGACGAACGGCTCCTGGCGTGGGCCGCTCGCGCCTCGCGGAAGGATCTGCGCGATGCCGTACGCGCGGCGCGCGCGGCGCAGCCGGGTTGGGCCGGCAAGACCGCCTATAACCGCGGCCAGATCCTGTACCGGGTGGCCGAGCTGATGGAGGGTCGCCGGGCGCAGTTCGAGCGGGAGCTGGCCGACGCCGGCGCCGCCGATCCAACGAGGGGCGTCGATGCCGCGATCGATCGATGGGTCTGGTACGCGGGCTGGTGCGACAAGGTCCATCAGGTGCTCGGCGGGACGAACCCGGTCGCCGGCCCCTACTTCAACTTCACCATCCCCGAGCCCACCGGCGTGGTTGGCATCGTCGCGCCGCAGGATCAAGCGCTCCTCGGGCTGGTCTCACGCGTCGCGCCGGCCATCGTCTCGGGCAACACCGCCGTCGTGGTCGCGAGCGAGAAGAGCCCCCTGCCCGCGGTGACGCTCACCGAGGTCCTGGCGACGTCGGACGTCCCGGGCGGCGTGGTGAACGTCCTCACGGGGTTCACGACCGAGCTCGTTCCCTGGCTGGCCGGACACATGGACGTGAACGCGATCGATGTCACCGGCGTGCCGGAGGACCTCCTCACCCAGGTCGAGGAGCTCTCGGCCGAGAACGTGAAGCGCGTGGTCATGGGTCCGAGCGGAGACCCGTTCTCCCCGGCCGCCCAGAGCCCCTACGAGATCACCGCGCTCGTCGAGTTCAAGACGGTCTGGCACCCGATGGGCGCCTGAGCAACCCCTTCCCACGCAGCGCCTCCGATGTCATCATCCCCGCCATGAGAGGGGACGCGCGGTCCCTCCTCCGACAGGGCGAGGCCGCGCTGGCCTCGGGCGACTGGCAACGCGCCCGAGAGGTCTTCGACGCCGCCTTGGCCGACCGGGACACCCCGGAGGCCCGCGACGGTCTGGGGCGGGCACTGTGGTGGCTACGCGACGTGGACGGGGCGATCGAGCATCGGGAGCGCGCGCACGCCGCCTTCCGCAAGGACGGCGATGGGCCTCGGGCCGCCCGCATCGCGATGTGGCTGGCGATCGAATACGCGGAGGCCATCGGCAACGACCCGATCAGTCGGGGGTGGTTCGCCCGCGCTGAAGGGCTCCTGAAGGATGCACCGCCTGGGCCCGAGCACGGCTGGCTCGCGCTCACGCGGACGCGTCTTCGCCTCGACCCGACGGCCGGTGGGGAGGACGCAGCCTCGGCGCTCGAGACGGCACGGCGCTTCCAGGACCCCGAGCTGGAGGCCTCGGCGCTGGCCCTGGCCGGCCTCGTCGCGGTGGAGCGAGGCGATCTGGACGCGGGGTTGAACGCCCTGGACGAGGCGATGGTCCTCGCCACCGGAACCGAGGTCGCCGATCAGGAGGTCTTCGGAGACATCTGCTGCCTGGCCACGCGCGCCGCCGAGGACGCCGGGGACGTCGGGCGGCTGATGAAATGGAACGAGGTCGTGATGACCTTCATGGAGCGGAGCGGCCATGCTCCGCTCCTCGAGTTCTGCGGGACCTGCTGCGCCGAGGTGCTGGCCGCCGGCGGGAACCTCGGCGAGGCCGAGGGCTGGCTCGTCCGCACGCTGGCCGAGCTCGAGGACACCGGCCACCGGGCCCGGTGCGTCCACCCGGCCGCCAAGCTCGCCGAGCTGCGCCTCCTGCAAGGACGGGTCGAGGAGGCGGAGCGGCTGCTCGCCGGCTACGAGGATCGCCCCGACGGGCTTCGCGCCGCCGCGGCCGTGCATCTGGCCCAAGGGGAGACGGCGGTCGCCGCCGCCTTGCTGCACCGGCGCTTGAACCAGGTGGGCGACGCGCTGCTCGCGGTCCCACTCCTGGCCCTCTTGGCCGACGTGCAGCTGGCGCAGGGCGAGCTCCATGAGGCCGGCGGGACCGCCGAGCGACTGGAGGCGATGGCCGTTCGGACCGGTCAGCCCCGTGTGACGGCCACCGCGGCGCTCGCGGCGGGGCGGGTGGCCGCAGCGGCCGGCGACCGTGCCGCCGAGGCCAGGCTGGAGGAGGCGATCGCCACGTTCGTCCGGCTCGAGATGCCGATCGAGGCGGCGAAGGCCAGGATCGCGCTCGCCCGCGCCGTTCGCGAGAACGAGCCGGAGCTCGCCCGTCGCGAGGCGCAGCTCGCGCTGGAGGCGAGCGATGCCGCCGGCGCCACGAGGCTGGCCGATGAGGCGGCGGCGCTGCTCCGGGAGCTCGGAGGGCGAGCTCGGACGGGGCCCAAGGGCCTCGGCCTGCTCTCGAAGCGCGAGCTCGAGGTGCTCGCGCTCCTCGGCGAGGGGCTGTCGAACGCCGAGATCGCCGCGCGCCTGTACATCAGCACGAAGACGGCCGGGAACCACGTCAGCAGCGTGCTGTCGAAGCTGAACGTGCGCAGCCGTCAGGAGGCCGCCGCCTACGCTGTGCGGTACTCGGGCGCGGCCGAGGCTGTTCCGGCGGAATCAGGCCTGGAATAGGGGATCCTCCCCATCCTTCGGGTGCCCTCGTGGCGCACCCTCTGACCGTCCACGAACGGAAGGAGGTGCGCGATGGAGGCGCCCATGGCAGGCCGACGGGCGAATGCCTTGAAGCGCGAGATCGTGGCGGGGAACGGGGCGACGAGCACGGCGCCGCCCGAGGTGGTCTTCGACGCCCTCACGGACCTTCAGAGCCACCTGCTCTGGGGCGGGGAGCAGCAGCGGTCCAAGATGCGCCTGGTCGCGATGGACGCGCCGGAAGGGCCGGCTGGTGTGGGCACGGAGTTCCGGACCGAGGGGCTCGATCCGAACGGCCGGTTCACCGACACGTCCGTGGTGACCGAGGCCGATCGCCCCAGGGTCTTCGAGTTCGTGACGGAGGCCCACCTGCACACGAAGAAGGGCAAGGTGGTCGACTGGACGGTCGTGCACCGCTACGAGCTCGCGCCTCAGGGGACCGGCTGCCGGATCTCCTACCAGGGCCGCGTGACGCGGATCAGCGAGGTCCCGGGGATGCTCGCGATATTCAACGTGCCGGTCCTGTCCGCCCTCGGGGCGAAGGCCTGGGACGGCTTGTCCAAGCGTGGGGTCCGCAACCTCGCTCGAGTGGCCGAGGAGCGCGCCAAGGAGCGCGGGGAGGGAGGGTGATCATGAAGCGAACGAGGAAGATCGCGGCCGGGCTCGGCGTCCTCATGCTGAGCCTGCTGGCGGTGGCCGGGCACGTGCCGGTCTCCACGGCGCAGGTCGGCTCCACCCACATCGAGGTGTTCGCCGTCGAAGGTCCGTTCGAGAAGGACATCGACGTGGCCACGACCGGGTTCCCCACCGCGGGGGACTACGCGGTCGAGTCGCAGCCCTTGCTGGACCCGACCGATGGATCCCGCGTCGGCCGGTCCCTCAGCCACGTCCAGATCGTGCGGCCGGTCTCGAAGGGGCAGGACTTCGAGATCGTCCTGAACTCGACGCTGCGTCTGTCGGACGGCGACATCGTGATCGACGGAGGGCTGCGGTTCTCAGACCTGTTCGGCGGCGGAACGATCGCGGTCGTCGGTGGCACGGGAACCTACACCGGCGCGCGGGGGACGGCCACCTCCACCGGCGGGAAGGTGGCGGGCGCGGACGGCTTCACGCTGTCGATCGACATCACGACGGACTGAGTCCGGATCCGGCCGATTCCACACGATCGCAACACCCCTTCCGGAGCCCGCTCCGCGCTCAGGGGTACGATGCCTGGGGATGCCCCTCTACAAGGAACAGGGCGTCGTCCTGCGTTCGGTGAAGCTGGGCGAGGCAGACAAGATCGTCACCGTGATGACCCAGGGTTCGGGGAAGATCCGGGCCGTCGCCAAGGGCATCCGCAAGACGACCAGTCGCTTCGGTGCCCGGTTGGAGCCCTTCACCCACGTCTCGTTGATGGCGTACCGGGGTCGCGGTTCGCTGGACACGATCAGCCAGGCCGAGATCATCAACCCGTTCCGAGCGCTTCGCGACGACCTCGACCTGTTCGCGGCGGGGGAGACCATGCTCGAGGCCACGGACAAGGTGGCCGAGGAACACGAGCGGAACCTCCGACTGTTCATGCTGCTCATCTCCGGATTGCGGGCGCTCGACCTGCGGCCCGCCGACCCGGCCGCGGTGGCCGAATCGTTCCTGCTGAAGCTCCTCTCGCTCTCCGGGTTCCATCCGAGCCTCACGGCCTGCGCCGTCTGCGGTCGTCCGGACCCGGTGCGCTTCGCCAGCGGGCAGGGCGGAGGGGTGTGTGCCGGATGCGCCGAGCTCGACGCCGGTCCGGCCTCGTCCGGGGCCTTCGCGCTCCTCGCGTCCCTCGCCGCCGCCGACCTGCCGGCGGCCGGGGCGCTGTCGGGCTCGTCCGGTGTGGGAACCGCGGTCCGGCGCGAGGCCCGGGCCATGCTGTTCGGGTTCGCCGAGTACCACCTGGAGCGGCGCATGCGGAGCCTGCCGATCCTGGCCAGGAGCCTCACCTCGTGACGTACCTCTCGGACATCGACCGGGACAAGGTCCCGGCGCACGTCGGCATCGTCATGGACGGGAACGGCCGGTGGGCCAAGCAGCGCGGCCTGCCCCGGACCGAGGGCCACGCGGCCGGCGAGGCCGCGATGTGGGACACGGTCCAGGGTGGCGTCGAGGTCGGGCTCGGCTGGCTCACCATGTTCGCGTTCTCGACCGAGAACTGGAACCGCCCCAAGGCCGAGGTCCGGTACCTGATGGGCTTCAACCGTGGCCTGCTCCGGCGTCGGCGCGACGAGCTCCACCGTTTGAACGTGCGGGTGCGGTTCCTGGGACGACGGGACTGGAGGGTGCCGCGCTCGGTGCTCCGCGAGATGGAGATCTCCGAGGCCCTCACCCGCCACAACACCGGCATGACGCTGACGATCGCGTTCAACTACGGAGGCCGCGTCGAGATCGCTGACGCCGTCAAGCGGATCCTCGCCGAGCACGACGCCGGGCGGTTGAAGGGCGAGAAGATCACGCCGGAGAGCATCGCGCGTCGCCTGTACCACCCCGAAATGCCGGATCCAGATCTCATCATCCGCACCAGCGGAGAGGAGCGGATCTCGAACTTCCTCCTGTGGCAGGCCGCGTACTCGGAGCTGTACTTCACGCCTGTCCTGTGGCCGGACTTCAACCGGGAGCACCTCTACGAGGCGATCCGCGACTTCCAGAAGCGCTCCCGCCGCTTCGGGGCAGTCCCGGACGACGACGACGGGAACGGCATCTAGTCCGTCAGAGCTCGTTCGACCAGGCGATCGCCGTCGCCAGCGGGGGCGAACGTGGTGGGCCCGGCCCGCCGCCGGGAGTACACGGGAGGCGGTTCCTCGCTCCTCAGCGGCCAGCGTTGAACGTGAGGCGGCGGCTCTGCTGGGTCCGGCAACGGCGGCGGCAGCTGGCGCTCTCGAGGGGTGAGCTGACAGACGGGCTCGAACCTGAGCCTGGAGCGGAGCGTACTCCTGGGGCCGCTACCGGCGGGCCGAGGCGCCGCGTTGACCGCTCGGCCGGCGGGACGAGCCGGCCGAGACGACCTCGCCGCCAACCCGGACCACGCGACGTCCCGCGGGACGCCACGTGTACCAGAGCAGGACGAGGCCGAGGGCGGAGTACGCACCGACGACCGCCACCAGGAGTCCGAACGCCGCTCGCCCGGCGCTGATGACCCATGCGTCGAGGGCGACGGAGATCGCGACCCCAACGCCCACGATCAGGATGGTGTAGAAGAGCTTGCCCACGATGCCCACGCTGGTGGGGGTGCTCCTGACGACGGTCGGCTTCGTCTCGGCCTCGGGGAGGCGGATGACCCGCTGGGATGGATCGCGCTCACGGCTGAGCGGGCCTCGCACCTTCACCACGGTGTAGCACTGCCCGCACCACTCGAGGTCGGGCGAGAGCTTGGCGCCGCAGTTCCAGCACGTCTCCATGGGCATCCCCCAGATGGGATCGTACCCCAGCCCAGTGGCTGATCCCAATCGGTCCTTGGGACCTGGCCGGAAGGCCCATCCGGGTCGGTCTTTCGGCTACTCCCTACGTTCGGGGCATCCGCGGCCGCCGTTCGGGCCAGTTTTCGTCGCGGAGGTCCGTTCGGGCGGGGCGCCGGTAGACTTCCTCCCACGCCAGCGGCCGCCGCCAGCGGCCGGGAAAGGAGATCCGCTCATGGCCGACCTCATGGAGGCCATCACCTCCCTGGCCAAGCGCCGGGGCATCGTGTTCCCGTCCAGCGAGATCTACGGCGGCCTGCGGTCCTTCTGGGACTACGGGCCGCTCGGCGTGGAGCTCAAGCGCAACGTGAGGAGCGCCTGGTGGCGCTCGATGGTGCAGCTCCGCGACGACGTGGTCGGCCTGGACGCGGCCGTCATCATGTCGCCCCGCGTGTGGAAGGCGAGCGGCCACCTCGACTCGTTCACCGACCCGCTCGTGGAGTGCCTGAACTGCCACCAGCGGTTCCGCGCCGACCACCTACCGGGGTGGCACGCGCCGCAGTCGGGGCACGAGGAGGACGAGACCACCCTCGACATGGAGCACGGGCCGAAATGCCCGAACTGCGGCCACCGCGAGTTCACGGAGCCCCGCAACTTCAACCTCATGTTCAAGACGTTCATCGGCCCGGTGGAGGACGAGGCGGACGCCGTGTACCTACGTCCCGAGACGGCGCAGGGCATGTTCGTGGACTTCGTGACGATCCAGCAGTCCAGCCGGAAGAAGCTGCCCTTCGGGATCGCCCAGCAGGGCAAGTCGTTCCGCAACGAGATCACGCCGGGCAACTTCATCTACCGCCTGCGCGAGTTCGAGCAGATGGAGATGGAGTTCTTCGTGGTGCCCGGCACGGACGAGGAGTGGCACGAGTACTGGATCGACGAGCGGTTCCGGTGGTACGTGGACCTCGGGATCCGCAAGGCGAACCTCCGGCTCCGCGATCACGAGAAGGAGGAGCTCTCCCACTACTCGAAGCGCACCGTAGACGTCGAGTACCGGTTCCCGTTCACGGACTGGGGCGAGCTCGAGGGCATCGCGAACCGCACCGACTTCGACCTGAAGGCGCACGAGGCCGCGAGCGGTGAGGACCTGACCTACTTCGACCAGGAGAAGGACCAGCGGTACCACCCCTACGTGATCGAGCCTGCCGCAGGGGTCGACCGGATGGTCCTGGCCTTCCTGCTCGACGCCTACCGGGTCGAGGAGGCGCCGACCGCGAAGGGCGGGACCGAGAAGAGGACGTACCTCGCCCTCCACAAGGACCTCGCACCGACGAAGGTGGCGGTGCTGCCGCTGTCCCGCAACGAGACGCTGACCCCGGAGGCTCGGCGTGTCTTCGACCTGGTGAAGCCGCACTGGATGTGCGACTTCGACGACGCCGGCTCGATCGGCCGCCGGTACCGCCGGCAGGACGAGGTCGGGACGCCGTACTGCGTCACGGTCGACTTCGACACGCTCGAGGATCGGCAGGTCACGGTCCGGGACCGCGACGGCATGCAGCAGGACCGGATCCCCGTCGAGAGCCTCGTCGCCTTCCTGGAGCAGCGCCTGTGACCGGGGCCGATGAGCGCCGACCTGGACGGGGCCGGGTCGAGTGGTACGCGGCAGCGTTCGCGCTCATGCTGGTGGCGGCGGTGGTCCTGGTGGTCACCTCGCTCGGGTCGCTGAGCTCGATCCGCCTCCTGTGGATCTCGGCGGTGTTCTCGGCCCTGGCCATCGTGGTCGCGGTGATCAGCGTGGTCGTACCCCGGCGATGAACCGGCGTCTGCGGCCCGCGGCGCTGCTCCTGGCGGCGCTGCTGCTGGCCTCGGCGTGCACGGGCTCGAGTGGTGGGGAGCGGGTCTCGTCTCCCTCCCCCTCGCGATCCCCCGTCCTCGTCCCGGCGTCGCCGGAGGTCGCCTCGCCGGCCGCCCGCGGACCCGGATCGGCCCAGGCGGCGCTCGCCAGGCTGTGCCCTCGCCCCACGCAACCGCCGCCGAGCGTCGCGCCCGAGGGGCCCACCCCCCCGGCCATCCAGACCGTCGAGCAGCAGATCCAGCAGGTCCGCGAGCTCCGTTTCGTCGACCCGGTGCGGGCCGATCCGGTGAGCCACACCGAGCTCGTGAAGGACCTGCAGGACTCGTACGACACCTCGTACCCGGCCGGCCTGTACCGCCGCCGGAGCCTGGCGTGGCAGACGATCGGCGCGATCCCGCCGGGGACCGACCTGCGGGCCGTGCTGGAGGGGTTCGCCGGCAGCCAGGTGATCGGGTTCTACGACACGTTCTCGAAGCAGCTCGTGTTCATCGGCGGCCAGGATCCCTCGCCGTACGAGAGGGTGACGCTGGCGCACGAGCTCACGCACGCGCTGGACGACCAGCACTTCGGGCTGTCCCGCGTCGACCATCTCGCGTCGACCTGTCAGGACGAGGCCGCCGAGGCGGCCGTGGGGGCGGTGGAAGGGAGCGCCACCTACTTCATGCTGGCGTACGCGCAACGCTTCCTCTCCCTCCAGGAGCAGATCCAGATAGGCCTGCAGACGGGACCCTCGACCGCGGGCATCCCCCCGTTCATCCTGCAGGACCAGACCTGGCCGTACACGGCGGGTCTGACCTTCATGCAGGCGATGGACGCACGCGGCGGGATCCAGGCCATCGACCACGCGCTCCAGGACCTCCCGGTCTCGACCGAGCAGATCCTGCACCCCGATCGCTACCCGAACGACGTCCCCACACCGGTCGACGTGCCGCAGCTGGCCCCGAAGCTCGGGCCGGGGTGGAGGGACCTGGACGTGATGCAGGTGGGGGAGGAGTTCCTGTCGATCCTGCTGGGGCTGCGGCTCGACCGTGGCCTGGCGGACTCGGCTGCGGCGGGGTGGGACGGTGGGATCTACCGGGCCTGGTCAGACGGGAGCCACGTGGCGATCGTGCTCTCGACCGTTTGGGACACGACGGACGATGCGGGCGAGTTCGCGAGCGCGATGGACGCGTGGATCGGCGGCGGGCGGTCGCAGCCCGCAACCGTGCTGCCCGTACAAGGGTGGGTGGCCCGCGTGCTGTTCGCCAGCGACGCTTCGACCCTGGAGCTGCTCCAGCGGGCGGCGTAA
>DASWAT010000015.1:0-3191 GCA_036390995.1 Actinomycetota bacterium | reverse complement strand
CAGGGCCGGGGGATCGGTCGTGCGCTCATCGAAGCGGGACTCGGTGCGTTGCACTCGAGGGGCGCGAACGGTTTCGTCCTGGTGGGAGACCCGGCGTTCTACACGCGGTTCGGCTTCGAGCAGGTACCCGGCGTCACCTGCGCCGGAGTCCCCGACGAGAACGTCCTCTGCCTTCGGATCGGGGGGCCGTTGCCGCTCGGCGAGGTCCGGCACCATCCCGTTTTCTCCGTCGAGCCTGAGTAGTTCGCCAGCTCGGCAAGTGGGTCCGGCTCGGAACCACGTACGCCCGCTCGCTACCGCCGAAGGCTTGAGCCGAACAGGCTCCCTACTGCAGCGAGCGGGTCGAGCCTCGGATCCGGACGCCCCGGCCGGGTACGTCTGAGGCAAGCGCCCCGGTCACGCACCGGAGCGCTCCGTGACCGGTTCGAGCTCGGGGCGAGCCGGCTCGTTAGCACTCACTCACTTACGCGTCAAGAGCGACCGGCCAACGGGAGTTCGCCAGCGGATATGAGTTGACCGGACACCTCTCGAGGCCTCGGGGGAGGATGGGAGCCCGGTGCACGGCTAGAACGTCCGCCAGGCCTCGCGCGACAAGAAGAAGCCCCGGTCCTGTCCGTTCCGGCAGGTCAGCCCCGTGGCCTCGGAGGAGCACGCGATCCCCCCGAGTCGCCACTCGCGCCCGTACTCGAGGATCGGCGCGGCCTCGCTGGGGACCCCGTCGCCGGCGCAGTTGGGACCGGCGGTCCCCTGCGCGTCCAGCCAGACGCCCACCCAGTCCCACGGACATTGGTCGGCCGGCCCCGGCTGGAGCCCGCTGTGGAGGTCACAGCGAAGGCTCGACGGCACGTAGCCGCACACGATGTTCCCCGAGGGGGTCTGGAAGGTGTCGGTCGTGAGCGTCTGACCGAGGAACGTGGTCCATCCCGCTCGAGCGAGCGTGAAGCCGCCCCCTTGCCCGTTCACACAGCGCAGGCCCGTTCGCCTGGAGAGGCAGGTGAGTCCGCCACGCGCCCACGTCCGCCCGTATCCGAGGACTATGGACGAGGGATCCACGACCGTGTCGCCGGCACAGTTGGGCACGGCCGCGCCTTTCGCCGACAGGACCGCTCCCGCCCAGTGACTGACCGAGGGGCACACGTACCTGGTCGGCTGGGGCGTGAGCCCGCTGCTGATGTCGCACCGCAGCTCCCCGAACGCGAACAGGCAGCCGATGTTGCCCGATGGTGTCCGGAACGTCCTCGCTCGCAGGGTCTGCGGTTGGGTCGCGCTCGGCGATCCCGAGCTGCTCGGAGGCTCGTCGAAGGGATCTCGTTCGGGGGCGGGGCCACACGCCATCAGCAGGAGCAGCATCAACGGAACGAGCCTCACCGGCCCCCGCAAGGATCACCTCCCTCCGTTCAAGCGCGACGCCGGCGCTTTCCCCCGGAGTCGAGAGCGTACGCGCTGGCGGTATCGGAGTCGAGCAACTCGGGGCAGATGGCTGCTCGTGTCTCCCTCTCGAACGGCGGCACGATGTTCGTTCTCCACTGCGTGAACAGGACAGCGCCCGCCCACGAGCGCGCGCCCACACGATGAGCAGCGACCGGCGGGCGATGGACCGGATCCGCAGCGCTAGCGGACGTCACTCGTTCTGCGCGCGAGGTGGTACGCCGACCGCGAGCGCCACTTGTGTGAGGTCGGAGCGAACCGCGCGGATCTCCTCCCGGACCTCGACACGGAGCTCGGACATCTCACTCCGGAGCTCGGTGCGGAGCTCGGCCATCTCCCCGCGGAGATCGGTGCGGAGCTCGGCCATCTCGGCTCGGAGCTGTGCGATGTCGTCCCGGGACTCCCGGCGGGAACCGGCGAGCATCCAAGCGAGGACGGCTCCGACCGCCGTAACGACGAGCGCGTTCGTGAGCGTTTGCACAGCGTCCATGAACATGACCCCCAGGATCCGGTGGGGGAGGTCGGAACGACTCTAGCACCCTGGGACGACACGCCGAACCGACGGTTCCATCAGGGCGTCCCCGAGCGGCCGCGGGCCTCTTCGTCGCTCGTTGGTCCTCTGCGTCTACCGGCCCTTCATGCGATCACGGCGTCGGCACCGTTGCGAGCTCGCCCTCGTAGCACCTCTTGCGACCCCCGAAGATGTTGCGCATGCTGGCGGCCACGTCCTCGAAGGCTAGCCTTGGTACTCGCCGTTCGTTCGTGGGGCCGAGGGCAGCTGCTCGTCCAGTGACTGTCGGTACCGGATGCAGCCCCGCAGGAACTGCGGCCAGGCTGGCACCTCCGGAACTGGATCCGTGGATCCGGGGAGGAGGCCCCAGAGCTCGGGATGGTGCCAGCACAGGTCGTGCCCGGAGCTGTCTCGATGCCGCCGGATCCCCTCCCGTAGGCGGATCACCTCCCGCACCAGCTCCTCATGGGTCAGCGTAGCGAGATCCTCGTCCGTGGCCGTCATGACATCACTCTATGCGACGGGTCAGTCCATCGTTGGGGGAGCGTGGACAGCACGATCGCTTCGAAGCCCCTACGCGGCGTTGTCAGCCGGGGGCAGTCCGGCCACCAACGGGTGGTCGGAGCCCGCACCGTCCACCGCGATGGCGCTCCCAGGCGAGCCGAGGCCGGTGACGGTCGGCCCGAAGAACTCGCGATCGACGTCTCGATATGTCTGCCATCCGGTCGGGAGGTCGTCCTGGTGGAAGATGGCCGTCACGGGGCACACCGGTTCGCAGGCGCCGCAGTCCACGCACTCGTCGGGATGGATGTAGCTCTTCCGGAGTCCGTCGTAGATGCAGTCGACGGGACACTCGTCCACGCAGGAGCGGTCGTGCACGTCGACGCAGGGCTCAGCGATCACGTAGGCCATGGTGTGCTCCTTTCACGGGCCGATGCCTCCGCGTCGGCGGACGGAGCGGTCCGCCGACGTTCGTCGTGTCCGTGCGGGCCACCATGCGGATGGGCCGGGGCGGAAGGTCCGCCTGCCAGTGCCGCTCACCCAGCCACGGCGTGTGGAGAGCCCAAGCTAGCCCTCGCTCTACCAAGGGATGGCAAAGCGGACGACCAGTTCCGCTCAAGATGATCAGGGAGCGCTCACGATGACGTCGCACCCGAGGTCGATGGACGCGGAAACATCTCGAGTCACGCTCCAGACGCCGCCTCGACGAAGGCTCGGATCAGCGCCTCTCGATCACTGGCGGATCCCGCCG
>DASWAT010000014.1:0-5064 GCA_036390995.1 Actinomycetota bacterium | reverse complement strand
GAAGGGGGTGAAGTCGGCCATCCCCTTCTCCGCCAGGACCTTGGTGATGGCCGCGGTGAGCGTGGTCTTGCCGTGGTCGATGTGCCCGATCGTGCCGATGTTCACGTGGGGCTTGGTCCGCTCGAACTTCTGCTTGGCCATCTGGTCTCTCTCCTCCCCCTGAAGCGCTACTCGCCGCGTACGCGGGCCACGATCTCCTTGGAGATCTGGGCGGGAACCTCGTGGTAGGCGTGGAGCTGCATCGGCGTGTGCGAGGCGCGCCCCTGTGTGCGCGAGCGCAGCTCGGTGGCGTAGCCGAACAGCTCGGCCAGCGGCACCAGCACGCGGATGGCCCGCATCCCGGTGCGGTCGTCGATGCGCTCGATGCGGCCGCGCCGGGAGGTGACGTCGCCCATCACGTCGCCCATGAACTCCTCGGGCGTGATCACCTCGAACTCCATGACCGGCTCGAGCAGCACCGGATCGGCCCGGCGAGAGGCCTCCTTCAACGCCATCGAGCCGGCGATCTTGAACGCGATCTCGGACGAGTCGACCTCGTGATAGGACCCATCGATCAGCGTGGCCCGGACGTCCACGAGCGGATATCCGGCCAGGACTCCGCTCTCCATGGCCTCCTGGATCCCTTGGTCCACCGCCGGGATGTACTCGCGCGGGATGGCGCCACCCGTGATCTTGTTCACGAACTCGTACCCGCCGCCCGCGCCGGTGGGCTCCAGGTCGATGAACACGTCGCCGAACTGGCCCCGGCCGCCGGTCTGGCGGATGAACCGACCCTCGACCTTGTGGACGGGCTTGCGGATGGTCTCGCGGTACGCGACCTGCGGCTTGCCCACGTTCGCGCCCACGTTGAACTCGCGGGTCAGGCGGTCCACGAGGATCTCCAGGTGGAGCTCGCCCATCCCCGAGATGATGGTCTGGCCGGTCTCGTCGTCGTACTTCACGACGAAGGTGGGGTCCTCGTCGGCCAGCTTGGCCAGGGCGTTGCCCAGCTTGTCCTGGTCGGCCTTCGTCTTCGGCTCCACCGCCACAGAGATGACCGGGGTGGGGAAGCTGATGGACTCGAGCACGATGGGGTCGGCCGGGTTGCACAGCGTGTCCCCGGTGGTGGAGTGCTTCAGCCCAACCACCGCCACGATGTCGCCGGTGAACGCGGCCTCCTTGTCCTCGCGGTGGTTCGCGTGCATCTGGAGGATCCGGCCGATCCGCTCTTTGCGGTCCTTCGTGGAGTTCTGGATGTGCGCCCCCTGCCGGAGGATCCCCGAGTACACGCGAACGTACGTGAGCCGCCCCACGTAGGGGTCCGACATGATCTTGAAGACGAGGCCCGAGAAGGGCTCGTTGTCGTCGGGCTTGCGCTCGGCGGGCTCGCCGGACGGCGTGTGACCCTGGACCGGCGGCACGTCGATGGGCGCCGGGAGGTAGTTCACGATGGCATCCAGCAGCGGCTGGATCGCCTTGTTCTTGAACGCGCTTCCGCACAGGACCGGCACGCCCTTGCCCGAAAGCGTGGCCCGCCGGATGGCCCTGCGCAGCTCCTCCTGGGTGGGCTCCTCCTCGTGGACGAACTTCTCCATGAGCGACTCGTCGTGGTCGGCGAGCTTCTCGAACAGCTCGTGGCGGGCTACGTCGGCCGCGCCCCGGAGGTCGTCCGGGATGTCGACGGTCTCCCACTCCTCGCCCATCTCGGAGGTCCACCGGTGGGCCTTCATGTCGACGAGGTCGATGACGCCGGTGAAGTCGGCCTCGACGCCCCACGGCAGCTGCAGCACCAACGGGTTCGCCGCCAGGCGGTCCACCATCATGCCGACGGTGCGCGCGAAGTCCGCGCCGGTACGGTCCATCTTGTTCACGAAGCAGATCCGGGGGACGTGGTAGCGGTCGGCCTGGCGCCACACGGTCTCGGTCTGGGGCTCGACGCCGGCCACGGCGTCGAACACCGCGATGGCGCCGTCGAGCACGCGCAGGCTGCGCTCGACCTCGACCGTGAAGTCCACGTGGCCTGGCGTGTCGATGATGTTGATCCAGTGGCCCTTCCAGTGGGTGGTGGTGGCGGCGCTGGTGATGGTGATGCCGCGCTCGCGCTCCTGGACCATCCAGTCCATCTGGGCGGTGCCCTCGTGGACCTCGCCGATCTTGTAGGCCTTGCCGGTGTAGTAGAGGATGCGTTCGGTCGTGGTGGTCTTGCCCGCGTCGATGTGGGCCATGATCCCGATGTTCCGGGTCCGGCCGAGCGGGTACTCGCGGAGCACGAGGTCCTTGCCGGATCCCGTCTTGGCTCCCTTCACCTGTTGGGCAGTCTCAGCCACGTCGATCTTCTCCGCAGGGGTGGCCAACTACCTCACCCCCTCACCAACCGCCGGACCCGAGAGCCCGGCACGAGCGTTTCCCTCGATCACCATCGGTAGTGCGCGAACGCCTTGTTCGCCTCCGCCATCTTGTGCATGTCCTCGCGCCGCTTGACCGAGACCCCCTGGCCCTGCGAGGCGTCCATGATCTCGCCCACCAGGCGATCGGCCATCGAGTGCTCCTTGCGGGCGCGCGCGTTGTTCACCAGCCACCGCAGCGCGAGCGTGGTGCCGCGGGCGGGCCGGACCTCCACCGGAACCTGGTAGTTCGCGCCGCCGACCCGGCGCGAACGGACCTCGAGCATGGGGCGGACGTTCTCGACCGCCTTCTTGAGCGTGATGACCGGATCGTTGGACGTGCGCTCGCTGATGACCTCGAGGGCCTTGTACACGGTGCGCTCGGCCATGGACTTCTTGCCGTCCAGCAGGACCTTGTTGATCAGCTGGGTCACCAGCTGGTTCTGGTAGACGGGGTCGGGCTCGGTCTCCCGGCGTACGGCAGGGCCTTTTCGCGGCATCGGCTACTCGCCGCCCCTCTTCGCGCCGTAGCGCGAACGCGCCTTCTTCCGGTCGCGGACGCCCGCGGTGTCGAGCGTGCCCCGCACGATCTTGTAGCGCACGCCCGGCATGTCCTTCACGCGGCCGCCCCGGACGAGCACGATGGAGTGCTCCTGGAGGTTGTGGCCGACGCCGGGGATGTAGGCGGTGACCTCGATCCCGCTGGTCAGGCGGACGCGGGCGACCTTCCGAAGGGCCGAGTTCGGCTTCTTCGGGGTCGCCGTGTACACGCGCGTGCAGACGCCACGCCGCTGCGGAGAGCCCCGGAGCGCCGGGCTCTTCGTCTTGCTCTTGGGGCGTTGTCGCCCGCTTCTGACCAACTGCTGGATCGTGGGCATAGCTCTCTCGTCTTCACTCTCGCCATGTTCCTCTGGGTACCCATCGAGAAGCCGGACCCGAAGGCCCGGCTTCCAGGGACTGCCTCAGGCACAGTTGTCCCTTCGGGGTACCCCCTGAAAGCTCGCTGGATACCGAACCCGCCTGCCGGGTCCGGGGCGCAACCGCTAAGGCTACTAGGCACGAGCCATGCACGTCAACGAGCGTAGCGGCCCGTGAGCACGGATCGTAGCAGGGCGTCTGCTAGCGTGACTCGCCGTGGCCGAGCTGGAGCATCTCCTGGCCGTCGCCGAGCGGGCCGCCTTGCGGGGCGGAGAGGTCGTGCGCGCCGGCCTGGGCACGGCCGAGGCCGGGACGAAGGGCGCCGGCGACTACGTCACCGAGGTCGACCGGGCCTCCGAGCGGACGATCGGGGAGGTCCTCGCGGAGGGGGCGCCCGGCGTGCCCATGCTGGGCGAGGAGGGCGGTGGAGCCGGCGGCGGGGCCCGCGGCGAGCGCTACTGGGTGGTGGACCCGCTGGACGGCACCACGAACTTCCTCCACGGGTTCCCGGCGGTGGGCGTCTCAGTGGCGCTGGTGGCGGGCGGCGTGCCGGTCGTGGGCGTGGTGCACTCGCCCTTCCTGGGGGAGACCTCGGTGGCGGTGCGGGGTGGCGGTGCCTGGATCCGGCGGCCCGGGCGCGAGTCGGCACGTCTGCGGGTGTCGGACCGGCCGCCCGAGCGAGCGGTGGTGGGCACGGGCTTCCCGTTCCGGCGCAAGGACCTGCTCCCCCGGTACCTTCGAACGTTCCAGGGGGCGCTCCGGCGGTTCGAGGACCTCCGCCGGCCCGGCGCGGCCGCGCTCGACCTGGCCTGGGTGGCCGCCGGCGTGTTCGACGGCTTCTTCGAGCTGGCGCTGTCGCCGTGGGACGTCGCCGCGGGAGCGCTCCTGATCGAGGAGGCGGGGGGCGTGGTCACCGACTGGGACGGCGGACCCGGGTACCTGTCGGGCGACATCCTGGCCGGGCCCCCAGCCGTCCACGCCGAGCTGCTGGAACTCGTCGACCCCGGCGACCTGTCAGGGGCTTGACGCCTTCGCGCGGCCCGCCTCCGGCGACCTGTCAGAGGCTTGACGCCTGGGCGCGGCCCGCCTCCGGTGACCTGTCAACACCCTCACAACGAACGCCTGCGTCGTTCCTGTCAGGGTTTTGACGTCCGGTTCCCAGGGGGACCCTCGAAGACCTCAACTGTTTGATGTCTGCTCGGCGACGCTGCATCTGCAATGGGCGCCGCTCCAGTCCCCGCCGGTCTCGACAGTGGTCCGTGGTGTCAGTGGCGGGGGTTAGGAATACAGGATGGGTCCCTCCGCCGACGTCGAGCCCGACCTCGACCCCCTGGACCTCACTCGCCCTCGTCCGCCATGGGATCCACCCCTGCGCGGCGAGGGATCTCCCGGCCACCTCATCCGAACGATCCGCACCGTGCACCGCCTGCTCTGCACGCGGTTCGAGGACGAGCTCTTCGAGATGGGCGTGTCCTACGCCCAGTTCGAGGTCATGGAGCTCCTCGAGGCCGAGCCCAAGCTCCACGGCGGCGAGATCGCCAGGCGCCTGCGGATCTCGCGGCAGGCCGCCCACCACCTGCTCCGCAAGCTCCAGCACGGCGGCCTGGCAGAGCTCCTGCCCAGGGACGAGGGCCTCCGCGGGGCCCGGCTCACCGACGATGGCCGGGAACGGATCGCGTTCTGCCGGACCGCCCTCACCGAGACCCGGCGCAAGCTCGCCGACGTCGACCTCGGGACGCGACAACGCTTGGTGACCGACTTGGAGACGGTCGAGCGGGCGCTC
>DASWAT010000013.1:0-4445 GCA_036390995.1 Actinomycetota bacterium | reverse complement strand
TCGAGGCGTCGTACTGCGACCAGAACATGCCCCGATTCGTGACGGTGAACGGAGTGCCGGTCTCGGTCACGCCCTCGATCGTCCAGGACAGGCTCGAGGTGCCGCTCCCGTAGCGTTGGAACACCGCGGCCAGGTTCGCGTAGAGATGGCTCCATGCGGCGTCGGTGAACCAGTAGTCCTGCTGGAACACCACGTCCGTGCGGCCGACCCGGGCGATCCCGGTGTCGGGGCTGGACAGGTCGCTGGTGATCGCCGCGGTCGGCGGCAGGGCGCCGAACGTCCCGACCTGGCCGGCGAACCGGTCCTGCGTGAAGACCCCCCGCGTGTCGGTGACGTTGCCGAGCATCTCGCCTGGGGCTCCCGGCGTGTGCATGATCGTGAGGACGTTCGCGCCGGTCATGCCGAGCATGATGGAGCCCGGCGGCGCTCCGAAGAGGGAGTGGCCGTACGCAGCCACGACGTCACCGCACGCGATCGAGGTCGTGCCCATGGCCCAGATCGTGGCGTCGCCGTAGGAGATCACCGAGCCGATGGGTTGTCCGGGGGAGAAGGACGTCGCCGAGCTCGTCGCGGGCGCGGCCGCCGAGCCCGACGGGAACAGGTGCACCCCGAGCTGGTGCCGGTTCAGCCGTTCCTGCAGCTGCCGCAGGCGTCGTCCGGACAGTCCCGAGACGCCCACTGGCACCGGCAGCGGCTCGAGCCCGCCGGTGATCTGTGAGGCGGAAACGCCGGTCGCCTCGGCAACGGCCCTGCGGAGCCGGGGTGTGAACGAGATGGCTCGAGCGGGCGTGCCGCCGTTGCCCAGGTACCCGAGCAGGTCGACCATGGCAGAGGCCGGCGTAAGCCCGACGACCGTGGGGTCGGACCAGTACCCGAACGACACCACCCCCACGAGCTTCCCGCCGATGGACACCGGCGAGCCCGACATCCCGAAGAATCCCCCACCGGTTTGGTCGAGGAACGTGGCTGGTCCGCTCACCCGTCCGACGATGGCGTCCATGCCCAGCATGATCCCGTCGGGGATCACGCCGAGGATCTGGACCGTGAACGACGTCGGCGTGGTCCCCGAGATCGTGGTCAGGCCGGTCGCCGCCATCCCGGGCGCGAGGCTGCTTTCGGGGAAGACGGCCGGTGGAGAGGTGCAGACCGCTGCCGCCGGGGCCGCCTTGCCGACGAGGATCGAAGCGAACAGCGCGATGGCCAACGCCGCGGACGGAAAGGCGAAGCGGTACGGCCGAAGCCACCGTGCGACGCGCACAGGACCCACCCCCCGATCTCCACTGACGATCCTATGCCTGAGACGACAACCGCCGACAGTCGGTTCCCTGGGGGACGGCGCGGTCTCCCGGCGGGAACAGCGGCCCGGTCAGGCCGGTTGGGGCAGCCGGGCCTCGCAGAACTCGCGGTTCGAGACCAGGATCTCGCGGAGTTCCTCCGGCGACTCCAGGTAGCGCCGGAGGTCGAGCTCCAGCGAGACCGCGCCCGCGAACCCGTCGCCCGCGATGAGCTCGAGGAACCCGGCGAGTGGGAGCACTCCCTGCTCGACCGGCAGGTGTGAGTCCCACCCCTTGCCGGCGTTGTTCGACAGGTGCACGTGGGCGATCCGGGCGCCAAGCCGGCGGTACGTCTGGCCGAGATCCAGCCCGGAGACCGCCGCGTGGCTCGTGTCCAGGACGACATCCGAGAAGCGCTCGAGCTCGTCGGGTTGGTGGCGCGTGTGGAAGCTCACCCCGCGCCCTCCCCGCAGCCGGACCGGGAACATGTTCTCGACGGCCACCCGGACGCCGGTGTGATCCGAGAGCTCGGGCAGCCGATCGTCCAGCCATCTCCGATACGCCGTCTGCCATCGATACGGGGGGTGGACCACGACCAGCGGAACGTCGAGATCCTCCGCCAGCTCGATCGCGCGGTAGATCTTCCCGACCGGGTCGGTGCCCCACACGCTCCGTGTCATCAAGAGGAAGGGGGCGTGGATGGCGCGGATGGCCAAGCCGTGCTCCTCGGAGAGGTCCCGAAGTCTGTGTGCCTCCTGCGTGTCGGGGTCCCGCGTCACCATGATCTCGACACCGGAGAACCCGGCGCCCGCGATGTGCTCGAAGGCTTCCCGCAGCGGGCGGCTGAAGAACGCTGCCGTGGAGCAGAGCAGCTGGGGACCGGGGAAGGACGGCTGGGTCACGGCGCGATTGTATCGGCGGACCCACCGGTCGCGGCTATGCTGCAGGGCGCCATGTGGATCTTCCCGCTGGGGGCCGCGGCCATCGCGCTGGTGTTCGGGGCGCTCTTGGTGCGTCAGTTCATCCGTCGTCAGCGGGCCTACCAGCTGTTGTGGGCCGTCGCCCTGCTGATGTACGCGGTGGCCTCGCTGGCCCTGTTCCTGGGGGTGATCGACGGCTGGACGAAGGCCGAATACCGAGCGTACTGGCTGTTCGGGGCGGTCCTGAACGTCCCGTTCCTCGCGATGGGGGAGCTGTACCTCCTGGTGAGGAAGCGGTGGGTGAACCACGGGCTCCTGCTGCTCCTCCTGTTCGCCACCGCGTTCGCCACGGCCCGGGTCCGCACCTCCGTGATCGACGGCTCGGCGCTTGCGAAGGACCTCCCGCTCGGCAAGGATGCGTTCGCCCGCGACACGCTGCCGTACCGCCTCTCCCAGCTGTATGCCTACCCCGCGTACGTGTTGCTGCTGGTGGGCTCGGTCTGGTCGATCTGGAAGATGCGTGCGGTCCCGGCCCTCCTCGACCGCATGGTCGGCACGATCCTGATCGCGACCGGGGCTACCGTCGTTGCGATCGGGTCGGGGGTGGGGGCAGGTCTCAACGTGGTCCCGGTGTTCTCGATCGGCCTGCTGGCCGGCATCGCGGTGATGTTCTGGGGCTTCCTCCGGGCCTCCAGACCCGTGCCTGTGGCCGATACGGCTCCGCCGGCCGCCGAGCCGGTCTCCTAGAGGGTGGCGCTCCAGCGGAACCGTCCTGGAGCGGTGGGCTGCGAACCCTCGCGCTCCTCGGTGATGGCCACCTCGTCGTAGCCCGCCCCCGCGGGGATCGCGAGCTCCACCACGACCAGGCCGTTGTCTGGCAAGAACATCTCGCCCACCGCAACGAACCGGCCGTTCGTGCCGAGCCACAGCTGGTAAGCGCTGCCTGGGGCGGGGGTGGGGACGTCGTGTCCCACGAGGTACATCCGCTCCATGTTCGGCCCGGAGATCTCGACCAGCTCTCCACCCGTCCGGGTCCCGGTCTGGCTCAGCAGGCTCACGGGGTTCGCGCCCCCTTGCTGCATGGCGCCGATCGCCTCGAGGAGACGACCGCGCTGGGTCTCCGCTTTCGACACGCGATCGCCCAGCGACAGGGACAGCCCGGCGAGGGCGACGAGCAGAGCGACCCCGGCGGCGGTGGCCACCAGCCAGGCCCCGCGACGGGGGCGCCGGACGGACGGCGGCGCACCGAGGTCGCGGCGGATCCGCGGCAGGATCAGGTCCGGCGGAGGCACCGGTTCGGCGGCAAGCGCGAGCTCCCCAGCGACGGCCTGGAACCCGGCCAGGGTATCCCGGCACATCGGACACGTGGGGACGTGCTCGGAGAGCAGGCGGTCGGCCTCGATCGCGTCCTCCCCGGTCAGGGAGAGCAGGACATAGCCGGCCAGCAGCTCCTCGATCCGGTCGTGTTCCTCGTTCACGTCAGTCCTCTCGGTACAGCGCCCGACGGAGCTTCCTCATGGCGGCGAGGGTCCGCGTCTTCACGGTCCCCACCGGGATGCCGAGCTCCTCGGCGATCCTGGCCTGCGTGTACCCTCCGAAGTAGGCCAGCTCCACGACCCTGCGCTGGTCAGGAGGGAGCGTTTCCAGCGCCTCCCGGATCTCCTTTCGGCGAGCCAGGAGGTACGCGCCCTCCACGATCTCCTCCGCTACATCTTCGCCAGCACGAGGCTCGAGGTTCGATACCCGTTCGGCCCGCTTCCGCAGGCGCTCCTCCCTGCGGACCGTGTCCACGGCCCGATGGTGGACCAGGGACAGGAAGAACGTGCGGAAGGGTCCTCGGGTCGGGTCGTAGGCCTCCGGGGCCCGCCACAGGGCCAGGAAGGCGTCGTGGACCACCTCCTGCGCCAGGGAGTCCTGCCCAGTGACCCGCAGCGCTAGGCCGTGCGCGGAGGCGGCATACCTGCGGTAGAGCTCCTCGAACGCACCTCGGTCGCCGTCGGACAGGTGCCGGTGGAGCTCGAGGTCGATGCGTTCGTCCTCCTGCACGCCCTCGATTGTGTCACTCGGCGTGCGACGCGAGGCACCCGTCCCGGGCCGGTAGCATGACCGCTCAGTGTCAAGCTGGTCGGTGTCCGAGGGGTTGGCTCCTAGCATGGGTGCCCTTCGTGGGCAGCACGGCTTTTGCCGCCCCTCGGACGTAGGAGACCGGCCGGCGTGGCTTGATAGGAGCGTGGCATCGCCCCCACTGAGG
>DASWAT010000012.1:0-7196 GCA_036390995.1 Actinomycetota bacterium | reverse complement strand
TCCACCGCGACCGCGCCGGCCGACCCGCTCACCGACCACATCCTGCAGGAGGCGTTCCAACGCCTCCGTGCCGGCTTCGACGCGCGGTGGGGCGGGTTCGGCGGCGCGCCGAAGTTCCCGCAGCCGATGACGCTCGAGTTCCTCCTGCGGTGTCATCTCCGCGGCGTGCCGGACGCCCTCGACATGCTCACCCTCACGCTCGACCGGATGGCGACGGGCGGGATGTACGACCAGATCGGCGGCGGCTTCCACCGCTACTCGACCGACGAGCGCTGGCACGTGCCGCACTTCGAGAAGATGCTCTACGACAACTCCCAGCTCGTCCGGTTGTACACGCGGGCCTGGCAGGTGACCGGCGCCGAGCGCTATCGCCGGGTGGCCGTCGAGACCTCCACCTACCTCCTGCGCGAGATGCAGCACCCGGAGGGCGCCTTCTTCTCCTCGCAGGACGCGGACACGGAGGGCGTGGAGGGACGCTTCTTCGTGTGGTCGTGGGACGAGCTCGTCGAGATCGCCGGCGAGGCGGTGGCGACGGCGTTCGGCGCCGCACCCGACGGCAACTGGGAGGGAACGAACGTCCTGTGGATGCCGCATCCGCCGCAGGCGGTGGCGGACGAGCTCGGTGCCGACGCGCTCGAGCTCGCGCGCGATCTGGAGACGGCGCGCGAGCAGCTGTTCGAGGTCCGGGAAGGGCGGACGCATCCCGGCACCGACGACAAGATCCTGGCGGCGTGGAACGGGCTGGCCATCTCCGCCCTCGCGGAGGCCGGCCGAGCGTTCGACGACCAGGCGTTGATCGACGCCGCGGTGCGAGCTGCCGAGTTCGTCCTCTCCCACCTCCGCGACGAGACGGGCCGGCTCCTGCGTTCGTGGCGGAACGGACGCGCCGGCGGCCTCGCCTACGCCGACGACCACGCCCTGCTGGCCGAGGCCTGCCTCACGCTGTACGAGACGACGTTCGAGCTCCGGTGGTTCGAGGAGGCGCGCGCGCTCACCGACGAGCTCCTCCGGCTGTTCCACGACGACGAGCGGGGCGGGTTCTTCCAGACGGGATCGGATGCCGAGGCGCTCGTGATCCGGCCGAAGGAGCTGTACGACAACGCGACGCCGGGCGGGAACTCGGCCGCCGCCGACGTCCTCCTTCGGATGGCGCACCTCACCGGCGAGCCCGGGTACGAACGGGCGGCCGCCTCTTCCCTCCGCCTGGTGCAGCAGGGCATGGGCACCGCGCCGACGGGCTTCGGCCAGGCGCTCTCGGCCCTCGACCTGTACCTGTCCGGCGCGCGGGAGGTGGCCGTGATCGGGGACCCCTCGTCACCCCAGACCCGTGCGCTGACCGACGAGGTGACCACGAGGCGGTTCCTCCCGAACCACGTCCTCGCGGTCGCCGCGCCGGACGACGAGACCTCCCGCGCGGCCGTGCCGTTGCTGCACGACCGCGAACTCGTGGACGGCAAGCCCACGGCCTACGTGTGCGAACGGTTCGCCTGCAAGCTCCCGGTGACCGATCCCGAAGCCCTCGTCGCCCAATTGACCGGGGGCTGAGTCAGCCGCCCGGTCTCACGGTGCGCAGGCCGGCGAGTCGGGCGGCCGCAGCCTGGCGTTCGTCGTAGCTGACGAAGGCGTCGATCGGCGAGAGATCGACCGCTGCAGCTACGTGGATCGCATCGAGCGCCCGCAGGGCGGGCTCCGCGAGCGCACCGGCCGCCGCGAGCAGGCCGCGGTCGAGGGGTAGCAGGGCGACCGCGTCGAGGATCTCGCCGGTGCGGGCGATGAGGAGGTCCACGGGGAGGCGCGCGTCGCGGGCTGCCGCTCGTCGGATGGCCCGTGGCACCTCCGCGAGTAGGAGCTCGCACGAGACGAGGTCGGCATCGCCGATGAAGGCGCGTAATGCGGAGCTCTCGGGCTCGTCGCGGACGAGCTTCACGAGTGCTGAGGCGTCGGCATAGAAGAGCGCCAACCTCAGCGCTCGCCGCGGATCTCGTCGAGCGCGCGGCTGAGCGCGTACGGGTCGCCCTCGAGCCGAAGCGGCTCCGGCAGACCGCGCCGGGTCGGACGCGGCACCCGTCCCTCCGCGATCAGCCGGTCGAGCTCGGTGCCGTCGCGCGTCGGAGGACCGAGCTCCGCGACCGGTCGGTTCCGATCCGTGACCACCAGCCGCTCGCCGCGCTCGACGCGCCGTAGGTACCGGCTGAGGTTCCGACGCAGCTCCGCGACCCCCACCGTACCCTTCATGTACATGAAGGTAGCACATCGATGCCCGCGAATGGGTGACCGGGAGCACCAGGCGCAGCCAACGGCGGCTAGGTAAGCGAGTCGAGGGCCGCGTCGATCAGCTCGGTGGCCTCGTCGGCGATCGGCCGGAGGTCCGGGTGATCGATCAGCTCGGCGAACAGTCCAGGGTCCATCGCGGAGACCATCGTCCGTCCCTCGTGCGGACGGACCACCACGTTGCAGGGCAACAGGAGCCCGACGTCCGGCTCCACCTGGAGCGCCCGGTGCGCCAGGCGTGGGTTGCAGGCTCCCAGGATCACGTAGGGATCCGTGTCCACGTCGAGCTTCTCCTTCAGCGTGGCCTGCACGTCGATCTCGGTCAGCGTGCCGAACCCCTGGGCCTTCAGGGCTTCCTTCACCTTCGGGACGGCCGCCGCCACCGGCTCGTCGATCAGAACGGTTCGTCCGTACCCCATCACCGCCTCCTCGGTCGCCCCCGACCATAGTTCGCGGGAACGCGAGGTACCCTGGTCGTATGTCCGCGCTTCGACGGGGCGACCGGGCCCCCGACTTCACGCTCGAGCGACAGCAGGGCGGCACGGTCAGCCTGTCCGACTTCCGCGGCCGGAAGGTCCTCGTCTACTTCTACCCCAAGGCCGATACCCCCGGCTGCACCACGCAGTCTCGCGCCGTCAGCGAGGCCAAGGACGAGCTCGCCGGGCTCGGCGTGGACGTCCTGGGCATCAGCCCCGACCCGCCCGGCGACCAGGCCGCGTTCGACCAGAAGTACTCGCTGGGGTTCGCCCTGCTCTCGGATCTCGATCACGCGGTGGCCGATGCCTACGGCGTGTGGGGCGAGCGGGTCCGCTCCACCGGCGAGCGGGTCATGGGCATCATCCGCTCTTCGTTCCTGGTGGACGAGGAGGGACGGATCCAGGAGGCCTGGTACAACGTGTCTCCCGAGGACACGGTGCCGCACGCCCTCAAGGTGCTCTCCTGATCCACGAGCGCTGACCGCGCTCCCCCGCGGCGGTAAGCTCGGCCCCGCCGTGATCGTCCTTCGGATCCTCGTCTTCGCGCTCGGGTCCGCCATCGTCTTCCTGACGCTGCGATCCGCGATCCGCACGTTCCTGGTGCCCAGAGCCCTCCAGGCGCACCTGTCGCGCGCGGTGTTCGTCACCGTCCGGCGCGTGTTCTGGCTCCGCGCGAACCACCGGCACGATTACGTGCGGCGGGACAAGGTGATGGCGTTCTACGCGCCGGTCTCGCTCCTGGCCCTGCTCATCGTGTGGTTGACGCTGGTGATCGCCGGGTACGCCGGCATGTTCTGGGGGCTGGAAAGGGTCTCGTGGTCTCGAGCCGTCACGCTGGCCGGCTCCTCCCTGTTCACCCTGGGGTTCGCCCGGGGCGACGGCATCATCTCGGCGCTGCTGGCGTTCACGGCCGCCGCGATCGGCCTGTTCCTCCTGGCCCTGCTGATCACGTACCTGCCCAGCCTCTACTCGGCCCTGGCCCGACGGGAGGCCGGGGTCTCCAAGCTGGAGGTGCGAGCCGGGCGCCCCCCCAGCGGCGTCTACCTCCTCCAACTGGCCTGGATCGTCGGTCGGCTGGAGAGCCTCCACGGCCTGTGGAAGTCCTGGGAGGACTGGTTCACGGACGTCGACCAGAGCCACAGCTCGTTCCCGGCGCTCGTGTTCTTCCGATCGCTCCACGCCGACGAGTCCTGGGTCACGTCCGCCGGCGGGATCCTGGACGGTGCCTCGCTCTACGTGTCCAGCGCGGATGTCCCCCGCGAACCCGAAGCGGAGTTCATGATCCGCGCCGGCTACCTATGCCTGCGCCACATCGCCGACTTCTTCTGGATCCCTACGCCCCACGATCCCGCCCCGACCGACCCCATCTCCGTCACGCGCGAGGAGTACGAGGCCGCGTGCGCGACCCTGGCTGAGGCCGGCGTGCCGTTGAAGCCGGACCGTGAGCAGGCCTGGCGCGACTTCGCCGGATGGCGCGTGAACTACGACGCGGCCCTCATCGGGCTGGCTCGCCTGACGATGGCACCCCCGGCCCCCTGGTCCTCCGATCGGTACCCCGACGGTCATTACATCCCCCCGGCGCTTCCCTGGCTGTCGCGACACGGGCGGGAGGCCGGACGGGCCACGAGGGGTGCGTCGTAGACTGGCTCGCTCCACGATCGGGAGGCGGTGCGCACATGACGACGGCGACGTTCCAGACCTCGATGGGCTCGTTCACGGTGCAGCTGATGTCCGAGCACGCCCCGAAGACCGTGGAGAACTTCGTCGCGCTGGCCACCGGTGCGAAGGACTGGACGGACCCGCGGGACGGGGCCTCGAAGGCCGATCCCCTGTACGACGGCACGGTCTTCCACCGCGTGATCGACGGCTTCATGATCCAGGGCGGCGATCCCGCCGGCACCGGCACCGGCGGTCCGGGCTACCGGTTCGAGGACGAGGTCCCGCCGAACGGTCCGTCGTTCGACCGGCCGGGCCTGCTGGCCATGGCGAACGCCGGCCCGAACACGAACGGCTGCCAGTTCTTCGTCACCGTCGCCCCCGCCCCGTGGCTCACCGGCAAGCACACCATCTTCGGGGAGGTCACCGAGGGATACGACGTGGTGGAAGCCATCTCGAAGGTGGCCACGGGCCCCCAGGACCGGCCCCGGCAGAACGTGGTGCTGGAGCGCGTCGCGATCGCCGAGGACTAAGGGGCGCTGACGCCGTAGCCTGGCCCCAAGGAATCTTCGGTACTGGACTTCGTCGATACCTGCCACAGAGCCGCGATCGGGAGCGCCCTCAAGCGCTCGCCGAAGGAAAGCGTTCTCTGGCCCGCATACAGAACAACGCCGAGCACGAATCGATCGTGCAGACGATCTCGTAGGAAAGCAAGAGAGCGGAAATCGTCGCTTCGAACCGTGCTCGACGCCTTGACCTCGAGACCCACGATGGCTCCGTCGTTGGCTTCCACGAGGACATCGACCTCCCGGCCGTCGCGATCCCGATAGTGGAAGATCTCCGTCAGCGTCGCCGCCCATGTCGACTGCGCCATCAGTTCGCCAACGACGAGCCCCTCCAGGATCGGACCATCGGTCCCATGTGAGGTCACAGAACGCATGAGGCGCTCGGTGGTCGCTCCCCGGAGATGGGCGGCAAGCCCCGAGTCAGTGATGTAGATCTTCGGTTGACGAGCCTCTCGAGCCGTTAGGTTCCCGGACCATGCGCGGACCCGGCGGATCAAGTAGACACCCTCCAGAACATCCAGGTACCGATGCACCGTCCGCTCCGGGATCCCGGCGTCGCGCGCAAGATCCGCAACGTTCAGGACGGACGCATGACGTGCAGCCACGAGTCTCAGCAGTCTCGGCAGATCTCGGATACGAAACAGGTCGACGAGATTCGGTACCTCCCGCTCCGTGACGGTCTTCGCGTAGGACTCGAACCAGACCCCTCGCCGACGACCTTCTGGGCGCGCGATGGCCTCAGGGAAGCCGCCGGCTACGGCCCTCCGCAGATAGTCACGTTTGTCCGGCCGCGTTCCACCCAGCCCGCGAAACCGACCTGTGAGGATCTGGTCGATGAAGCGCGACGGCTTCCCCTCGAGTTCGCCTTGCGTCAGGGGGAGGAGATCGATCAGTTCGATCCGCCCGGCGAGCGCATCCGCGAGTCCGCGGACGGACAGGAGATCTGCAGAGCCCGTGAGGAGGAACTGTCCAGGTCGTCGGTCTTCGTCGACGGCAAGCTTGATCGCCAGCATGAGCTCGGGAGCGCGCTGCACCTCGTCGAACACGACGAGGCCACGCCGATCTGCGACGAGCGCCGCCGGGTCCGCGCGCACAGCCTCTAAGACCACGGGGTCGTCCAATGTGAAGAAGGAGGCGCGCTGGTCTCGCTGGATCAGCTCGCGGACGAGTGTCGTCTTCCCCACCTGCCGCGGACCGACGATCGCGACGACCCGGGTGTCGGCCAATGCCTGGTGAACCCGGCGCTCCGCACCGCGCGGAAAGAGCCCCCTGCGCATAGGCTCAGTATGGCAGGATCGCGGACCTACCGTGGCAGGATCGCGGCTCCCAGATGGCAGATTCGCGGCACAGGATGGCAGACCTGCGATCGCCGCCAGGTCAGACGAGATCAGTCAGGTCAGCGACCTTCTGGGCGGGCGGCCGCGGCGGGCTGCCTTCGCCCGCTGTTGCTGCCCGAGGATCACCTTGCGGAGGCGGACCTTCGCCGGCGTGGCCTCGACGCACTCGTCCTCGCGGATGAACTCCAGCGCCTGCTCGAGCGAGAGCTCGCGCGGTGGGATCAGCCGGACGAGCTCCTCCGCCGTGGACTGGCGGATGTTCGTCTGCTTCTTCTCCTTCGTGGGGTTCACGTCCATGTCCTCGGCCCGAGGGTTCTCGCCGACGATCATGCCCTCGTAGACGTCCTCGCCCGGCCCCACGAACAGGCTGCCCCGCTCCTGGAGGTTCAGCAGCGCGAACGTGGTCGTGGTGCCGGACCGGTCGGCCACCAGCGATCCGGTCGGCCGGGTCCGCAGGTCGCCGTGCCACGACTCGTAGCCGTCGAAGACGTGGTGGAGCTGCCCCGTTCCCCGCGTCTCGGTGAGGAACTCAGTCCGGAATCCGATGAGCCCCCGGGCCGGCACCAGGTAGTCCATGCGCACCCACCCCGTGCCGTGGTTCACCATCTGCTCCAGCCGGCCCTTCCGGAGCGCGAGCAGCTGGGAGACCACGCCGAGGTAGTCCTCTGGCGTGTCGATGGCGACCCGCTCCATCGGCTCGTGCAGCCGGCCACCGATCGTGCGGGTCACGACCTGCGGCTTTCCCACGGTGAGCTCGTAGCCCTCGCGCCACATCATCTCGACCAGCACCGCCAGCTGGAGCTCGCCGCGCCCCTGGACCTCCCACGTGTCCGGCCGCTCCGTGCCGCCCACGCGGATCGACACGTTGCCGACGACCTCCTGGTCCAGGC
>DASWAT010000011.1:0-2317 GCA_036390995.1 Actinomycetota bacterium | reverse complement strand
CCCGACATCACGGGCCCCGAGTTGATCCCCACGCCGATGCGGAACCCGTCGCCGAGCCCGGCATCGCGGAGCCATCCGTTGAACGCGGTCAGCTTCTCGCCGGCCATCTCACGAGCGGCGGCCAGGGCCCGATCCGCGTGGTCGTCGCTCGCGATCGGTGCCCCGAACGCCGCCATGACCCCGTCACCCATCACGTCGATCAGGGTGCCGCCGTTGTCGAGCACGGCGTCGGTGACCAGGCTGAGGTAGCGGTTCAGCGTCGCGATGACCTCGTCGACCGGCCGGCCCTCGGCGAAAGCGGTGAAGTTCCGGAGGTCGGCGAACAGGACCGTCGCCGTCAACAGCTCGGGTCGGATCGTGGGCTCCCCGTCGCTCTTGGCCAGGAGCTCCGCCACGAGCGACTCGGGCAGGAACCGTGCGAACAGGTGCCGGACGCGCTCCTGCTCCAGGTCGTGGATGGCCTTGCGGTTGAGCCCGGCGCTCACGCGGGCGCGGAGGATGGCCCGATCGAACGGCTTGGGGAGGAAGTCCTCGGCACCGATCTCGAGGCAACGGATCACGCTGTCCGCATCGTCGACGCCGGAGATCATGATCACCGGGATGTGGCGCAGGGTCGGATCCCGCTTCATGCGCTCGAGCACACCGATGCCGTCGATCCCCGGCATGACGATGTCGAGCAGCACGACGTCGGGCGGATCGGTGTCGAGGGCGGCAAGCGCGGCGAGCCCGTCGTCCGCGGAGGCGGTTCGATGTCCGTCGGCCTCAAGGCTCGCGGTCAGGAGGCGGCGGTTGAGCGGATCGTCGTCGACGATCAGGACGTGGCCCACCCGAGCTCGCAGCGCTCCTTCCTGGCACGTGCAGACGATCCGACGACGGGGGTTGGCGTCTCCGGACAGCGGAGTCTTTCACAGGGGGTGGGGGCGGGCAAGATGAAGGAAGCTCCCGACCGGTCACGGCCCATGCGCTCACATCCTGCCTCGTGCCGAGCCCGGTCGCACGGGGGCAGTGCCTGCGTGGATGGCACGGACGGTCTCGATCGTGTCGGCTTCCTCCGCGCGCTTGTCGGGCCGGTACCCCTTGACCCGCGCGAACCGGAGCGCGAGGCCGCCGGGGTAGCGGGAGCTCGACTGCAGCCCGTCGAACGCGACCTCCACGACCAGTTCCGGCCGCACGTACACGGTGTATCGGTCGCGGTGGGTCTCGAGCTCGAGCAGCCGCTCCGTCTGCCACTGGAGCATATGGTCGGTCATCCCCTTGAACGTCTTGCCGAGCATGACGAAGCCCCCGCTCTTCGGGTCTCGCGCGCCGAGGTGGAGGTTGCTGAGCCATCCCTGGCGCCGGCCGTGCCCCCACTCGGCCGCGAGGATCACGAGGTCGAGCGTGTGGGCGAGCTTGACCTTCAGCCAGCTCGCCCCTCGACGGCCGGCCTCGTACGGCGCGTCGAGGGACTTCACCATCACGCCCTCGTGGCCGCGGGCGAGCGCGTCCTCGAGGAACGGTCCGGCCTCCTCGACCGACGCCGCCACGATCCGGGGCACCCGGAGCTCCGCCGGCAGTCGGCTCTCGAGCACGGCGAACCGCTCCGACTCGGGCCGGTCGATGAGGTCGTCGCCGTCCGAGTGCAGGACGTCGAAGAAGAAGCACGAGAGCGGCACGGTCACACGGAGCTCCTCCACCCCGCGGCGACTCCCGAACCTGCCCATCGTGACCTGGAACGGATGCGGCCTTCCGTCGGATCGCAGAGCGATCGCCTCGCCGTCGAGCACGATCGCCTTCACGCGCAGTCGGGAGACCTGCTCGGCGATCTCCGGCACCCGGTCCGTGACGTCGGCGAGGTTCCTGGTGAACACGCGGATCTCCTTCCCGGCGCGGTGGACCTGGATCCGCGCGCCGTCGAGCTTCCACTCGACCGACGCGGGGTGGATGCGTTCCAGCGCGTCGTCGAGGTCCTCAGCCGTCTGCGCGAGCATCGGTTGGATCGGCTCGAGCGGCACGAGGTGGAATCGCGCGAGCCCATCCTCACCTTCGGCGAGCGCCGCCGCGGCCACGGGACCGAGATCGGCCCCGACCATGAGGGCGCGGCGGACCGCGGTCGCCGGGACGTCCGCGGCCCGGGCCACGGCCTCGACCATCACGCCCTCGAGGGCGCCTTGCCGCACCTCGCCGGTGAGGAGGCCGCGGAGGAACCGCTGCTCGATCTCGGTCGCCCGGCCGAACAGGTCCGCGAGCTCGCGCTTGCGAGCCGCCTGGGATCCGGCACCCGTCGTCGAGCCGATCCGCCGCAGGGCCGCGTCCACGGCCAGGACCTCCAGCGTCG
>DASWAT010000010.1:0-10106 GCA_036390995.1 Actinomycetota bacterium | reverse complement strand
CGAACCTGCTGATCAAGGACTCCACCGGGATCACGATCCACGACCTATCGGTCGTCGGCGCGAACGCCCAGGCCGGGCTGTCCGATCAGGCCTGGCGTCCGGCGTTCGCGTTCCAGCACGGCTTCTCCATCCGCGACTCGTCCCGCGTGACGCTCGATCGGGTCGGCGCGAGTGACGTGTTCGGTGACTTCGTCTACATCCGAGGCGGCAGTCAGATCGTCGTCCGCGATTCCCGGTTCGCCCGCAACGGCCGCCAGGGCATCGCCGTGGCCGATGGGCACGACGTGACGATCGAGGACAACGTGCTGTCGGACGTCCGCCAGGCATCCTTCGACCTCGAGCCGATCTCGCCCGAGTGGGTCGTCGACGGCATCACCATCCGCGGGAACACCGTCGGCCCGTATCGGCTGACCTTCCTCTCCAGCAAGACCGGCGGCACGGTGCGCAACGTCCTGATCGAGGGGAACACCGTGGACGGGACGCTCCGTACCATCGTCTCGGCCGAGCGCTATGCGATCGCGGACAACCGATGGAGCAACTGGATCTTCCGGGACAATCGCGCGTCGCGGATCTGGAGGGGATCCGGATCGCCCTTGTCCTTCACCCGCATCGACGGGCTGGTGATCGAGGGCAACGTCCAACCGATGTCGGGGCAGCCGTTCGTCCATCTGTCCGACTGCCCAGGAGCACTGGTGGCCTCGAACGTGATCGACGGCACCGGGCCCTGAGACCGGGCGAACGCCGGCGTCCGGGTCCGCCCTAGCCCTGTGGCCAGTGGCGGGGCGGGCGTTGGTCACGGGGGCCGGCAGGCCGGACCCCCGACCTGCCGCCCTGCGCCCTCCGTCGCTCCCCTCGATGGCCCGTGGCCTCGTGCTCGATCAAGGCTTCCTCGCTGTCGAACTCGGCCCCGCACGTGGGGCAGGTGAAGCCCGCGCCAGACTCGTGCCACGCAGCCGGGATCTCATGGTCGTGGTGTGCGAGCTCGGTCTCGTCCGCGAGCTCCTCGCCGCATACCGGGCACCGCACCGCCATCGCGAACCACCTCCTTCCTCTACCCTATGCCCCGGGCGCCTCTTCGGCCCGGGGTGCATCGGGCGGGGGCTGAACCGCCCGCCGGGGCTCTCCCCGACCCGACTATGCTGCCCGCATGCCCCTCGTCCATCCGACCGGGCCGGCCGAGCCGCTCGTCGCTCCGGCCTTGCTGGCAGCGTTCGATGGCTGGGTGGATGCCGCGGGGGCCTCGACCGCGGCCGCCGCGCGCATCGCGGACGGCGGCCGGATCCTTGCCACCTTCGACGCCGATGCCCTGTACGACTACCGGGCGCGACGGCCCGTCCTGGACGTCGTCGACGGCGTCCTCACCCAGCTCACGTGGCCGGACCTGACCTTGAAGCACGTGCATGTGGACGGGCGGGACATCCTGGTCCTGCACGGCCCCGAGCCGGACTTCCGATGGAGGGAGCTCGCGCAGGAGATCCTGGAGCTCTGCCTCAGGCTGGGCGTGGTGGAGTGGGTGAGCCTCGGATCGATCCCGGCGGCGGTACCCCACACCCGTCCGGTCCCTGTGATGGTGACCGCCTCGAAGCCAGGGCTCCTCGGCGAGGATGAGCAGCAGGGACCGCCCGGGTTGCTGCGTGTGCCCTCGGCGACGCTCTCGGCGATCGAGCTCACCGTTTCCGGCGGCGGGGTCCCCGCCGTGGGCTTCTTCGCCCAGGTGCCCCATTACGTCACCGGCCCGTTCGCGGCCGGCTCGATCACGCTGCTCGAGCACGCGGGACGTCATCTCGGCGTGGAGTTCGCGCTGGGCACCCTTCCGGACGAGGCCATGTCCCAGCGAGAGCGTCTGGACTCCGTCGTGGCCCAGGACGCCGACTCGAAGGCGTACGTCGAGCGCCTGGAAGCCCTCATGGACGAGGAGCGCCTGCCGACGGGCGACGACCTGGCCGCCGAGGTCGAACGGTTCCTGCGGGATAACGGCCGCGGCGATGGCGGGACCCAGCCGGGCCCGCTCGGCGGCTGAGCCACCCGCCGCGGCCGCGATACCCAAGACCCCCCGCTTCGGGGTCGTTCGACCCTGATGGCCGGCTCGCACCGGCGGCACCGTGGCATCGGATCGAGGAGGGACGGACGATGCGCTGGCGCGACGAGTATCTGGGGTACGTGGCCGTGATCGTGGGGTTCGCCGCGGTGGTGCTGTGGGCCGCGGGCGTTGCCCTCGCGGTCGTGACCACGCTCGCGGCGGTTGCCGCTTCCTTGCTGCTGGCCATGCTCAGGAACGTGGCGCGAACCGCGCGGGTGCTGCTGGTCGGTGATCGCAGCGACGAGCCCGTGTACCTGATGGAGGAGCGGCTCGACGACGCCGGGTTCGAGGTTCGCCGCTGTCCGGGCCCCGGCGTCCGGCCGTGTCCCGTCGACGCCGGCCGGCCGTGTCCGATCCACGGTCCTTCGATCGCCGCCGTCATCGTGGGTCCTGCGGACGGCGCGGCGATGGACGCGCCGTGCGGTCGTGCGCTGCACGTCCCGACGCTCGTCGTGGAGGAGGACACCCCCGCCGAGCCGCAGGTCACGAAGGTGACCGAGGATGGCCGGCAGGAGCGTCGCGGATACGTCGGCTGGGAGCGCGGGCCCGAGACCGTGGTGGGGACGCTGGAGCGCCTGCTGGCGCCATAGCCCTCCGTGGCCGCCCGGCCGCGGTTCCCCGTACGATGCCCGCATGCCGGCCGAGCTCTCGCCGTCCAGCGAGCGGACCCGGGTCCGCCGCCACCCCGAGCGGGGTGCCTACGATCGAGCCACGATCGACGCCATCCTCGACGAGGCCCTGTACTGCCACGTCGGCTACGTCGAGCAGGAACGGCCCCGCGTGATCCCGACGATCCATGTCCGGAGGGGCGACACCCTCTACGTCCACGGCTCGAACGCCAGCCACACCATCCGCACCCTGAAGAACGGCGCCGAAGTCTGCCTGGTGGCCACCCTCCTCGACGGGCTCGTGCTCGCCCGGGCGGCGTTCAGCCACTCGATGAACTACCGCTCCGTCGTCGTCTACGGTCCCGCGCGCGAGGTCACGGACCCAACCGAGAAGTGGGAGGCGCAGAAGGCGCTCGTCGAGCACGTGTGCGCGGGCCGCTCCGAGCAGGCTCGGATGCCGAACGAGCGTGAGCTCGACCAGACCACGATCCTCGCGATCCAGATGCGGGAGGCCTCCGCGAAGATCCGCACGGGGCCCCCGAAGGACGACGAAGCGGACCACGACCTCCTGGTCTGGGCCGGTGTGCTTCCCCTGCGAACCGTGCCCGGCGAGCCGGAGGCCGACCCGCACCTGCCCCCGGGCCTCGCGGCGCCCGAGAACGTGACGCGCTACCGGCGCCCCGGCCGCTGACGCTCGAGCCCTCGTAAGCTTGACGGCCGGTGGACCGTCCGACCCTCCGTCAGAACGTTCGTTCCATGCCGCGCTCGGCGTGGATCCTGTTCGCAGGCTCCTTCGTCAACCGGCTGGGCACGTTCGTCCTCCCGTTCCTCACCCTGTACCTCACGCGGCGAGGCTACTCCGCACCGCAGGCGGGCCTCGCGATCGCCGGCTACGGCCTCGGCGGCATCTTGTCGCAGGCGGTCGGCGGGCTGCTGGCCGACAGGATCGGCCGCCGGAACGCCATCACCACCTCGATGTTCGCGGCGTCCGGGCTGACCCTCGTCCTGTGGCGAGCCACCAGCCTCGCGGTCATCTATCCGTTGATGGTGTGCTTGGGTGCCACCGCCGAGCTCTACCGTCCCGCCGCCGGCGCCCTCATCGCGGACCTCGTTCCCAGCGCGCAGCGGGTCACCGCCTTCACGCTGTACCGGCTGGCGGTGAACGTCGGATGGGCGTGCGGCCTGGCCCTCGGTGGGTTCCTGGCCCTGCACTCCTTCTCCCTGCTCTTCGTGGGCGACGCCGCGACGTCGGCGGGGTTCGGGGTCATCGCCGCGGTGTTCCTGCCCCACGGCGTCCGCACCGCCAGGCACGAGGAGCGCCACCGGGCCAGCGCCACCCGCTCCATCCTGGCCGACCGCGGGTTCCTCCTGTTCCTGGGTGCCGTCCTGCTCACGGCCGCCGTGTACTCGCAGAACGTCTCCACGCTTCCCCTCCACGTCCGGGACGCCGGGTACGCTCCCTCCACGTATGGGCTCCTCCAGGCCCTGAACGGCATCATCGTGGTCCTGTTCGAGCTTCCGGTGACCGCGTGGACCCAGCACCGCCCGAGGAACCGGATGATCGCGCTCGGACAGCTGCTGATCGGCCTGGGGTTCATGTCGCTGGTGATCGCACGCACGGTGCCCACGCTCCTCGCCATGATCCTCATCTGGACCCTCGGCGAGATGATCGAGTCTCCGGTGGCCTCGGCGCTGGCCGCGGACCGCGCTCCCGAGCACGCTCGAGGGCGGTACCAGTCGGCCTACGGCGGGATGTTCGGCCTGGCCTGGATGCTCGGTCCCGTGGTCGGCACCAGCGTCTACGCGGCGAGCCCCGACGCCCTGTGGCTCGGATGCGGAGTCGTGGGTGCCCTGGGTGCGGCCCTGGCCCTGGCGGCGGGCCGGCACCCGGCTCCCGAGCACCTGGTTCCGGCGGTTGACGCCGCCGCCACGTAGCGGTTAGATATATCGGACCGATATATCTAACCGACACACCGGAAGGACATCGTCGCCCGATGCTCGAACTCGCGATCCTCGGTCTGCTGAAAGAGCGGTCCATGCACGGCTACCAGCTCTCGAAGCGCCTCACGGACACCCTGGGAGGGTTCTGGCGGGTCTCGTACGGCTCGCTGTATCCCAGCCTCCGCCGCCTCGAGAAGGAGGGCGCCGTCGAGCGCGTCTTCGACCAGCAGGAGGTCGGGCGCCGCAAGAACGTTTACCGCATCACCGACAAGGGCGAGAAGCTGTTCCTGGAACTGCTCGAGGAGGCGGGGCACGAGACCTCGTCCGAGGACAACCGGTTCCGGGTCCGCCTGGCCTTCTTCAAGTACCTGGCTCCCGACACGCGCATCCGGCTGCTCGAGAAGCGGCGCGCGTTCCTCGAGGAGCGGCTGTCCACGATCACATCGTCGCTCGCGGCGACCCGTGAGCGGTTCGACACCTACACGCTGTCGCTGATGCAGCACGGCCGCGACTCCACCGAGCAGGATATCGCGTGGTTGAACGGCCTGATCGCCGCCGAGCGGCGCCAGTCGGAAACGGTGAGAGGGGGCACGAAGCGCCGGGAAGGACGCGCGCTTCGGCGAAAGGAGCGCACCACATGAGCAAGGTTCGTCTCGCGATCGTCGGCGTGGGCAACTGCGCGTCGTCGCTCGTGCAGGGCCTCGAGTACTACAAGGACGCCGACCCCGAAGACCGGGTTCCCGGACTCATGCACGTGCAGCTCGGGCCGTACCACGTGCGCGACGTGGAGATCGTCGCCGCGTTCGACGTGGACGCCAAGAAGGTGGGCACCGACGTTGCCGAGGCCATCGTGTCCGAGCCCAACAACACCATCCGGTTCGCGGACGTGCCGCCGACCGGCGTGACGGTCTCGCGCGGACCGACCCTCGACGGCCTGGGCAAGTACTACCGGGAGACCATCGAGGAGTCCGACCATCGGCCGGTGGACGTGGCCTCGGTCCTTCGCGAGGTGGAGGCCGACGTCGTCGTCTCCTATCTGCCCGTCGGCAGCGAGAGCGCCGCGAAGCACTATGCGCAGGCTGCACTCGACGCGAAGGTGGCGTTCGTGAACTGCCTGCCGGCCTTCATCGCCTCGGACAAGGCGTGGGCGAGGAAGTTCGTGGAGGCGGGCGTGCCGATCGTCGGCGACGACATCAAGAGCCAGGTGGGGGCGACCATCGTCCACCGGATCCTCACGAAGCTCTTCGAGGATCGCGGCGTGAAGCTCAACCGGACCTACCAGCTGAACTTCGGCGGCAACATGGACTTCATGAACATGCTCGAGCGCGAACGGCTCGTGTCGAAGAAGCGGTCGAAGACGCAGTCGGTGCAGAGCCAGCTGGAGAAGCCGCTCGACCGCAAGGACATCCACATCGGGCCCTCCGACTACGTGCCGTGGCTCGAGGACCGCAAGTGGGCCCAGATCCGCCTCGAGGGCCAGGCCTTCGGTGACGTCCCGTTGAACATCGAGCTGAAGCTCGAGGTGTGGGACAGCCCCAACTCGGCCGGCATCGTCATCGACGCGCTCCGGAGCGCGAAGCTGGCGAAGGACCGAGGGGTGGCCGGACCGCTGATCGGCCCCAGCGCCTACTTCATGAAGTCGCCCCCCGTCCAGTTCACGGACGAGGCGGCGCGCGAGATGGTCGAGGAGTTCATCCTCGGGAACGGGGCCAGCAAGCGGGCCGACTGGACGGCCTTCTTCGACACCCAGCCGGCGGGCGCCTAGACCACCTCTGGCGCGTCGGGTTTCGTTCGATGGGCCGGGTTCGCCCGGCCCATCCGCGTTTCCAGGTGGAACACTGAGAGCATGAAGAGCACCCGCGAGCGGGCTCGCGACGCCCTCCGGAGCTACGACTTCCGACGCCTGTTCGCGATCCGGCTCATCAGCCAGTCGGCGGATGGGCTCTTCCAGGCCGCGCTCGTGGCCTCGGTCGTCTTCTCGCCCGACCGGCAGAGCACGACGACGGGGTTCGCCATCGCCACGCTCGTGGTCTCGCTCCCGTTCTCCGTGATCGGGCCGTTCACGGGCGTGTTCATCGACCGGTGGCCCCGCCGGAAGATCCTCCAGGTGGCGCCGTGGTTCCGGTCCGCGCTCGTGTGGCTCGTGCTGTTCGACCCAACGAAGCAGGCGGTGGCGTTCTACGCGGGCGCGCTGTGGGTCCTGTCGGTGAACCGCTTCTACCTGGCAACGGCCCAGGCCGTGGTCCCCCGCCTGGTACCCACCGAGGATCTGCTGATGGCGAACTCGATGGCCACCGTGGGCGGCACCGTGGCTCTGCTGGTCGGCGTGTTCGTGGGCGGGTGGCTGGCCGACCTGTCGGGCAACACCCCGGTGATCGTGATCGCCGGCGCGATGTGGCTGATCGCGTCGTTCGTGGCGGCCCGGATCACCACCGACCTCGCGCCGCACCAGATACCCGAGGCGCCGATGCGCGACGAGCTCCAGCGGGTGGCCCGGGAGTTCGCCGACGGCGTCGGGCGCCTCGTCCGCACGCCGAGGGCGCTCGGGCCGATCACCTCCATCACCCTGGACCAGATGGGCCAGGGCATCGTGCTCGTGCTGTCGCTCATGGTGTTCCGGGAGCGGTTCGAGGAGGGGGTGGGCTCGTTCTCGAACCTCATCGGCGCCGGGGGGATCGGGGTGCTCCTCGGGATCCTCACGGTCGGCAAGATGGAGGAGCGGTTCGCGAAGGAGCGGATCGTCGCCGGCGCCTTCCTCGCCGGCGCTGCGGTCCTGCTTCTGGTGTCCACCTACATCACCGGATGGTCGGTGCTCGTGGCCAGCTTCGCCGTGGGGCTCACGTTCGCCTGGAAGAAGATCCCCATCGACACGATGGTCCAGGAGGCCATCCCCGACGGCTACCGCGGCCGGGTCTTCGCCGTGTACGACGTCTTCTACAACATCTCGCGGGTGGCAGCCGCGTTCCTGGCGATCCCGATGTTGCCCGTCCTTGGCCCCGCGTGGTCGGTGGCGGCGGTCGGCTTCGTCTTCCTGCTGTGGGCACCGATCCTTCCCCGGTGGGTCGGGCGGACCCCGGAGCTGGTCATCCGTTTCTACGAGGGCGGGCGAGCCGAGGAATGGCCGCGGGCCGTGGTCTGGGGCGGCGTCGAGGAAGGGGTCGAGGTCCAGCGGAGCTGGCTCGAGGAGCGGAACGGGGCCAGGCTCGCCTGCTTCCGCCTGGTGATGGAAGACGGGACAGTGATCGAGGTCTCGCGTCGGGAGGGCGCCACGGCCTGGTCGCTGGACCGAGAGCTCTCCTGAGATCGGCTCAGGCCGACAGGCCGTGACCCCGCCTTGCCAGCTCGGGGTCCAGGGAAGCTCCGTCCGTGGGCACGGCAACGACCTCGGCGCTCCGGCGGGCCCGATGGACCCAGGGCAGGTGCCACCGGGTGCGGGACATCTGCAGGACCCCTGCCAGACCCGTGGCCAGGGCGACCACTCCGCCCAGGGCGATGCCCCACCGCACGCCCAGGTGGTCGGCCACCCAGCCGGCGACGGGGGCCCCGATCGGCGTGCCACCGAGGAACACGATCCCGTACAGCGCCATGACCCGGCCCCGCATGTCGGGCCGGGACGTGAGCTGCAGGGTCGAGTTCCCGGTGATCAGGAAGACCATGCTGACCAGTCCGAACGGAAGGAGCACGGCGAGCTCCACCGGCAGGGTCGGTGCGGCCGCGGCCAGGATCGAGATGACGCCGAACGCCATGGCCGAGTACGCCAGACGCCGAGGATTCGGATCCCGCTGCCGCGCCATGAGCAGCGAGCCCACCAGCGAGCCGACGCCCATGACCGAGAGCAGGGTTCCGTAGGTTCCGGCGTCGCCGGTGAACACGCGCGTGGCCATCAACGGGAACAGGACCGAGAAGTTGAACGAGAGCGTGAAGATCGCGGCCATCCAAACCAGCGGGAGCCGGAGCTCGGGCGTCCGCCACACGTAGGCGAGCCCCTCGCGGAGCTGACCCTTGTGGACCTCCGCGACCGCATCCCGGTGAAGCTCCTCCGGACGCATCGCCCACAGCGCCCCGATGACCGCCACGTAGGAGATCCCGTTGAACAGGAAGGAGGGGGCCAACCCGACGGTGGCGATCAGGAGGGCGGCCAAGGCCGGGCCGATGATCCGGGTCCCGGTGATGACCGCTGCGTTCAAGCTGACCGCGTTCGGCAGGTCATCCTGCCCGACCATCTCCGCGTAGAAGCTCTGACGGGTGGGGTTGTCGATCGCCGTGACCATGCCCTGCAGCAGCGAGAGCAGGTAGACGACCCACAGGACCGCGACGCCGGTGGCGACCAGGCCCCACAGGACGAGAGCGAGGACGGCGAACACGCTCTGCGTGACGATGAGGATCCGCCGCTTGTCCCGGCGGTCCGCCAGAAGCCCGCCCCAGGCTCCGAGGAACAGGATCGGGCCGAAGTTCAGCGCCGCCTGCACTCCCAGGGCGACCGCACTGTCCGTGAGCTTCAGCACGAGCCATGCGAGCGCCACCGACTGCATCCACGTACCGGTCACGGAGATGAACTGGCCGACGAAGAACAGCCGGAAATTGCGCGAATGCGAGACCGAATGGAAGGTCCGGTGGACCGCGAGACCTACCCGCGTCACTGAGATCCCTCCACGAGCTCCTCCAGGATCGCAGCCGCCTCCTCCAGCACCGCCATCTCGGCGGGACCGAGCTCGCGGAGCCGCTTTGCCAGGTAGGCCTCCTTACGACGACGGGTCCCCTGGAGCAGCTTGGCGCCCTCGGTGGTCACTCGGAGCCAGGAAACCCGTCGATCATCGGCGTCCTGCTCGCGGGTGATCAGGCCGGCTTCCTCGAGCCCTGCCACGGCCCGGCTCATGGTGGGTGGCTGGACCTGCTCGGCGGCGCAAAGCTCGCTCACCGTGACGCGCCCGCCGCGTTCGACTGCGGAAAGGGCCGACAGCAGCGTCGGCGAGATGCCGTATTCGGCCTCCTGCCGGAGCTTGCGGGCAAGGCGGGTCACCCCCAGCCGGAGGCGGGAGGCGAGTTCCGTGACGTCGAGTGTGCTGGTTCGGCTCACGATCACACCACTATACTTCGCAAAGCTAATTAGCGTCACGAACTATCTCGGCATGTCGGGGAGGCCATGGGAGACTGCCCCCGAGAGACCGGAGAGGGATGCCACCATGTCACACCGGACGCATCTGACGCTGCCGTTGACGCTCCTCTTGTTGGCATCGGGATGCGGCGGGAACGGGGGACCGATCGCCGGAAGCACGAGCCCGGCGCCCCCGGCGACCTCCGCCTCCACCCCAATGCCCACACCCACGCCCCCTCCTGCGAGCCCAGGCTCGCCCACCCCGGTTCCCACACCGCAGCTCGAGGACGGGAAGCACTTCGGCTATATCCGATCCGTGGACCTGTCGACACAGCCCGCCACGATGGTGTTCGACCTCGCGTATTTCCTGACGGGTGAGGAC
>DASWAT010000009.1:0-4945 GCA_036390995.1 Actinomycetota bacterium | reverse complement strand
GAACGAGACCTACGACCTCCTGCTGAACAGCAGCCTCGTGCGGATCGTGGGCGAGGTCGTGGTCCGCGTCGACCACGCCCTGCTCGCCCTGCCGGGGGCGCGCCTCGAGGGCATCCGGAAGGCCTTCTCGCACTGGCAGGCGCTCGCCCAGAGCGAGGACTTCCTCACCGGCCACCGGATCGAGCCGGTGCCGGTCCACGACACGGCCGGCGCCGCCCGGCTGGTGGCCGAGTCGGGCCGGCTGGACGAGGCGGCCGTCGCCGGCGTGGAGGCGGCCTCGCGGTTCGGGATGGTGGTCCTGGCCGAGCGGATCCAGACGTACCCCGACAACTTCACGAAGTTCGCCGTCATCGGGACGAAGGACGCCGGGCTGGGCACGCCCGACAAGACCTCGCTGGTCATGGCGGTGCACGACCGCCCCGGCTCGCTCCTGGCCTCGCTGGAGCCGTTCGCGAGCCACGACATCAACATGACGAAGCTGGAATCGCGACCCCGCCGCGGCGCCCCGTTCGAGTACGTGTTCTACCTGGACGTCGAGCGGCCGGCCGACGACCCCGATTTCCTCGCAGCGCTGGAGGAGGTCCGCCTCCACACCTCCATGCTGAAGGTCCTGGGCTCCTACGCGGGGTCGAAAGGGCCCGTGTAGCGGGGGCGGCGTGCCCGGGGCAAGGGGGCGTCCGGAGTGAGTCCCAGGTCCCGCGCGCGGCACGCCGCTCGGCCGAGGATCCCGTTCGGGGCGATCGCCGTGGCTCTGATCCTGGCCGCGGGGGGCGTCGTCGCCTGGCGGATCCAGGACGGGCGGGCCGGTCGGACCCTCGCCGGGGGAACGATCTCGCCCCGCCCGACGCTCTCCGTCGCGTCCGGCCCGGCCCTCACACCGACGCCGTCGGTCGAACCGTCGCCCCCGCCCGTCCCGTCGCCGGAGCCGATCAACACGGCCTATCGCGGCATATCGACGTTCCGGGGCAACGCCACCCGCACGTACTACGGCGTGGGGCCGGTGCCGCGGAAGCCCACGGTGATCTGGGGGTACCCGGTGAGCGGCTCCCTCTGCTCGACCTCGAGCGATCAACACGGCGAGCGGCTGTGGTGCGGGACCGGGTGGACGGGCCAGCCGAACGTCATCGCTCGGGATGGGCGGATCGAGGTCCGGGTCGGCGCCTACGACGGCAGCTACCACTTCCTGGACGGCAGGACCGGGGAGCCGGTGCGTCCCGACCTCGTCACCGGCGACCTGGCGAAGGGCTCCGCGACCTCCGACCCCGACGGGTATCCGCTCTACTACGCGGGCTCGCGCGACAACCTGTTCCGCGTGGTGGCGCTGGACCGGGCGGAGCCGACGGTGCTGTGGTCCGTGAACGCCGACACGAGCGTTCCTGGGCCGCTGTGGAACGACGACTGGGACGGCGCCGCGCTGGTGATCGGCGACTACCTGCTGGAGGGCAGCGAGAACTCATGGCTCTACGTGATCCGCCTCCATCGCCGCCACGGCACGGACGGGCTCGTGACGGTCGCGCCGAAGATCGTGGCCACGATCCCGGGGTTCGACGACCGGCTGCTGGCCGAGCTTCCGGACACGGACGTCTCGATCGAGAGCTCGGTGGCCTACGCCGACGGGGTGGTCTACTTCGCGAACTCCGGCGGCCTGGTGCAAGGATGGGACATCTCGGACCTGCTCGACGGGGGTACGAGGTACCGGCGGGTGTTCCGGTTCTGGACCGGCGACGACACCGACGCCTCGGTGGTGATCGACGACGAAGGCTCCCTGTACGTCGGCAGCGAGTACCAACGGTTCAACAGCCGCGGGAAGGAGGTCGGGCAGCTCATGAAGCTCGATCCCCGTCGGCCGGACGACCCGTTGGTGTGGAGCGTCCACGTGGAGGATCTCGGCTTCGAGGGCGCCGGCGGCACGTGGTCGACGCCGGCGCTGTACGACGGCAACGTGTTCGAGGCCTTCGCGGATGGCCAGGTCATGGCCGTCGACGCGGACAGCGGGGAGATCGTCTGGCAAACCCGGATCGGGGTGCCATCGATCGCCTCGCCCGTGGTCGTGGACGGCGTGCTGATCCAGGGCGATTGCACCGGGGCCCTCCACGCCTGGGACGTCTCCCACCTGCGGCGCGTCCGTCCGCTGTGGACGATGGACCTCGGAGCCTGCGTGGAGTCGACGCCCGCGGTGTGGCACGGCTGGATCTACGTCGGCACCCGGGCAGGTCAGATCCTGGGGATCGCGAACCCCGGCAAGTTACCAGCGTAGCCCGAGGGGTCCGAGGGTGACTCGGAGGTCCGCGGTCCGAGTGACGACCAGCGCCACGCCGATGCCGACCATCGCCAGGAACCCGAGCGCCTGGACGGCGGGGCGGAGCCGGGTCGGTCCGAAGCCCTCGACGAGGTAGCCCGCGACGAACCCCGACAGGAGCCCGCCCACGTGGGCCCGCCAGTCGATGTTCGCGAGGCCGAACGCTAGGAACGCGTTCAGCGCGATCAGCATCACGGCCCATCGGAGGTTCGCGGCGGCCATGGCCAGGTGGCGCCGCCGGAAGTTGTATGCCACGAACGCCCCGAACACGCCGAAGATCGCGCCGGAGGCGCCGGCCCCGACCTCCCCGATCGGCCCGAACGCGTACGAGGTGGCCGACGCGAGGAACCCGGTGAGGAAGAAGAGCAGCACGAAGCGGGTTCGCCCGAAGGTGCCCTCGGTGAACCGGCCGAACAGCCACAGCGCGTACCCGTTGAACGCGATGTGGAGGATCCCGATGTGCAGGAACATCGCCGTGAACAGACGCCAGTACTGTCCTCCCAGGGCGATGGCCGGCGGGAACAGCGCCCCGAGATCCACGAGCTTCTGCTGACTGGGCCCCTGGGTGAGCGCGTTCGGGCCGCCCACGGCCACCTCCACCACGAACATCGCCACCATCGCCAGCAGGAGGGCGTTCGTCGCCGTCAGACGGCTGTCGCCGAGCCGGAGCGGCCGCGTCTGCCGGAACTCCCGCCGGGCCTGCTGGACGCACTCGGGGCACTGGTAGCCGACGGGGGCGGGGATCATGCAGTCGGGGCAGATCGGCCGGCCGCACCGCGTGCAGTGCACGCGCGTGCGTTCGGTGGGGTGCCGGTAGCAGACCTCGGCTGGCGCGGTCTCGACGGGCTCCTGCTGCACGACAGCCATGCTACGGGGCCGCGGGCCGACCGACCCGGGGCCGGCCTCGCCGATCGCGGCGTCAGGCGAACGACCACCATCGCCAGGCCTGCACGTGGATCTCGAGTACCGGGCCGTCGGGGCGCTCGGCCCGGTACTGCTCGTACTTCCCGGCGAGGAGCGCCGTGGCGCGCTCGTGCCCGGGACCGGTCTCGACGACATGGGCCGTCCCGTCCGCCCGAACCCACCACAGCGTCCGCCAGTCGTCGTCGTACCGGTCCACCAGCAGGCTCACCCGGGGCTCGTGGCGCACGTTCGCGAGGCGCTGCAGACGGGGGGACCGTTTCGGCTTCGCGTCGACGATGGAGACCACCGTGTCCGCGTCCGTGGCGAAGACCACGGGGACCACGTGCGGAGCGCCGTCCGGCCGCACCGTCGCCAGACGGGCGACCCGCGCCTGGGCGAACCGTTGCCTGGCCTCGCGCTCGTCCAGGCCTCAGCCCTTCATGACCGGCAGCTGCTGGAGCTCCCGGCCGACCTCCTGGACGCCGAACAGGCTGGACCAGCGGTCGAGGATCTTCCCGTTCGCGCCGATGAGGTACAGCCAGGGCTCGGTGAGGTCGTTGTTCCGGTAGAGCCAGTCCGCGGCGGCCTTGTTGATCTCCTGCTTCTGGAAGTCGTGCCAGATCTCGACGTGGATGAAGACCGCGCGATCGGCGTACCGCTTCGAAAGTTGGTCCACGGCGTCGGTCACGGGGCCGCAGAACTGGCTGATGCAGTACACGGGCGTGGCGAAGATCACGAGGGCCGGCCGGTGCTGCTTGATGGCCTCGGCGATCGTCCACCGGTGCAGCTCCGGGTCGGGCACCTTGCCGTCGGCCACGGCCCGCGAATCGATGGCGCCGAGGGGGACCCCCTTGGAAGACATCGTGAGGTTGTCGGTCTTCAGTGCGTCCTGCCCCGGCGCTGGAAGGGAGGGCCGGTCCGCCACCTGGAAGCTGGCGTCGGCGGTCTGGGTTCCCGCGCCCTGGATGTCGGCTCGGACGCGAACCTGCCAGACCCCGGCTTCGTCGAAGGTCACGTCTTCGGCCTCGTACAACCCTCGTGCCTGCGAGGGCTGGGTGACCTGCGGCCCCGAGCCGGACCCGCCCGCGGTTCCAGGGGTCGGGATGTAGGTCGCGGTGGCGGTCGGTCCCGACTGGGTCGAGGTGGCTTCCGAGGCCGTCCCCATGTAGGAGAAGACGAAGTCCACGGTTCCGTAGCTGACCAAGGTACCGTTCGCGAACGGTAGGCCGACCGCGAACCGTTGCGGCGCACCGGCATACAGGTCCACGCTGGCCACGATGGTCTGCATCTGCTTCGCAGCCGGGCTGGGACCGCCCGTGGCGTCCGAAGAACCCGAGGAGCAGGCGGCGGTCACCAGCGCCACGACGAGTGCGAGCGGAACGAGGGGTCGGGTCTTCACGGTTCTCCCATCATCTCGCGACGGGCGGGGAAGCGTCAGGCCCCGGTCGGAACCCCTCACGGACACGCGGGAACGTCGAGGTCGAGCGTGCGGAGGGCGTTGCCGGTGGCACCGAGAAGCGCGTCCATGTCATCGGCGAAGCTCGCGGGGAGCTGCGTCGCCGCCAGATCGGATTCGATCCGCTCCTTCGCTTGGAGCAAGGTGGCGGCCACGTCCGTGTTCCTCGGCTGCACGGCGGCCGCGATCACGTGGAGCTCCTCGTGCACGCGATCGTAGAAGACGGAGTTCGCGGCGGTCCGGTCGGCGGCGTCCTTCGCGGCCATCTCGCAGATGCCCTCGACGGC
>DASWAT010000008.1:0-3430 GCA_036390995.1 Actinomycetota bacterium | reverse complement strand
TTCCCGCCGCCGGGCCCGAGTCGGACGTCGTCGATGGCGAGCTTCGACACCCCACCCCCGATGTGCATCCGAACGGGCACATCGGTGGGCCGGATCAGCGCGAGGTCGCTCGCTCCGCCGCCGACCCGAACGCGAACGGTCCCCTTGGGCCGAGGAAGCCTCACCTCGAGGTGGGAGCTTCCTCCGGAGATGTCCAGGCCTCTGAGCTCCAGGTTCTCGAGATCGGCCACGACGTCCGACATCCCCAAGTTCGCCTTGATGTCCCACGGCACCCGCCCAGAGAGGGTGATCTCGCCGTGGGTCGGGCGGAGGCTGGGCCGATACCTCACGGTCACGGTCCCTCCCTCCACCCCGACCTCGGGCACCTTCCCATCGAAGCGGGCCCGGTAGAGGTCCTCCATCGAACCGTCCACCCCGATGGTGAGGTGGGAGGCGCCTCGCGTAAACACCAGGCTCCCGACGTCCACCGAACCGAGTGGAGCGGCCAGCTCCTGAGCAGTGCCGGTTCCCGTCATCGCCCCCTCATCTCCTCTCACGCCATGCCCGAAGGCCCGATCCCACGCTACGCGAGGCTGGTGGGCCGGCCCTAGGGCTGAAGGTCCTCTGGTGCCGCAGCGAGTCAGCCCTCGAGACGCTGTATGGCCGGCGTTCGTTGAACGGCTTCGAACGCTGGCGGGGGCTCGCGACCAGACACGACGAGCACGGGCTCTGGCGACCACGCTCCACTCCCTCGTGTCGGTCCTGGGTGATCTTGCTCAAGACACCGAGTGATCTGTGAGGCCCGGCCGAGGGCGGATGCTGGCTACGGCCTCGCCCGTCGCACCTCGACGCGGTGCTCTCGGTAGTGCAGGACGTCCCAGGCTATGAGCGCCCAGCAGAGCGCCACGAGGAGTGCGAGGGCCGCCAGCGCCGGGAGTACTAGCGCCCCGGGGATCAGCGGGAGCGTCCCGATCGCCGCGGCGAGCCTACCGGGACCGATCCACCTCGGGCGTTCCGACGTCGTGCGACGGATGAGGTGCACGAGCCGCAGGCGCATCACGACGTGCGTGGAGAAGTAGAGCGACAGCCCGCCGCACAGCGCCACCGCCGGCACCGCGGCGAGCGGGTCCCGGACATCGTGGGTCGAGACCTTCAGGCCCAGCGCGAACAGCACGATCCCGGCGATCATCGGCATGTGCAGGTAGCTGTAGTAGTCGCGCGCGAGGCGCGCGCGGGTCACGCCGCTCGTGTCCGATAGCTGACGCTCCGCCAGGACGGCGTAGACGTCGAAGTACGCCCACCACAGCGCGGCGATCACCGCGAGGCCCAGGACCGCCGCCGCGACGATCGACGCCGTCAGCGCGACGCCCACGGCCCCGAAGCCGATCGCGACGATCGACTCACCGAGGGCGATGATCACGATCAAGCCGTATCGCTCGGCGAAATGAGCGGGCGAGATGCGCCAGCCGCGACCACGGTCGATCAGTGGGCCCGAATAGAGCGCGGCGATCGCGATCACCCAGAGCGTGGCCCGGGCACCGCCGTCGACGAACCCGGCCACCAGGATGAGCACGGGGCCGATCGCCGCCGTCGGCGCGAACCGGACGAGGGCTCGCAGGAAGTCCGGGTCACGCTTGCCGGCGATCGCGAACAGGGTCAGGTTGAGCAGCCGGACGAGCACGTAGGCGACCCCGAAGAGCACGGCGTCCGCGCCGAACGCCTGGGGGACCGTCAGGGCGGCGACGAGCATCGCGGCCATCCCGCCGAACATCCCCGCGCGGACCGGCCCCTCCTCGGGCTCGAGCGTGTTCGTGAGCCACGCGTACCCCGTCCACGCCCACCACAGCGCGGCGAGCACGAGCAGGCCGCGGCCGACCCCCGGCCAGGTGAGGTCCTGCGACATGAGCGTCGTGACCTGCGTGATCGCGTAGACGAACACGAGGTCGAAGAAGAGCTCGAGGGGAGTGACCCGCTGCTCGCGCTTCGCCATCAACCGCTCGCGGCCCGCGACCACGTGACTACCGCACCCTCTTCGTGCGCCCCGAAGGGGAACTCACCCGTCGCATCTTCGTCGCATCGGTGGCGGCGGGCAATGCGGATGGCGCTGCGGCACCTCAGCGGAGCTCATCGAGACGCTCGGCCACGACATGAGCGTGCGGGAGGCGCGCCTCCTCGCCCTCGCGCATGAGCGCGAGAAGGGAGGCGGCAAGCGCTGCCCGGAGCGCCCCGGGTTCGACCGCGCCGACGTGGGCATCCTCGGATCGAGCGAGGGTCTCGGCGGGAAGGTCGTCGTAGCCGCGCGCCTGCACGGGGGTCAGACCCTGGAGGAGGCAGGCGAGCGAGAGCGCGTGGTCGCGCACGGCGCCGACGTAATGCTCGGCCTGCCAGACACGCCCGCGCTCGATGCACGCGCGCGCGTGGAGCGCGTAGATGACGCCCCACCCGAAGATGTCCGATGCGACCGCCGGCGTGGGACGGAAGAGGTCGCCTGCGACCGGCGGCGCGAGGGTCTCGGACCCATCCGCAGCCGTCTCGCCGAAGACAAGCCGGAACCGTGGCCCGGCGGGACGGAACCGAGCTGCCGGCGTCATCGAGAGATCCAACTGCAGCGCCTCCGGCAGCAGGAACACGCGGTAGGTGGTCGGCCCGCGCTCGAGGTCGGCGAGCTGCACCGCGTCGAGCTCGTCGATGAGCGTGCGCGTCCAGTCGTCGAGCACGTCGGCGATCCGAACATAGTCAGCGATGCCGAAGGTGAGGTCCAGGTCGGAGAAGCGGTCGCCGGCGTCGATGGCGAGCGAGCCCACGACGGCTCCGGCAACGACGCGGTCATCCTCCTCCGCGAGCCTCAGCACGCGCTCGCGGAGAGCATCCCGCTGCTCAACGGTGAACACCAAGCCGCGAGTCTAGCTCTGCCGGGAACCTGTCCCACTCGACGTCGATCAGGAGCTCGGCGACGGTGTCACACGGAGAAGTCCGTCCTGTACCGCCGGCCGAGCTCGGCCATGCGGACCGGATCCGGTGGGGTCGGGGGCGGCGGTTCCTCCCCGTCCACCACCGGGGTGCCGATGTCCCGCCAGAAGTCTTCGAACCCGGCGGGGGACAGGAACCAGAGCACCCGCACCGGTCCGGGCTCCTGGGGGAGGTACCGGTGGGGGATGCCGCGGGGCAGGAACCCGAACGAGCCCGGGACCCCCCGGAAGCGCTCCTCGCCCACCTCGACCACGATCTCGCCCTCGATGACGTAGAGGGCCTCGTCGGTCTGCTCGTGCACGTGGGCGGGCGCCGCCGCGACGGGGTGGAGCAGGGTCTCGACGGCGGCGAAGCCACCGCCCACGTCGCCCCCGCTCGCCTTGAACGTGAACCGGTTGCCCCGCACCCACAACGCTTCGCCCTCGTCGGGGCCGAGCAGGTACGGCCTGATCTCTCCGGGGCTCACCGCGATCTCCTTCGT
>DASWAT010000007.1:0-10694 GCA_036390995.1 Actinomycetota bacterium | reverse complement strand
GAGGTCTTCCGAGCGCTCCTTCGACGTCAAGGGGCGCAGCTTCTGACCGGTGAACACGGACAGCACGGGCGCTCGAAGGATCTGGCGGAAGAAGCCTCCGGTCCACCGCCCGCCCCCATCCCCTCCGACGATGACGAGCGTGCCGCGTGGCGTCAGGGCTCGGCGGAGCACCGACAGCGGGCGACGGCCCGCGGTGTCGACGATCAGGTCCCAGCGACGGGTCCCGTCCGCGAAGTCCTCGCGTCCGTAGTCGATCACTTCGTCCGCGCCGATCGAGCGGACCAGGTCCAGCTTCGACGCGCTGCACACGCCGGTGACCTTGGCCCCGAACGCCTTGGAGATCTGCACCGCGAGTGAGCCCACTCCACCCGCCGCGCCGATGACCAGCACCCCCTGCTCCGGCTGGACCCTGCCCTGGTCGCGGATGGCCTGGAGAGCGGTGAGGCCGGAGATCGGAACAGCCGCGGCCTCATCGAACGAGAGCCTGGCCGGCTTCGGGACCAGCTTGTCCGGCCGGCCGATCGCGAGCTCCGCGAAGGACCCCTCGACGATGCCCATCACCTCGTCGCCAGGCTGGAAGCCCGTGACCTTCGCGCCGACGGCCTCGACGACGCCCGCGACGTCCCTGCCTCGCACGCCGGCTCGCATCTTGTGGAACCCGGGCATGAGGCGCACGAAGTACGGCAGCCCGGTCATCAGGTGCCACACGTCGGGGCCGCATCCCGCCGCGTGCACACGGAGCAGAACGTCGTCTTCCCCGACCACCGGGTCCTCGATGTCCCGGAGCTCGAGCACGTCCGCCGAGCCGTACCGGTCCTGAACGATCGCCTTCATCGGTCTCTCCTTCCACCTCCACATGACGAGCGCGGGAGGCCAATCGACGCGCGGGAGCCCCGCCTTCGCTGGTCGTGTACGCCGTACACCTGCGCTCGTAAGCCTAGGTGTACGTCGTACACTTGTCAAAGGCTGCACCATCCCCCGTTCGGGATAGGCCTTCGAAGGAGATGGGCATGGCGAGGAGAATCGATGTCGAAACACGGCCCCGCGAGCCGCTGAGCAGGGAGCGGGTGCTCCGGGCCGCCCTCGCGCTCGCCGACGCGGGCGGCGTCGAGTCGCTGAGCATGCGCAGGCTCGCGCACGAGCTCGAGGTAGTCCCGATGGCGCTGTACAAGCACGTGGCCAACAAGGACGAGCTGCTGGGCGGCATGATCGACGTCGTCGTCGAGGAGATCGACCCGCCGGCCGTCGGGGCCGAGTGGAAGACCGCGATCCGCGAGCGGATCCTGTCGGCTCGACGGGCCCTCCTCCGCCATCCCTGGGCGTCACGGGTCATGGAGTCCCGAACCGAGCCGACGCCCACGGTGCTGGCCTACATGGACTCGATGATCGGGATGTTCCTGGCTGGTGGCTTCTCGATCGACCTAACCCACCACGCGATGCACGCGATGGGCAGTCGCTTGATGGGCTTCACGCAGGAGCTCTTCAACGACACCGCGGACACCGACGCCGAGATGGAGGCACAGATGTGGGGATCGATGGCCGACACCCTCCCCAACATCTATCAGTTGTATCTGACCGTGAGCCACGACGACGCATCTGTCGTCGGTCCCGGGTGCGACGACCAGTTCGAGTTCGAGCTCGCGCTCGATCTGCTACTGGACGGCCTCGAGAAGCTGCGGGACAGGTAGACCTGCTCACACCCCGAGGCTGTGCGTCTCCACCCGGACGAACGCGCTGTGCCTGCTCATCGACGCTCGGAGCTGCTCGGTCGCCGGGTCTGGACAAGCGGCTACACAGAATGCTGTTCACCATTGCGGCCGGCAGGATCGCAGAAGCTTCCCACCCGCATCCAAGGCACTTGGACGACAGTCAAGGACTAGCTCGCCCGGCGCCCCATTGGATCGGCGATCTCGTCCGCCCAGCACTCCACCTCGCTCCAGTCGCGGAAATCGCCAAGCGGCGTCTTGGCCGCCTTCACCACCCTGCGCTCGAGGAAGCCCAGGTGCCCCGGGTCGAGCGCGCCGGCGAACACATGATGGTCGCGGGCGCCGACGGCGTCCAGCCGGCGCCGCTGCTTGTCGAGGAGTGCGCCGTCCGCCGGGTCTGTCCCCGTCGGGCCGCTGCTGAACAGACAGACCGGGATGCGACCCAGCGCCTCGGCGTGGCGATCGAGGAACGCCTGCGCCTCCTTCATCCACGACCCCAGGTACACGGCGCTCCCGACGACGACGCCGTCGTACCGCTCGAGGCCAGCCACTTCGCGGATCGGCCGCACCTCGGCGTCCACCCCGCGCTCGCGGAGCCGGCTGCCGATCGCCTCGGCGATCCCCCGGGTCGAACCGTGCTTGCTCGCGTACGTCACCAGCACCGTCATGCGCGCCTCACCTCACCGACACTCGACCACGCGAGGAGCCGCCTGTGAGGGGTCGGTCGCCCCGGGCCCGATGGGACCGCCGACGGGCCAGGTAGCATGCACCGAAGGAAAGGTAGGACCAGTGAAAGCCGTCGTCTGCACCAGGTACGGGCCGCCGGAAGTGCTTCAGCTCAGGGAGCTCGAGAAGCCCGCTCCCAAGCCCGATGAGGTGCGCATCAAGATCCACGCGACGGCGGTGACATCGAGCGACTGCATCATCCGGAGCTTCAACCTCCCTGCCTCGATGTGGATCCCGGCGCGGTTGGTGCTGGGCATCACGAGGCCGAGAAGGCCGGTACTCGGCATGGTGCTGGCAGGAGAGGTGGAAGCTACAGGCAACGGCGTCGGATCCTTCAGAGAAGGTGACCAGGTCTTCGGGTTCGACCGCTTCGGCTTCGGCGCGTACGCCGAGTACAAGTGCATGCCGGAAGACGGCGTGCTGGCGCCCAAACCGTCCGATCTGAGCTATGAGGAAGCCGCCGCCATCCCGTACGGCGGTCTGCTGGCCCTGTACTTCCTGAGAAGGGCCAAGATCCGTGGCGGGCAACGAGTGCTCGTCTATGGAGCCTCCGGGGCGGTGGGGACTTCCGCGGTGCAGCTCGCCAAGCACTTCGGGGCTGAGGTCACCGGGGTATGCAGCACCCCGAACATGGGATCGGTGAGATCCCTGGGAGCCGATGCGGTCATCGATTACACGAAGGACGATTTCACCAAGGAAGGCGAGCGTTACGACCTCATCTTCGTCGCGGTGGGAGATCGGGTGAACCCCCCTTCACGAGCGGAGTGCGGGAAGGCCCTGGCCCCAGATGCAGTCTATGTGTCGGTGGATCAGGGGAGGCCGAAGCACTTCACCGAAGACTTGGTTCTGCTCAAGCAGCTGGTGGAAGCGGGGAAGCTGAAGCCGGTCATCGACAGGTGCTATCCCTTGGAACAGATTGCCGAGGCTCACAGGTATGTGGACAAGGGGCACAAGAAGGGGAATGTGATAGTGACTGTGGCCTAAGGGGTTACGGCGGATCGGCGGCCCCACCAAGCCTCGAGGTCGCGACGGCTCAGTGTCCCCGTCTCCCGGAGCCGGCGGTGGCACCACCACCCAGCAGCACACCTGCTCCGAGTACAAAGCCGAAGTTGTACCAGTTCCCGTTGTTGTAGACCTCGTAGATGTTCACGTGGTTGTTGAACAACGAGATGATGAAGGTGATCGGCAGGATGATTCCCTGCCACAACCCGAGCCAGAAGCCAGCGACATGGCCTCCCGAATCGGCGACACCCTGCTGACCGTTCGGACCTGCTGCACAGCTCGTCAGAGCCAGCAGCAGAACCGCAAGAAGTGCTACCAGCCCCTTCCTACCGAGCGCTCTCACCTTGACTCCTCCACTCGAGCTCGATGACGGATGGACTTCTCCCAGCCATCCCATCCCCCTTCAAGAAGGGAAGCATGCTCAGGCCCAAGCAGGCAAGAGATGGATCGCGCGCTGTTCGGGTTGATGCAGAGAACGCGATGTGCCGCTCGACGGCACGAGGCATGGCGGTGAGCGACCGTCCCGTGCTAGCTTCGACCGTTGCCACCGAGGCGAGGGAGGTCGATCGAGATGGTGGTCTGCGTTCCCGTGACCGTCGAAGGTCTGATCGACCCGCGGTGGGGTCGCGCGGATCGAGTAGCGATCGCGGAAGCGACGGCGAACGGGATTGCGGACTGGCAAGAGTTCGACGTCGGATGGGGCGCGCTCCACGACGTCGGAACCGAGGGCTCCCATCACGCGCGTGTGGCTCGCTTCCTCCAAGATCACCACGTCGACGCCGTCGTCGCGAATCACATGGGCATGGGGATGACGCACATGCTCAAGCAGATGGGACTCCAGACCTACCTGGGTGCGAGCGGCGAGGCGCGGGCAGCCGTTGCGACGGCGATCGGGAACTCATCGGACTGAGATCCGGCGCCGCCCGATCCGAGGAGCCTCCGCCAACCTTCGGGCTGTCCCGCGCCGGCTTGCCGACGCCTGTGAGATCCTCCGGGTGGACCTCGAAGCGGACACCGCTGTTCCATGAAGCTGAGCTCCACCACTTGCCCTTGTCGGTGAGGATTGATGCTTGGCACGGAACCCCGAGAGGCCTCCGGTGTGCCCTCGCACCCGAGGCGGAATCGCACCTCCGGGCGGTACTCGTAGGGATGGTGAGGGAGGCAGGACGCTGAGCTCAGCGGACGGGGTCTCGGACGCGCTTGCGGTACGGCGCGGCGACCGTGGGGTGACGCGACGGGCGCGATGGAGCAGACTTCTACCCTCCGGAAAGGAGTCGGGGGATGCTCTCCTTCGGCGTCACGTTCATGCTCGACCCGCCGGCGTCCCGAGTCGTCGAGTGGGCGAGGCTGGCCGAGGACAAGGGGTTCGAGTACGTCTGGGCATGGGATTCGCACGTCCTGTGGCAGGAGATGTATCCGGTCTTCGCCCTGATCGCGGCGAACACCGACCGGATCCGGATCGGGCCGTGCGTGACGAACCCGGCGACGCGCGACATCACGGTGACGGCGAGCGCGTTGGCCACCCTGAACGAGATCTCGGGGGGAAGGATGGTCATGGGGATCGGCCGCGGCGACAGCGCGAGACGGGTGATCGGCAAGCCACCGGTCAGCGTCGAGCACCTCGAGGCGGCGTGTCGCGCGATCAAGGACCTGGCCGAAGGCAGGGAGGTGGACTACGACGGCACCCCCACCCGGCTGAAGTGGGCCACCGGCACCCTCCCGGTGTGGGTGGCGGCCTACGGTCCGAAGGCGCTCCGGTGCGCGGGGCGGGTGGCCGACGGGCTCATCATGCAACTCGCCGACCCGTACATCATCGAATGGTCGCTTCGGTACGTGAGAGAAGGCGCGGCCGAGGCCGGCCGGCGGTTCGAGGACATCCAGATCATGAGCGCGGCCCCTGCGTACGTCACCGACGACCTGCCCCACGCTCGGGAGCAGGTGCGGTGGTTTCCGGCGCTCGTGTCGAACCACGTGGTGGACCTGGTCAACCGCTACAGCACCACCGAGCTCCCGAAGGAGCTCACCGACTTCATCAAGGCCCGCGACCACTACGATTACTCGGACCACGGGCGGACCGGAGCCGAGCACGCCCAGTTCGTCTCCGATGAGGTGGTCGATCGCTTCTGCGTGATCGGGACGACCGAGCAGTGCCTGGCCAAGCTCAAGGAGCTGGAGGCCCTCGGAGTGCATCAGTTCAACATCTACTCCATGGTCGATGACCCCGCGGGGGTGATCGAGAGCTTCGGGAACCAGCTGATCCCGGCGTTCGCCTGACGGGCGATCGCGGGGCCGACGTCCGGGGACGCTCCCCGGTGGAGGTGGTCGGACATGACGACGGTTCGAGCGGCCGTGATCCAGTGCTACGCGAACATGCCCAAGGAGGAGGCGATCCAGAAGCACGTCGAGCTGATCGGCAAGGCCGCCGCCGACGGTGCCAAGGTGACGTGCCTGCAGGAGATCTTCCACGGCCCGTACTTCCCGGCCGAGCAGGATCCCAAGTGGTACCGGACGGCCGAGCCCGAAGACGGCCCCACGATCACGCGGATGCGCGAGGTCGCCAGGCACCACGCCATGGTCCTGATCGTCCCCTGGTACGAGGAAGCACAGACGGGTGTGTACTACAACTCGGCGGCGGTGATCGAGGCCGACGGGACGCTCGTCGGCAAGTACCGCAAGACCCACATCCCCCACGTCGGGCCGTGCTTCTGGGAGAAGTTCTACTTCAAGCCGGGCAACCTCGGGTACCCGGCGTTCGACACCTCGGTCGGTCGGATCGGGCTCATCATCTGCTACGACCGACACTTCCCCGAGGTGGCGCGGCAGGTCGGGCTGAAGGGGGCCGAGATCGTGTTCAACCCCTCCGCGACGGTCGAGTCGCTCTCGAGGTACCTGTGGGAGCTCGAGCAGCCGGCGCACGCCGTGGCCAACGGCTACTGGATCGCCGCGATCAACCGGGTCGGCGTGGAGGAACCGCTCTCCTCCGCCAGGTTCTACGGATCCTCGTACTTCTGCGACCCGCGCGGCCAGATCATCGCCCGGGCCTCGGACTCCGAGGACGAGGTGCTCGTGGCGGACCTCGACCTCGACAAGATCCGCGAGGTCCGGGACACGTGGCAGTTCCTGCGGGACCGGCGGCCCGAGACCTACGGCGAGCTCACGGAGCTGCTGCCGTGAGGACGCTCATCAAGAACGGCACCGTCGTCACCGCCAGCGACACGACGAGGGCCGACGTCGTGATCGAGGACGAGAAGGTCGCGGCCATCGGTGTCGGCATCCCGGTCGAGGCCGACAGGGTGATCGACGCGACCGACCGATACGTCATGCCGGGGGGCGTCGACCCGCACACGCACTTCGACCTCCCCTTCGGGGGTTCCTTCTGCTCGGACGACTTCGGCACGGGCACCCGGGCCGCGGCGTTCGGGGGCACCACCACGGTCGTCGATTTCGCCCTCCAGGGCACCGGCGAGGGGCTCCGGCAGGGCCTCGACCTCTGGCACGAGAAGGCTCAGAAGGCGTACACCGACTTCGGGTTCCACATGATCGTGAAGGAGGTGAACGACCAGGTCCTGGAAGAGATGGACGAGCTGGTGAACGAGGGCGTCACCTCGTTCAAGCTGTTCATGGCCTACCCCGGCGTGTTCATGCTGGACGACGCGTCCATCTTCAGGGCGATGCAGCGGGCCGCCGACAGCGGGGCCTTGATGATGATCCACGCGGAGAACGGGGGCCCGATCGACGTGCTCGTCAAGCAGTTCGTCGCGCAGGGCAAGACCGATCCCGTGAACCACGGACTGACCCGGCCCGCGGCGATGGAGGGCGAGGCGGTGCATCGGGCCTTCAAGCTCGCAGAGCTCGCCGGCACCCCCGCATACATCGTGCATCTGTCCTCTCGCGACGCGCTGGATGCGGTTCGCGAGGCCCGGGACCGAGGGTTGCCGGCGTACGCAGAGACCTGCCCGCAGTATCTCTACCTCTCCCAGGACGACATGGCGCGGCCCGGATTCGAAGGGGCGAAGTTCGTCTGCTCGCCCCCGCTCCGGCCGAAGGACCACCAGGAGGAACTCTGGTCCGGTCTCAGACAGGACGACCTGCAGATCGTGGCCACCGATCACGCGCCGTTCAACTTCAAGGGTCAGAAGGACCTGGGCAAGGGCGACTTCTCGAAGATCCCGAACGGTCTGCCGAGCGTCGAGGACCGGTTCACGCTGATCTTCCAGGGTGTGCACGACGGGCGGATCGGACTGAACCGGTTCGTGCAGCTCGTCGCCACGGCTCCGGCCAAGATGTTCGGGCTGTACCCGCGCAAGGGCACCATCGCTCCGGGCTCGGATGCCGACATCGTGCTGTTCGATCCCAACCACGAGCGAGTCATCTCCGCCGAGACCCACCACATGAACGTCGATTACTCCTGTTTCGAGGGGATGACGGTGAAGGGCCTTCCGGAGGTCGTCCTCCAGCGAGGAGACGTCCTCGTCGAGAACGGCGAGTTCCACGGGAAGGAGGGGCGGGGCAGGTTCTTGCCGCGGAGCAGGATGGGCCTGTGAACCGACAACGGAGCCGGCGGGCATGAGCTGTGGTACCGCCAAGAACCGAAGCGTGCCTTCGGTGGGCTGGCTGCCAAGCTTGCCTGATCCTGGCCTCTAGGATGCGCCTTAGAGCTGAGCAAGGACCTCGTAGCGTTCCACCGACTCGATGGTGCCTCCGACCTTGCGAAGGGCGAGCCCCCGCAGTCGACCGACCGTCTCCTCGCTTTCGCGAAGCTGCTCCTCGCTTTGCCAGAAGGTGACGGACAGGAAGTGGCCTTTCTCTCGATTGACTAGCCAGACTCCGCCCTCGAACCCGTCGAGCTTGCTGGCGGCCGGTATCAGCCGTTCTTGAGTCAGGAGCATCCTGGCCTCAAGCTGCTCGGGAGGACTTTCGAGTCTGGTTACTCTCGCGAACAATCCTGGCACCCCCGTGGTCGCGCGCTCGGTTTCCGCGGGGATGATAGAGGACGCTCTACGCACACTACCCCCAGCGGCGCCGATGCGGACCAGGGGTCTCGGATGTCCATGGGGGAAGACCTGCCCGGGGGGTATTTCCGCCCCCTCGGTATCTTCGGGTTCTCCGCCCAGCACGTGGATAGCCAACGTGACGGGTCAACCATCCCCGGGCGGCCGAAGCCCGGGCATGCCGCGGGAACCCACTCGCGCTGCCCACGGCCCGGACCAGGCCTCGGGAGATCCCACGCCGTCGCCCGCTCCGTACAGCCGCTGCGATCGAGGCGCTCCTCCGGCAGCTCCGATCGCGCGCCTTTCCTCGAACCCGGACCTCCATTTGTGTTCTCTGAGGATGCGGCCGATGATGGAGGTGTCCTCGCCGCCAGGGAGGGATGGCGATGGTGCAGGCATACGTGCTCATCCAGGCCGAGGTCGGAAGGGCTGCAGAGGTTGCAGGCGCGGTCGCCAACATCCCCGGCATCCGTTTCGCGGAGGTGGTGACCGGCCCCTACGATGTCATCGCGCGGGCCGAGACCGCGGACATGGACGGGCTCGCCAAGCTCATCGTCGCCAAGGTCCAAGCCGTCGCCGGCGTCACCCGAACCCTGACCTGCCCCGTCGTTCACCTCTGAGCCATCCACTTCGCTCGCCGCCGTCGCCTTGGCGAGGACTCTGGTCGACGGCCAACACCTTCGCTGGAGTGAACCCCGACTCATCCCTCAGGGTGCGGCTCGTTGTCCAAGAAGGTCATCCCAGCTCTGGCGTGGTTCTTCGGCCGGGGATCCTCAAGGACCCGCAGTCGACCGACTGTCTCCTCGCTTTCGCGACGATGGTCCTCGCTTTGCAGCTGGGACGTGATGTGGCGAGGGACAACCTTCCCGCGGTCCCGCTAGGCCACGATGATCGCGAGCTTTCCGCGCGAGCTCCGCTTCCCGACGAGGCCGAGCGCCTGCGGCAGCTCGTCGAACGCGTAGGTCTTCGTGATCGGCACCGTGAGCGAGCCCTCAGCTGCCAGCTGCATGACGGCCCCGAACGGCTGCGGATCGCCCTGGGCGAACACGTTCGAGGCGGAGATCCCACGGGTCGCGATCGCGTCGACGTCCGCACCGCCCACGGTGCTCGCGACCTTGCCGCCGTCCTTGACGATCTCGGTCAACGCCCCGAACCCCTCGCCGACATGCACGGCCACGATCAAACCTTCGATCCCGTCCGGGTCGCGCTTGCGAACCGTCGCCGGCACATCACCGGAGTAGTCCACCGTCTCGTGGGCGCCGAGCCCTCGGATCCACTCCTCATCCTTGGGCAGGGCCGTGGCGATGACGCTCGCGCCGCGCGCGGCCGCGAGCTGCACCGCATAGGTGCCGACGCCGCCGGTCGCGCCGACGATCAGGACTCTCGACCCGTTCGAGGGCGCGACATGGTCGACGGACACGAGCGCTGTAAGGGCGGCGAGGCCGACGGATGCGGCCTGCTCGTAGGCGAGGTTCGCAGGCTTCGGTTCGACGAAGCCGGCATCGGGGATGGTGAGGAACTCCGCGTAGGCGCCGCTCGCGAGGTACGGCGCCGGCGGCACGATCCCGGCCACCTCGTCGCCGACGGCGAAACGATCGACGCCCTCCCCGACGGCGTCCACCACACCCGCGTAGTCCCGGCCCACGATCACGGGATAGCGGTGCTCCATCGAGCCACGCGCCATGCGGGTCGCCACGAACGCGTCGAACCCGTTTACCGACGACGCCCGGACGCGAACCCGGACCTCGCCGGCCCCGACCTGCGGAACCGGGACCTCCAGGAACCCGGCCGTGGAGCCCTCGTCCGCCAACCCGAACGCCTTCATCGTGTCTGCCATCGCCGATCCTCCTTCTTCGGATGCCGTCGGGGACCGCAACGCTCCGCCGGAACGATTCCTTCCTTCTCGTGAGTGGCTCGTCGAGGGAGGTCTGTTCGCATCGGCGGGGAACGGCCTGCGGTTCACGCTGACGGGCCCCCTCGCCAGGTGGTAAGCGTCGCGTCACCCGATTCGACCCATAGGTCTTCAGCCGGCACCTTCCGACCTCCGGCGCGGCCGCCGTACCGGGTCGACTGCGCAGACCCGCTCACCGAGGGCGCGGCCCAGGCGGTCGCGGTGCCTGGCCACCCACCAGTAGGCACGATCCGTCGTTCGAGGGAACGCGCTCGCGAGCCAGGCGATCGGCGCGCCGGCCGGCAGCAGCCGGGCCAGTGGCGACACGGCCTGGCCGCCCGAGTAGGTACGGCCGTCGGGGGCGAGAAGGTGCCAGGA
>DASWAT010000006.1:0-27448 GCA_036390995.1 Actinomycetota bacterium | reverse complement strand
GCCGCCTCCGTGTGGAGCCGCGACATCAAGAAGGCGATGAACACGGCCAGGGCGCTCCGCGCGGGGATCGTGTGGATCAATGACGCCCAGCCGGCGCCCTCGGAGGCGCCGTGGGGTGGCTACAAGCAGTCCGGTGTGGGTCGGGAGCTGGGCGGATACGGGATCGAGGACTACCTCGAGGTCAAGCACATCTACATCAACTTGGCCGAGTAGGGTCCTCGACCCGTCGCCGGCCGAGGCCGCCGACGGCCACCCCAGCCGCTGCGAAGACGATCACCAGCATCGTGGCGCGCAGGCCGGCGGTCTCGGCCAGCCAGCCCATGATCGGGGGGCCAACCACGAACCCCGAGTAGCCGGCCGTGGTCATGCCGGCCACCGCCAGGACCGGATCCTCGTCGGTCTCGCCGATCATCCCGAACGCCGCGGGCGCGGCCGAGGCGATGAAGAAGCCGAGGAACAGGAACGCCATCCCCGCGACCACGGTGCTGTGCGTGAGCGCCGCCGCCAGGCCCGAGAGCACCGAGCCGATCCCGGACACCCGGATCGTGGTGCGGTAGCCGAGGCCGAACAGCAGCCGTCCAGCCAGCAACCGGCCGATCGCCATCGCCAGGCTGAACGCGGCGAACGCGATCCCGCCGGCGACCGCCGAGGCCTCCAAGGTCCGGCGAAGGTAGATCACCGACCAGATGTCCATCGAACCCTCGACCATGAAGGCCGAGAGCACGACCACGGCCGGCAGGATGAGGACGGGTGAGCGCAGGAACACGCTGAGCGAGACCTTCGAGCTCGGCTCCTCACCCTCAGCGACCGGCCGTCGCTGCCGCAACCACGGTGAGGCGGCGTTCCACAGCGCGGCCGCGAACAGCCCGACGGCGGTGGCCGTCAGCTGCCACCGGAACGAGACCCCGGCCACGTGCAGGAGCCCGGCTCCCAACGCCCCCACGATCCCGCCGACGTTGTATGAGGCATGGAGGAACTGCAGCACGGGACGGCGGTTCCGGACCTCCGCGGCCTGTCCTCCGACGTTCACGAACACGTCGATGAACGCGTTGCCCACGCCGAGCAGGACGAACCCGGCCGCGAGGAGCGCGCTGCCGGGTCCGAACGCGATCCCCAGGGCCGCCAGCCCCATGCACGTGAGTCCGGTGGAGACGGTCCGGGATAGCGGGAGGCGTTGGAGCCGGGGTGCCACCAGCGTCATCGTCACGATCGAGACGGCGGCCAGCGCTCCGAGGTACAGACCCACCTCTCCCTCGGTGATGTCTCGCGCCGCCAGGAAGTCGGAGAAGACCACGACCCAGACCCCCCAGTACGTGCCGAACGCCAGATAGGCAGCGAACAGCGGGGCCACCTGCGAGACGAGGGAGCCGGCCCCGCCGGGGAGGCCGGGATCGTTGCGGGGCAATCCCGGTTCGGCGTCGTCTTGAACGGCCATGCAAAGCCCCAGCCTAGTCGTGTATCCTCGCGCCTGCCATGGCTGGTGGAGAGGTTCGGCTGGTCGACCTGGTGAAGCGGTTCGCCGACGTGACGGCGGTCGCAGGTGTCAACCTGCAGATGCCTCCCGGCGAGTTCTTCTCGCTGCTCGGCCCCTCCGGCTGTGGCAAGACGACCACGCTTCGCCTGATCGCCGGGTTCGAGCGCCCCGACGAGGGCCAGATCCTGCTGGACGGGGTCGACATGGCCCAGGTACCGCCGCACAAGCGCAACGTGAACACGGTGTTCCAGAATTACGCGCTGTTCCCGCACCTGAACGTGTTCGACAACGTGGCTTTCGGGCTCCGGTACAAGGACGTGTCGAAGCAGGACACGCGCAAGCGTGTGCTCGACTCTCTGGCGCTGGTGCGTCTGGAAGGCCTGGAGAAGCGGCGCCCGACGCAGCTTTCCGGCGGCCAGCAGCAGCGCGTCGCGCTGGCCCGGGCGCTGGTCCTCAACCCGGCGGTTCTTCTCCTTGACGAGCCGCTCGGGGCCCTCGATGCCAAGCTCCGCAAGGCCCTGCAGATCGAGTTGAAGGCGCTCCAGGAAGAGGTCGGCATCACGTTCGTCTACGTGACGCATGATCAGGAGGAGGCCCTCACGATGTCCGATCGCCTGGCCGTGATGAGTAACGGGCGGGTCGAGCAGGTGGGCACGCCGAGCGAGGTGTACGAGGAGCCCGGCACGGCATACGTGGCCGACTTCCTGGGGGTCTCGAACCTCATGGATGCCACGGCCCAGGGTCCGGCCGAGGGCGGTCGCTGCAAGGTGCGTCTGGGCGAGTTCGAGCTGTTCGCCGAGCAAGGCGAGACCGACGCCCGGGGCGACGCGAAGGTGACGATCCGCCCGGAGCGGATCCGTCTGGAGGACCATGGCACGTCCGGCGAGAACCGCCTGCCCGGGATGGTGGAGCGGGTGGTCTACGTCGGCTCGATCATGCAGGTGTTCGTGCATCTGGCAGACGGGCACAGCCTCCAGGCGTGGGTGCAGAACCAGGGGCAGGGCCTGCCCTTCCAGCAGGGGACGCCGGTGACGGTCCACATGCCGCCCGATGCCCTTCGCGTCCTGCAGGATGGGACCGCCGAGGTCGCGGCGACCGTCGGCGAGTGAACGCTCCCTATTCCCCTCGCGCCGGTTCCGGGCAAGATGCCGGGATGGGCTCCGGCCGTATCCTTCGTCTCGCCGTTTCCTTCCTGTTCCTCCTGAGCGGGTGTGTGGCCGGCGGCCCCCGCGTGCGGACCTCGCCGCTCGATCTGGACCCCCCGCCATGCGGCGTCTGGAACGTGGTTCCGAGCCCCAACGGTGGCCCGGGGAGCAACTTCCTGTCGGGGGCCGCCGCGGCCTCCGGGGACGACGCGTGGGCCGTCGGCGTGGCCAAGGATGTTCGTGGGCGTGGTCGCACGCTCACGCTGCACTGGGACGGTCGGACCTGGACGCGGGCCCCGAGCCCGAACGCCGAAGGCGACGACTTCCTGAACGACGTGGACGTCACGGCGGACGGGGCCTGGGCGGTGGGCATCCACCGGGGCCCGGACGGGATCGCCCGCACCCTGACCTTGCGATGGGACGCGACCGGGTGGCGTGTGGTCCCGAGCCCGAACGCGAGCGACGCCGACAACTTCCTGACGGGCGTATCGGCCCGCTCCGGGTCCGACGCGTGGGCCGTTGGGTACTCGATCGTCGACGGGTCCTCCCGCGCGCTTGCGCTGCACTGGGACGGCGTGCGCTGGTCCATCGTGCCGACCCCGGACCTGGCCGGCCTCGGCGAGTCGTTGAACGGCGTCTCGGCCATCTCGGCGACCGGGGTCTGGGCGGTGGGCGCGCACACGCCGAACGGCTACCCCACGCAGCCGCTCGTCCTTCGGTGGAACGGACGGTCGTGGGAACGGCGGCCCGATCCGGTGGAGAGCGAACGGCCCATGAGCATCTCCGCGGTGGTCGCCACGCCGGCCGGACGAGTGGTGGCCGTCGGCGGGTTCCGCTCGCTCCGGGGCGACGGCGCCGTCGTCCTGGCCGGCGTGCGCGACGACTGGTCCATGGTCCCTCGGGACACCGTGGGCAAGGTGAGCGAGTCGTTCTCCGGTGTGGCCGCGTTCTCCGGGGGCGTGTGGGCCGTGGGCAGCTACAGCGACGGCGGCTCCGCGCGAACGCTCATCGAGCGTGGCGTCGGGCCCGGCTGGTCCCGCGTGGCGAGCCCGAACGTCGCGGACGAGGACAGCCGGTTGTTCGGCGTGGCAGCGTTGCCGTCGGGCGAGGCCTGGGCGGTCGGCAACAGCAGCGGCACGAACGCCCTGGAGCGGACGCTCATCGTCCACTTCTGCCCCGCGTGACCGCGCCGGCGCGCCCGGCCGTCAGACCTGGAGGCTCACGAACTCCTTGGCGGCGTCCCCCCCGCGCTGGCCGCGCGTCGCGATCCGATACACGAGGAGCCCGAGCAGGGCCGCGAACAGCGTGGTCCCCAGCAACACGGTGGCGGCGGCGTTCACCGCGGGAGTGGGGGACGCCCGGGCGGCCGCGTAGATCTTCACCGAGAGCGGCTCGCTGCTGGCCGGACCGGACAGGTAGCGGACGATGATGAAGTCGTCGACCGAGTCCGCGAACACCAGCACGAAGCTGGCGAAGATAGCCGGGTACAGGAGCGGCATGAGCACCCTGCGCACCGCCTGCGTGGGCGATGCCCCGAGGTCCATCGCCGCCTCCTCGTATCCCTTGCCGATGGACAGCAGCCGTGCGCGGACGATGATGACCGCGTACGAGATCTGGAAGGTCACAAGGCCGAGGATCTGTGGGATCGTCCCCAGCCCGACGACGTGCTTCAGCAGGTTCGTGAAGAACAGGAACAATGCGACGCCGATGATGATCTCGGGCAGGACGAACGAGAGCAGCATGGCGAAGTTGGCTCCCGCCGCCACCCGGCCCCGCCATCGGTCCAGCCCGATCGCGAACAGCGTCCCGAGGGGAACCGCCACGATCATCGTGATGATGGACAGGCGGAAGCTCTGGATCAGCGCGTCGTGGAGCACGGGGTCGTGCCACAGCGAGTTGAACGGGTCGCCCGTCCACCACTGCAGCGAGAAGCCCTGCCAGGTGCTGCGCGACCGACCGCTGTTGAAGGAGAACAGGACGGCGATGGCCACCGGCAGGATGGACCAAGCCAGGTAGAGCCAGGTGATGCCGGCCAGGAACCGCGGCTTGCGCCAGGGGTTGCGGAACCGCCGGCCGAAGCCTCGCGACGTCCGCGCGACCGGCGCGGCGGCGGCCGGAGTGCGCTCGATGGTGGGAGCTGGGGCAGTGGTCTCGTTCATCCCATCTCCACCGCCCGCTTCGTGGACCGCAGGTAGTACCACATCGGGATCAGCAGCAGCACCATCAGCAGTACCACCAGGGAGCCGGCCAGCGGACCCTGTCCGGGCTGGATCACCGAGGAATCGATGATGTTGCCGAGCATGGAGGTCTTCGGGGAGCCCGAGAGCAGGTCGTTCGTGTAGTAGTCGCCGAACATCGGTAACGTGACGATGATCATCCCGGCCAGGATCGCCTGCTTCGACAGCGGCAGGGTGACCCGAACGAACGTCCTGACCGGCCCGGCCCCGAGGTCGCGGCCGGCCTCCAGCAGGTTCTTGTCGATGCGGTCGAGCTGCCCGTAGATCGGCAGGATCATGTACGGGATGTAGCCGTACACGAGACCGATGATCACCGTGATGGGCTTGCCCTCCAGCCAGTTCACTGGGTGCCCGATCACGTGGAGGAACATGAGGAGGTCGTTGATCCATCCGTCGGATGTGAGCAGGCTCTGCCACGCGTACATCCGCATCAGGTACATGATCCAGAGAGGTGCGATCAGCAGGACCAGGAATAGCGCTTTGCGCTTCCCCCCGTACCGCGCCACGTAGTACGCGACCGCGTAGCCGATCACCAGGCACAGGAGGCTCGCTACCGCCACGTACCAGAGCGTGCGGATCAGTGTCGGCTGGTAGAACGCGTTCGAGCCGTAGAACCTCTGGGCCGTGTCGACGAACTGGGATCCGCTCCACCACCAGAACTGGTAGACGGGAAGCGGGTTGCGGAAGATCGCGTCGACGGTACCGAAGGTGACCGACAGGACCACGTAGAACGGCAGCACGAACAGGAACGCGATCCAGATCGTCGCCGGGGCGGCGAAGGACGGCCAGTACCAGCGCGGGTACCAGGCACCGAACCGGGCCTCCCGTTCCGCGCGTCGCCGGCGCTTCTCGAGCTCGCGCCGGCTCCCGACCGCAGCCTCGGCCTCAGGCACCTGCCTTCACTTCGTCCCAGGCGCTCAGCCAGGTCTGATCGACCGAGGGATCCAGCTCGAGCAGCCAGTACCCGTTCTCGAAGTCCGAGGCCCGGACGACGGCTTCCGGCAGTGACTTCGGCACGTATCCGTCCTTGATGAGCGTGTCCGGGTCCATGGAGTTCAGCGGCGGCTGGTACCCGTTCCACGAGAAGTTCTGCGTGGCGTACTTGTTGTCCAGGAAGAAGTTCAGGAACTCGTGCGCCAGCCGCGGGTTCTGGGCGCTCGACGGCACGGTGATGGTGTCGTTGCCGACGACACCCCGGCCGTCCTCCGGGTACCAGTAGGACAGGAGGTTCGGCGACTCCCCTTTCGGCATGTACCACTGCGCGCCGATCATGTCGCCCGACCACGCTTGGTGGACGTAGAAGTTGCTCTCGGGGATGCCCACGTACGTGCCGTTGATCGTGATCCGGGCGTTGTTGTCCTGCACCAGCTTCAGCAGGTCCTGCTTGGCGATGTCGATGTCGGACTGGCTCGCCGTGTTCGTGTCGGTGATCCCGTTCTTCAGCAAGGCCATCGCCAGCGCTTCCCGGTAGTCGTCGTAGAAGCCGACCTTGCCCTGGTACTTCGGGTCCCACAGGATCGAGTACTGCTTGTCGGCCACCTCGGCGGGATCGACCTGGTCGTTCCGGAATCCGATGCCCGTCGTATAGATCGTGTACGGCACCGTGTACCGCCATCCCTGGTCGTAGAAGGGGTTCTGGAAATCAGGCCACATGTTGCCGGGCAGGTTCGGGACGAGGTCGTGGTTCAGCGGCTGCAGCAGCTCGGCCGTGACGAGCTTGCCCAGCACGTCGACGGTGGGGAAGAACACGTCGGACTGGACTTGGCCCGACGAGAGCTTCTGGAGGGCCTCGCTCATGTTGTTGAACGTGGTCCATTCGATCGTGCAGTGGAACTTGTCCTCGAACTCCTTCAGGACCTTCTTCCACATGTAGTCGGACCAGTTGTAGATCTTGAGCGTCGCGTTCGTCTCGATCGGCGTGTCCGAGGGGATGGGCTCGCCGACCATCGGGAGCGTGACCGGCGCGTCCGGCCGGGCGAGGGGGATGCCGGTGGGCGTGGCGCCCCCGCCCCCGCCGGACGAGGTTGTCCCGGGCTTGGAGCAGGCGGCGAGGATCGCGGACATGCTTGGGAGGGCGATGGCCGTCCCCGCCGACCGCAGGAGGAAGTCCCGTCGGCTCATGCGGGCCCTGGGTCCACGCTGCATCGCCATCGCCCTCCTTCGTTCGACCTGCATTGAGCAGCGGTTCAAAGGGTGTGAGTACCACAGGCAGGACGAAGGCGCAAGCCAACCCGTCGCGCGACCGGCGCCCGAGGGCCGTTCGAAGCCGTCAGGGACCGAGCTCGTAGCCCAGCCGCCGCGGCAGGCGAGCCATCGCGTCGACGACCGGGTTCGGCCGACGGCCGAGGTCCTCGGCCTCGTCCTTGCGCACGATGGCCTCGTGCGTGAGGAACGCGCCGACCGAGAGCAGCGGCTCGGGCGGGAACGGGCGGGGCTCCATCCCGACCAAGGGCAGGCGCGAGTACTCGTCCTCCATCCCCAGCGCGAGCGCGGAGAGGATCCGGCCCGCCAGGTGACAGGGTCCCACGCCGCCCCCCGTGAACCCGAGACCGTAGTGCACGCCGCCGGGCAGGGTGCCGAAGAACGGGACGTGGGCGCCCGTGACGTCGATCGGTCCCCCCCAGGCGGCTTCGAGCGGGACGTCGCGCAGGGTCGGGAACATCCGGCCGAGGTCTCGGACGAGACGACGGACCGACACCCCGTCGTAGTCCAGACGCGGCCCGATGCCGGTCCCCAGACCCGCGCGCGAGCTCGCGGCGCCGAAGGCCAGCCGCCCGTCCCGGGTGGTTCGCAAGTAGTGCAGGGCGGTCCGGAAGTCGTAGATGCCCTCGCCGCCGGTCCAGCCGAGCTCCTCGAGCCGCTCCGGGATCGGGGCGGTCAGGATGATGTAGCTGCCCCGGGGCAGGATGGTCCGCCGGAACCGGCGGAGCCCGGCCGCGAAGGCCCCCAGCCCGAGCACGGCCGCCCCGGCCCGGATCCGCCCCGCCGAGGTGTGGACCTCGACCGGGGAGCCACCCCGGAAGCGGAGCACGGTGGTCCCCTCGCGGACCCGGACACCCTGCTCCAGCAGCACCCGGCGCAGGCCGCGGACCAGCCGGGCGGGCTGCACCGTCGCGGCGTACGGGGTGAGCATGCCCGCTCCGAACAGCGGCGACCGGCAGCGGTCCGCCACCTGCGCGGCGGCGAGCTCCTCGAACCTTCCCTCGGCCACGCCGAGCCGCCGGGCCAGCTCCACCGTCGCTCGCCATGCCCCGTCCTGGGCCGGTGACGTGGCGACCCCCATGTGCCCGCGCATCTGGAACCAGGCGTCGACTCCGTAACGCTCGCACCACGTGCCGATCTCCGGGACGCTCCGTTCGGCCACCCGGCACGTCCGGGTCGCCCGCTCTTCACCGAGCATCGACACGAGCGCCGGGAGATCCTCCCATAGCCCGTTGCAGAACCCGCCGTTGCGCCCGCTCGGCCCGCCCCCGCACACGTCGCGCTCCGCCAGCAGGACGTCGACGCCGGGATCGCGTTCCTTCAGGAAGTGCGCGGTCCACATCCCCGTGTAGCCGCCGCCCAGGATCACCACGTCGGCGGTCTCGTCCCCGGTGTGCGGGGGACAGGGCTCGCCCGGGTCGTGCGCCAGCGCCTCCTCCATCCACCAACTCGGGCGAGCGTGGCGCGGGAGCTCGGTGTCCACGAGTCACAGCTTCTAGCACGACGCCGGGACCACGGACCAGCGGTGCCGCTGGCGGCGCTTTGAAGGACGGTTCAGTCGCCCGTGTATGATGCGCCCGTCCGCCCGTCTCGAAGCCTGGAAGAGGGGAACATCCGTGAGCGACGACACCCCCGCCGCCCCCCCCGAGCCCGTCCTGCTGGTCGAGGACCTCGGGTCGGTCCGGCGCCTCACGATGAACCGCCCGAAGGCCCTGAACGCCCTGAACGGCGAGCTCATGGACGCGCTTGAGGAGGCCATGGACGCCGCGGCGGCCGAGGACGGCGTGGGCGTGCTGGTCCTCCGCGGCGCCGGGCGAGCCTTCTGCGCCGGCTACGACCTCAACGAGGACGCGGGGTCCGGGCAGATGGACTCGGAGGCATGGCACCGCGAGCTCGAGCACGACACAGCGAGGATGCTCAGGATCCTCGACCACCCCAAGCCGGTGATCGCGCAGGTCCACGGCTACTGCCTGGCCGGCGGCACCGACCTCATGCTTGCCTGCGACCTGTGCGTCGCGGCCGACGACTCCTACTTCGGCTACGTCGACGTCCGGTTCGGCTCGGGCGTGGTGTCGATGTTCCTGCCGTGGGTCGTGGGCGTTCGCAAGGCCAAGGAGCTGCTGTTCACCGGCGAGGACCGGATCCCGGCCGAAGAGGCGCTCCGCATCGGGCTGGTGAACCGCGTCGTGCCGTGGGACGAGCTCGACGACGCGACCCTCGCCCTGGCGAACGAGATCGCGAAGAACGAGCCGTTCGTCGTGCAGACCACGAAGCGCGCGGTGAACCGCGCGTGGGACGTCGCGGGCTTCCGCGCGGCCATGGCGGCCAACGTCGAGCTGGACACCATCATCGAGACGGCGAACCTGCCCCAGCGCGACGCGTTCCGGCGCATCACCCAGGAGCAGGGCCTGAAGGCGGCGATCGCCTGGCGGGACGAGCGCTTCCGCGGGCAGGAGTGAGATCGCGCGTGACCCGGTGGAACCTGCAGCCGCTGCTCGCGCCGAGGTCCATCGCCGTGATCGGCGCGTCCGAGTCACCCGATTCCTGGGCGCCCGAGATCGAGCGGAGCCTGCGCCACCTCGGCTTCGGCGGCGAGCTGTACCCGGTGAACCCGAAGTACGAGGAGGTCTGGGACCGCCGGTGCTACGGCTCGATCGGCGAAGTGCCGGCGAAGGTCGACCTGGCCGTGGTCGTGGTCCCCGCACCGGTCGCCGTGCGGATGGTGGATGACTGCGGGAGGGCGGGTGTCCGCAGCGCGATGGTGGTCTCGAGCGGGTTCGCCGAGGCCGGACCCGCGGGCGTCGCGCTCCAGGCCCGGCTGGCGACCGTCGCGAAGAAGCACCGGCTGCCGGTCCTCGGCCCGAACGTCGAGGGGTTCGTGAACTACGTCGAGAAGGTGGCGCCCTACGGCACCACGCCGCCGCCCGAACCGGTTCCCGGCGGCGTGAGCGTGATCAGCCAGAGCGGCACCGTGGCCTGGACGATGAACCAGATGGCCTCGGATCGGGGGTTCGGCCTGCGGATCATCCTCGGCGTGGGCAACGAGGCGGTGGTGGGTCTCGGCGACATGTTCGAGTGGGCCGCCCACGACCCGCACACGAAGCTCGTGACCACGTACATCGAGACGATGCGCGACGTCGAGGGCATCGGCCGTGGTCTCGACGCGCTGCGCCGGGCCCGCAAGCCGATCCTGGTCTGCGCCCCCGCGGGCCGAAGCGAGGCGGCCCGCCGGTCGATCGTGGCGCACACCGGAGCGTTGGCGGGGAACACGGCGTTGCGCGACGCCTGGCTCCGCGGGCTCGGCGCGATCCTCGTGAGCGACCCGATCGAGATGTTCGAGGCGGCCGTGCTGCTCTGCTTCCACCGGAAGCTCCGCGCGCACGGCGTGGCCGCGGCGCTCCAGTCGGGTGGGGCCTGCACGCTGTTCGCCGAGGCCGTCGGAGCCGCCGGCCTCACGCTCCCCGAGTTCGGAGCGGCGACGAAGCGAAAGCTCCGCAGGGCGCTTCCCGAGTTCGCCGGCCAGAACAACCCCCTCGACGTGACCGGCCAGGCGGCGGTGGAGACCGACATGTACGTCGGCGCCGTCGAGGCGCTCGCCGAGGATCCCGGCATCGGATTCGTCGCCTTCGACGCGTTCCCGCCGCGTCTGGAGGACGAGGGCGTCTGGGCCGAGCCCATCCTGCAGCGCGTGCGCGAGCTCCAGAGGGAGACCGGCACCGCGTTCGCCTCGGTCGCGATGAGCCCGCTCGCCTACACGAAGGCGGCGAAGGCGTTCGTCCAGACCGCCGGGCTCCCGTTCGTCCAGGGGCACGAGGCGGCGGCCGGGGCGATCCGGGCGCTCGTCGAGCTCCAGCGGGCGAACGACCGGGCCACGCCCTCGCTCCCCCCGCACCCCAGCCGGGACGCCGTGCTCCGCTCGCTCCGCGGTGTGTCCGGACCGCTCGACGAGGTGCGAGGGGCGAAGCTGCTCGAGCGCTACGGAGTCCCTCGGCCGAAGGAGGCGACGGTCGACTCGCCGGCAGGCGCCGCTCGCGCCGCGCGGGCGATCGGCTTCCCGGTGGCCGTGAAGGCCCTGGCGGCCGAGATCCCGCACAAGGCCAGGCTCGGCGGCGTCCGTCTGGGACTCGCGAACCCCACCGACGTTGAGGTAGCCGCGGCTGAGGTGCTCGAAGCCGCGCGCCGGGCCGGCGCCCGGCGGCCGCGGGTCCTCGTCCAACAGATGGTCGGCGGCGCCGAGGTCCTCGTGGGCGCCGTGATCGACGAGCGCTTCGGGGCCGCGGTGACGATGCGTCCGGGCGGTGCGCTGGCCGAGGCCGGAGAGGCGACGTTCGTGGCCGCGCCCCTGACGGGCAAGCAGGCCCGGCGGTTCGTGGACGAGCAGGCGGCGAGGTGCCGCCTGGACCCGACCTCGCACGACCTGCGGGCCGTGTCCAGGGCCGTCGAGGCGATCGCCCGGGCAGCCCACGACCTCCGGACCCGGCTGGCGTCCCTGGAGGCGAACCCGCTGATCGTGTCCTCGCGCGGCGCGATCGCCGTCGACGCGCTGGCGGAGGCCCGGCCTCCGGCGTGATCTTCGGGCGGCCGCAGCTCGGACCCCAGCGTTATCGTCGGTCGTTAGGCTCAACACCAGGTGGTGAACGTGCGAGACCGGGTGCAGGTGGTCGTGGTGGGTGCCGGGATCGTGGGCACGAGCGCGGCCTACCACCTCGCCGAGCTCGGAGTGACCGACGTCCTGGTGGTGGATCAGGGGCCGCTGTATGGGACCGGGGGGTCCACCTCGCACGCGCCGGGCCTGGTGTTCCAGACGGACGGCTCGAGGACCATGTGCCGGCTGGCCCAGTACACGGTGAAGCTGTACCGCTCGCTCGACCTCGACGGTGAGCCCTGCTTCTACCCCGTCGGCGGGATCGAGGTCGCCACCACGCCGGAGCGGATGGAGGAGCTGAAGCGTCGGCAGGGGTTCGCGCGCTCGTACGGGCTCGAAGGGAGCGGACTGCTCACAGCGGGGGAGACGGTCGAGAGGATCCCGCTGATCGACCCGTCCGCAGTCCTGGGCTCGTACTTCGTCCCCACCGACGGGATCGCGAAGGCGGTGCGCGCCGCAAACGCGCTCGCACGGCGCGCGGAGGCCCGCGGCGTGGCGTTCGAGGGAAGCGTCACCGTGACCGGCTTCGACATCCGCGAGGGGCGGGTCCGCGGCGTCCGGACCGACCGCGGGGACGTCGCGTGTGAGCAGGTCCTCGTCTGCGCGGGCATCTGGGGTCCGAGGCTCGGCCGGCTGGCCGGCGTGCCGATCCCGCTCGCCGTGCTGCAGCGCCAGCTCGTGTGGACCGAGCCGCTGCCGGAGCTCGCATCGGACGCCGGCGAGGAGGTCCGCCATCCGATCCTTCGCCACCAGGACATGTCGCTCTGCTACCGGCAGCGGGGCGACCGGTACGCGATCGGGAACTACCGCCACGAGCCCATCCTGTTCGAGGCCGGGCTCGGCTTCGTCGTACGGATGGACAAAGACGACTTCCAGGGCAAGGCCGCGCTCGAGGCGAAGCGGGAGCGGGGGATGGCGCGCAGGCTCGCGTGCACGGTGTTCGACGACCCGGCCGACGTGGTGATGGGGAAGGAGCCGGTCTGGTCGGACGGGCGCGTGGTCTCGTACGTGACCTCAGCGAACTACGGGTACTCGATCGGCCGGGGCATCGCGTACTGCTACGTTCCCACTCGGCTTGCCGTGGAGGGGACGCTCATGGACGTGGAGTACTTCGGACGGCGGGTGCTGGCTACCGTGACGGCCGAGCCGCTGTTCGATCCCAGGGGCGAACGGATGAAGGCGTAGGAGGCGCTGACGTGACCGACACCGTGTTGAGTTCGGCGACGCGCGAGGTCGCGATCGGGTTCGAACGTCCGTTCGTGATCATCGGAGAGCGGATCAACCCCACGGGCCGGAAGATGCTGGCGGCCGAGATGGCGGCGGGCGAGTTCTGCACGGTCGTCGCCGACGTCCACGCGCAGCTCGAGGCGGGCGCGCACATGCTCGACGTGAACGCCGGCATCCCGCTGGCCGACGAGCCTGCCATCCTCGCGCAGACGGTCGAGCTCGTGCAATCGCTCACCGACGTGCCGTTGTCGATCGACTCCTCGGTCGTCGAGGCCCTCGAGGCCGGCCTGTCCGCGTACCGTGGGAAGGCCCTCGTGAACTCGGTGACCGGAGAGGACCAACGGCTCGAGCGGGTACTCCCGCTCGTGGCGAAGCACGGCGCCGCGGTCGTGGCCATCACGAACGACGAGACCGGGATCTCCGAGGACCCCGGCGTGCGCTTCGCGGTGGCGAGGAAGATCGTGGAGCGGGCCGCGGACCACGGGATCCCTCGCGAGGACGTGGTGGTCGACCCGCTCGTGATGCCGGTAGGGGCAGTGGCGAGTGCCGGACGACAGGTCTTCGCGCTCCTGCGACGGCTCCACGACGAGCTCGGCGTGAACACCACCTGCGGGGCGTCGAACATCTCGTTCGGCTTGCCGAACCGGCACGCGCTGAACGGCGCTTTCCTGGCGATGGCCATCGCGAGCGGTCTGACCTCGGCGATCACGAGCCCGCTGCACGAGGAGGTCCGGCGGGGCGTCATGGCGGCCGACGTCCTCATGGGCCACGACCGCGCTTGCGGCACGTGGATCGGCCGGTCCCGGGACCGGCTCTGAACGAGGAGGTCCGGATCGTCTTCCCCTCATCGACCGCACCTCGTCCGGGCACCGGGGCAGGGTCCCGCCGGTTTGCACGCCTCCGGCGTCCGGAGTAGACATAGCGAACGGCTCGGGGGAGGGAGGTCGGCCGATGCACCTCACCGGCAGGGAATGGTGGGCATTCATCCACGGCATGGGGCTCGGCGCTCTGTTCCTGCTCGCATTCGCGGGTGGGCTGGCCGAGTTCTACAGCCTCCGATCGGGCGAGCTCACCGAAGAAGGTGTCGTTCGGCGCACGCGGCGTCTCGAGATCGGGACGTGGGGCATGGCCATCGCCGCGTGGCTGACGGTGATCACCGGCACGTACATCGTGTACCCGTGGTATCGAGATCCTTCGCCGAGCAGCCCGAAGTCGCTGCTCGTGGCCAACCCCTCCACGGCCGATTGGCACGAGTTCGGCATGGAGTGGAAGGAGCACATCGCCTGGATCGCGCCCCTCATCGCCACGGCGGTCGCGTTCGCCGTGACCTACTACGGGACCTCGCTGATCAGGCATCAAGGCGTTCGGAAGGCCCTGATGGCGTTCTTCGCGGTGGCGTTCGTCGTCGCCGGAGTGGCCGGCGCGTTCGGGGCGTTCATCACGAAGGCCGCCCCGGTCGGCTGAGGAAGGGAGCAGGCGATGACGATGACGGATCAGCCGGGTTCCGAGCCGTCCTCCCTTGGAGGAGACAAGCCTTTCGGTCCCGTCGCCGCGGTGTTCCTTGCGGCTGGGATCGGCGCGCTCGTCCTCGGCATCCTCACGACGCTGGCGGAGGCGAGTGACGGGATCGCATCCGCCCTCGAGTGGTCGAAGTCGGTCGGCCCCCTGATGGGCAAGACGATCCTCGCCGCGGCCGCCTTCGTGGTGGCCTGGGCGATCCTCCAAGCCGTGATGCGAGGCAAGGACCCGAGCCCGAAGATGGTGTTCACGTGGACCGCGATCCTGCTGGCCGCAGGATTCGTGCTGACCTTCCCGACGTTCTTCCAGCTCTTCGCGCCGGCGGAGTAACGACCGGAGAAGGCCGCAGCTACGCGGGACCGCCGAGGCCCATGCGGGCTCGGACCGTGTGCAGGGTGTCGGCGGCGATGGCGCGGGCATTGCCGGCGCCCTCGCGCAGGACTCGCGCGAGGGCGGCTTCATCCCCCCGGATGGGGCCGTACCGCTCGCGCACGGGGGCCAGGAGCTCAACCACGGCTTCGCCCACGTCCTGCTTGAAGACGGCGTAGCCGGGTGCGTCCGCGTACTCCTTCTCGATCTGCTCGGGTGTCACGCCGCGGGCGGCGGCCATGATCTCCACGAGGTTCGAGATGCCGGGCTTGTCCGGAGCCCGGACGATCTCGCGGCCGGTGTCGGTGACCGCAGACATGAACTTGCGCCGGATCGCGTCGGGCTCGTCCAGGACGTAGACGGTGCCCTGCTCGGTGCCGCCGGTGGTGGACATCTTCTTGTCGGGCGTCTGGAGGTCCATGACGCGCGCAGCCACGTCGGGGATGCGATGCTTCGGGACCACGAAGGTCTCGCCGTAGCGCGAGTTGAAGCGCTCGGCGATGTTCCGCGAGAGCTCGAGGTGCTGCTTCTGATCCTCGCCGACCGGGACCTCGTCGGTCCGGTACGCCAGGATGTCGGCGGCCTGGAGCACCGGGTAGAAGAGCAGGCCGGCCGAGATGAACGCCCGCTGGTACTCGGACTTCTCCTTGAACTGGTGCATCCGGGAGAGCTCCCCGTAGGCCGTGACGGAGGCCAGCATCCAGCAGAGCTCGGCGTGCTCCTGGATGTCGGATTGCCGGAACAGGATGCAGCGGTCCGGCTCCAGGCCGGCCGCCAGCAGGATCGCTGCCGTGTCCATGAGTACTTCGGGCAGCGTGGTCGGGTCGTACTCCACCGTGATGGCGTGCAGGTCGACGATGCAGTAGACGGCCTCGCCCACGTCCTGGAGCACGACGTAGTTGCGGATGGCCCCGAGGTAGTTCCCGAGGTGCTTGCGCCCAGTCGGTTGGATGCCGGAGAAGATCCGCATGGTGCCTGCAGGGTAGCGAATGCGCGGGGCGATGGCCGTGTGGATGGTGCGGCAGAAGCGCCCCTCGGCCTCATGCCTGCACTGGGTGGTCCTCGTCGAACGCCCTCACCAGTCGCTTCGGCGCCGTCAGGCGCCAGGCCTCGGTGACCAGGTCGGCCACCTCGCCGCGATCCGCCTTCGCGATGCGGACGCCGATCCAGCCGCTCGGGCCCACGTACGGTGGGAAGAAGAAGGCCTCCGGCTCCATCGCGATCAACGCCTGCTGCTCGTCGGAAGTCGCCTTGATCCACGCTTCCCGCTCGCCCTCGGAGAACATCACGAAGATCTTGTTGCGGACCCGGAAGGTCGCCGTGTCCCAGGTCTCGCGCTCCTCGGCCTCGGGGAGCGCGAGGCAGAGCTTCCTCACGGTCGAGGAGCGCATCACGATCGCCCCGCCGCCGCGAACGCGACCCAGGGAACGGGGAACGCCACCCTGGCGTGGCTCGGCGGCTCCCCGGTACCAGATGCGATCCCCACCATGCGTCGCTCGGCCCACGGCGCAGGCCGCCCAGAAGCCTCCGCCCACCACCTTGACCTGTCAACGCGCCTCCGAAGCTGGCTTGAACGGTGGTTCAGCTCCCGCGCTATGCTCCGCGCGGAGGTGAACCCATGTATCCCATGAGCGACGAAGACCGGGCGATACGGGACAGGGCGCGCGCGTTCGTCGACGAGGAGCTGATCCCCCACGAGGTCGAAGCCGAGATGCACGACGGTGAGCTCCCCGGCGAGCTGATCGAGCAGCAGCAGCGGCGCCTGAAGGAGCTCGGCCTGTCGTCGATCAACATGCCCAGGGAGCTCGGGGGCGACGGCCTCACCATGTTCCAGCAGGTCCTGGTCTCCGAGCAGATCGGCCGGGCCACGAACGCGCTCGGTTGGGTGTTGCACACGGGACCGGAGTGGGCGATCGGTGTGTTCACCGACGATCAGGTCGATCGGTACCTGAAGCCGATCGTCCGCGGCGAGAAGGCCGAGTGCTACGCGATCACCGAGCCGGGTGCCGGGTCCGACGTCGACGCGATCGAGGCCACCGCGCGGCGCGAGGGCGACGGGTACGTCCTGAACGGCGTGAAGTGGCATGTGACCTCTTTCAACAAGGCGCAGCTGGCGATCTTCCAGGCTCGCCTCACCGAGGGACCGCACACCGGCGAGCACGCGCTGTTCATCGTGGACCTGCCCTCGCCGGGCGTCCGCGTGGTCCGCACGCCTGCGTACTCGCACACGTTCGCCCATCACCACGCGGTGGTCGCGTTCGAGGACGTGCACGTCCGGGCGGCCAACCTGATCGGCGACGAGGGCGGTGGCATGGACTTCACGTACGCGTGGTTCCGGTACGAGCGGCTGATGATCGCGGCGCGATGCTGCGGCGTGGCTGAGCGGCTGATCGACGAGGCTACGGCGTTCGCGAAGGAGCGCGTGCAGTTCGGTCAGCCGATCATCGAGTTCCAGGCGATCCAGCACATGCTGGCCGACTCGGTGACGGAGCTGTGGGCCGCGCGCCTCATGACGTACCGGCTCGCGCACGAGATCGACGCCGGCGCCGACGTGAAGATCCAGCACGCCCACTGCTCGATGGTGAAGCTCTACGCGAGCGAGATGGCGAACCGCGTGGCCGACCGGGCCGTGCAGATCTTCGGCGGGCGAGGGTACATGCGCGAGAACGTGGCCGAGCGGTTCTACCGCGAGGTGCGGGTCGATCGGATCTGGGAGGGGACGTCGGAGATCCAGCGCAACATCATCGCGAGCCAGCTGTCGAAGCGCGGCGCCGAGGTCCTGGCCGGATGAGCGACCGAAGACGGGCACGCGGATCGAAGCCGAGGTCTGGGCGGAGTTCCAGGCCGCCTCGCCCGGATCCCCGAGGAGCACCTCCCGGACGTGGAGCGGTTCGCGGGGCGCTGTCGGAGCCGGTCAGGCCGAGGCCGGCTCCAGCTCGAAACCGATCAGGTTCGCGGCGACCTCCATGCACGCCCGGTGCATGCGCTCGGGCGTGACCTGGCTGTCGTTCATGGCAACCTGGATGGCCAGCCCGTCGATGAGCGAGCCGAGCCGCAGCGCGAGCTCATCCGCGTCCCCCGCGGCGAACTCACCCGAGGCCTGCCCGGCGCGCACGATGTCGGCGATCGACTGGCGCCACCGCTGGTCCAGGAGCTCGCGGTCCTTCGCCATCTGAGGGTCGCGGAGGGCACGCACCCATACCTCGATCCACAGGGCCCACTCGTCGAGCTTGCCGTACTCGGCCAGGTACCCCGGCACCGACAGGTCGACGAGCCGCCGGAGCTGCTCCCGGGCGCTGGAGATCCGGCGGATCTCGCGGGACATGCGCAGGTAGAACTGGTCGTTCGCGTAGGTGAGGGCCTCCGACAGGAGACGGTCCTTGGACTCGAAGTAGTACAGGATCAGGCCGGGGGAGACCCCGGCGGCCTCGGCCACGTCGGAGATCCGGGTATCGGCCAGGCCGCGCTCGGTGATGACGCGGGCGGCGGCGTCGAGGATCTCGTGGTGTCGATCCTTGGTTCCCCTGGGGCGAGGGCTGCTCATCGTGGCCTCCGGCGGCTGCGGGCGTTGAACGACGGACAGTCTCGGGCCGCTCCGGGTCCTGTCTTGAACACCGATTCAGGGAACTGTACCTGCCTGAGCAGCGGTGTCAACTCGATGCAACACCCTTCCACGGCTTGACCCGCCGTTCAAACCTGCGGCATGATGCCTGCGTTCGAGCGACCGAGCCAAGGAGACCTCCAATGGCGAACGTCTACGACGCCATCGTGATCGGTGGCGGGCACAACGGGCTGATCAGCGGCGCCTTCTTCGCGAGGGCCGGCGCCCGCACGCTGATCCTGGAAGGCCGTGAGAGGACCGGCGGCGCCGCCGACACCAGCTCGCCCTGGCCCGAGCACCCCGACTTCAAGGTCTCGACCTACTCGTACGTGATGAGCCTCATGCCGCCCACGATCATCCGTGAGCTGCAGCTGGAGCGGCACGGGTACAACGTCGTGCCGTTCGGCCCGTACTACCAGGCGTTCCCCGACGGCACGTCGATCAAGGTCTACGCCGACGACGCCGCGAAGAGCTACGACTCCATCGCGCGGTTCTCGAAGAAGGACGCCGAGACCATGCCGAGGTGGGAGGCGTGGCTGCAGAACGTGGCCGACGTCATGGGTCCGCTGCTGCTCAAGGTGCCCCCGAAGGTCGGCTCGATGAAGCCGATGGACGTCCTCGACACGGTTCAGACCGCGTGGAAGGCGCGCAAGCTCGGGGTCCGCGGCGTGGGGGACGTCACCCGGCTGTTCACGATGAGCGTGACGGACCTGCTGAACGACTGGTTCGAATCCGACCCGATCAAGGGCATGCTGGCCGTGAACGGCGTGATCGGAACGTGGGCGGGACCCGACGAGCCCGGGACGGCCTACGTCATGCTCCACCACTCGATCGGCGACGTCGGCGACGGCCACCTTGGCAGCTGGGGCTACCAGCAGGGCGGCATGGGCGCGGTCTCGGCCTCGTGCCGGCGTGCTGCAGAGTCCTTCGGCGCCGAGATCCGCACGGGCGCCCGGGTGAAGAAGATCCTCACCCACGATGGGAGGTTCGCCGGCGTGGCTCTCGAGGACGGCGAGGAGATCCGCGCTCCGATCGGCGTCACCACCGTCCACCCGAAGATCGCGTTCCTCGAGCTGATCGATCGCAACGACCTGCCGCCCACGTTCGTATGGGACATCGAGCGATGGAAGACGCGCTCGGGGGTGGTGAAGATCAACGTCGCGATCAGCGAGCTCCCCGACTTCAAGGCCGACCCGGGGAAGGAGATGCAGGACCACCACACCGGGTCGGTCGAGCTCTGCTTCTCCCCCCAGTACGCGGAGGAGGCGTTCCAGGACGCCCACATGGGGCGGGTGGCCTCGGCGCGCCCGTTCGTCGACGGCGTGATCCCGACGACGCTGGACAAGGAGCTTATGCCCGAGGGGGTGCACTTCTTCTCGATGTACACGCAGTGGGTGCCGGACGACTGGAACCAGGAGCCGCACCGTGACGAGCTCGAGAAGTACGCGGACCGCATCTTCGACATCTACGACGACCTCGCGCCGAACTTCAAGAAGTCGGTGATCGCCCGGCAGGTCATCGGGCCGTACGACATGGAGCAGGACCTCGGTCTGATCGGCGGGAACATCTTCCACGGCGAGCTGTCGGTCGACCAGCTCTTCCACATGCGGCCGGCGCCCGGTTACGCGGACTACCGCACCCCGATCCGCGGCCTCTACCACGGCTCGTCGGCCACGCACGCGGGCGGCGGGGTGGTCGGCATCCCCGGCTGGCAGGCGTTCCGGCAGGCCAAGCGGGATCGGATGCTGGCGAAGAAGAAGCAGTAGCCTTCGCGAGCGTGGGAGCGGAGTCGGCGCGGGGGGATCCACGGAGCGCCCTCGAGGCGATGCTCGAGGCGCGGTCGGTCGCCGTCGTCGGTGCGAGCGTTCGGGAGGGCTCCGTCGGCCACCAGAGCCTCGTCGAGCTGCGCGAGGGCGGCTTCGCCGGCGAGGTCTTCCCGGTCAACCCGAAGTACGAGGAGATCCTGGGGTGGCCGTGCTTTCCGAGCCTCCGGGTCCTCGGCCTGCCCGTAGACCTGGTCGTCCTGGCGGTGTCGAACGCACGCCTCGAGGAGCAGCTGCAGCTCGCCGCGGACGCCGGCGCGCTGTCCGCGGTGATCTTCGCCAGCTGCTACGAGACCCCTCGCGAGGGCCTGCCGCCGCTCACGGAACGCCTCGGCCGCATCGCGCGCCGGGCCGGGATGGCGGTGTGCGGGGGCAACGGCATGGGGTTCGCGAACGTCGAGAAGAACGTTCGAGCCCTCGGGTTCTACGAGCCGAAGGGCATCCGGCCGGGCCCGCTCACGTTCATCAGCCACTCGGGCTCGGCGTTCTCGGCCCTCCTGCACAACGATCGCGGGCTCTCCTTCAACCTCGCGGTCTCGTCCGGGCAGGAGCTCGCGACGACCGCCGACGAATACGTGCGGTACGCGCTCGACCTCGAAAGCACGCGGGCGGTCGGGCTGTTCATCGAGACCGTCCGCGATCCGGCGGGGTTCACGCAGGCCCTGCGGATCGCCGCGGAGGGGGACGTCCCGGTGGTCGCGCTGAAGGTGGGGCGCGAGACGCTCACGCGGCAGATGGTGACCGCGCATTCCGGCGCCCTGGCGGGGGAGGACGGTGCGTACGAGGCGATGTTCGAGGCGTACGGCGTCCTCCGGGTGGAGAGCCTCGACGAGCTGGCCGACACACTCGCGCTGTTCGCCGCGGGACGCCGGGCGGCGCCGGGGGGGCTGGCCAGCGTTCACGACTCGGGCGGTGAGCGGGCGCTCCTCGTCGACTCGGCCGCCTCCGTGGGCGTGCCGCTCGCGCAGATCTCGGCCGAGACCACCCGGCGGATGGCCGACCTGCTCGAGGAGGGGCTGCTGCCGGTGAACCCACTCGACTTCTGGGGAACGGGCCGCGACGCGAGCGAGGTCATCACCGGCTGCATGCGTGCGCTGCTGGACGACCCGGACACCGGCGCGCTCGCGTTCACGGTGGATCTCACCACCGAGGACAGCCCGGATATGGGCTATCTCGGCATGGCGACGGACGTGTACCCGGAGACGGACAAGCCGATGGCGATGCTGTCGAACTTCTCGAGCGGCATCGACCGGAACGACGTCCAGCGCCTGTACGAGGCCGGAATCCCGGTGCTCGAGGGGACGCTCACGGGCCTGGCCGCGTTCCGCCGTCTGTTCGAGTACCGCGACCACCGGGCGCTGCCGCTGCTCGACCGGTCCACCCCGGTGCCGCTGGAGGTCCGCGAGCGCTGGCGCCGGCGGCTGGTGACCGAGGAGCCCTTCGACGAGCGCGAGGGACTCGAGCTGCTCGCCGACTTCGGCTTGCCGGTGGTCCCGCACCTCGGAGCCACGACCCTCGATGGTGCGCTGGCGGCCGCGGAGCAGCTCGGGTTCCCGGTCGTGTTGAAGACCGCCGCACCCGGGATCCAGCACAAGTCCGACGTGGGGGGGGTTCGAGTGGGGCTTCCCGAGCGGGCGGCGCTGGCCGAGGCCTACGGCGAGCTCGCCGCCACCCTCGGCCCCGAGGTCACCGTGGCGAACATGGTGTCGCCCGGGGTGGAGGTCGCGCTGGGGATCGTTCGGGATCCGCAGTTCGGAGCGCTCGTCCTGGTGGCGGCTGGCGGTGTGCTCGTGGAGGTGCTGGAAGATCGGCGTCTCGGGATGCCTCCGCTCGACGACGCCCGGGCCCGACGGTTGATCGACCGCTTGCAGATGCGCCCGCTGCTCGACGGCGTGCGGGGCGCCCCGGCGTCCGACGTCGATGCACTGGCGCGCGCGGTGGTCGCACTCGGATGGCTGGCCCACGACCTCGGCGAGCACCTCGAAGCGCTCGACGTGAACCCGGTGATCTGCGGCGCCCAGGGGTGCGTCGCCGTGGACGCGCTGGTGATCCCGGCGGTCCCTCCAGGCTAGTCTGGTCCAGACTACTCGGACGCGCCGGGGCCCGTCTACCAGGGCCTGTCGACCGGCTCCGTCCCCGGGGGCCACAGTGGCTGGGTGCCGCCGCTCTCGAACGGCCAGTCGAGCGGGTCGCCGCCGTACGTCTTCACCTTCCTCGAGGCGAAGACGGGCGGTCGGGGCGGCTTGGAGAAGTCGAAGACGTGCTCGAAGTTGTGCGTGTTCGCGATCCGTGGCGTGAGGTAGTCCAGGCCCCAGTTGTCGGCGATGAACCGGAGAGGTGTGGAGAACTCGCCGACCTCGTCGTCGATGATGCCCCGACGCACGTACGGTCCGATCGTGAGGAGCGGCACCCGGAAGCCCAGACCGACGTCGTCCACGACGGGCGGCTTCACCGGATCGTAGAAGCCGCCCCACTCGTCCCACGTGAGGAAGATGACGGTGTCCCTCCACATGTCGCTCCTCATCACGGCGTTCACGACGTCGCTCACCCAGTTGTGCGCGCCGGAGGAGCTGGCCGGCGGGTGGTCGGAGAGCTGGAACAGCGGCGTCACCCACGTGACGGCGGGGAGCTTGCCCGCCTCGATGTCCTTCACCAGCCGGTCCACCGGCCGCATGTGTGCGTTCCAGTAGTCGTGGTCGTGGAACACCTGGTGGATCCCGTTGTACGCGTTCCAGAAGTACCCCACCTGGTAGGGCACGGCCGCGTAGTAGGCCCAGTCGACCCCGGCCTCGGAGAGCTGCTCGCCCACCGTCCTGAACGTGAAGCAGGTGTCGTGCTTCGTGAGGTTGCCGTGGTCGTCCTTCACGAACACGAACACGTCGTCGCCGACGGCGTCGCACCCCCAGCTCTTGAACGCGTACTGTCCCTGTTCCTTCGGGGGCAGGGTCCCGATGTTCTCGGGGTTGTCGATCACGCCGTTCGACTGCCCGGCGATGAAGAAGAAGTGGTTCGGATACGAGGGGCCGTTCGCCGATCCGAAGAAGTGATCCGAGATCGCGTACTCCCGGGCCCACGTGTAGTAGTTCGGGATCTGGCGCGCCTCCATGCTGGTGTACGCGAAGTACGGGCCGTAGATACCGTTCGCGAATCCGTCGAGCTTGCCGCCGTTCAGGCAGTTGAGCGCGGCGGCACGGTCGTGCGGGAGGTCGCCCGGCAGCCAGTCCGGACAGGGCTGCAGCGCCACCTCGTTCCCGTAGGCGACCCCCGTTCCGGCGGTTTCCACGCCAGGGAACCGGCCGAAGACGTTGTTGAAGCTGCGGTTCTCGAGCATCACGTAGATCACGCGCTTCACCGGCCAGCGCGTCGCGATGGCCGACGGCGTGCTCGTCGCGCCGGTGCTGGGGACCGGGATCTTCCGGCCCCCGCCGGTGCAGGCGTACAGCGTGGCCCCGGCCAGCGCGAGCCCGGTGTTGCGCAGGAACGACCGGCGGGTCCATGGAACGGGGTGCTCGGGGTCGTGCTCGCCTTCGCGGCGGTGGACGAGGTCGGGCATGGGGCCATCATTCCTACCAGACGGCGGCCCGAACGGTATCCTCGCTGGGCCCGTGTTCTCTGGAGCTCGTGTGTCGATGCGGAGGTTCGCGCTCCCGGTTCTCCTGGCCCTGCTGCTCGCCGGCTGCGGGGGCGATTCGGGAGAGGCCAGGTCCTCGTCGTCGACGGAGTCGCCCCTGGTGTCTCCGGTGGCCTCGACCGCCGCGCCGGCCACCATCACGCCGGTGCCGCCGCCGCCCACGCCGGCGAGCCCGCCGCCGACGGCGGGTTCGGCCACGCCGACCTGCGTGAACGGGTGGGTCACCCCCCCGGCGGGTACGCCCAGGTCCTTGCAGCCGCTCGGCATCATCCGCCGTACCACCGGCGTTCGGGGCCCGCTCGTCGTGGTGGACATGCGGTACTTCGAGGGGCCCGAGTCGCCGCCGTCCGAGCAGGGCTACCTGATGGTGGTCCAGCGCTGGTACGTGAAGCTCTACGCGAAGGACGATCCGGCGTTCCAGGGCCGGTTCCTGGTGGAGGCCCGGCGTTTCGGCCGCGGTCTGTCCGCGGTCGCCCCGTACGACACCCACGGGTTCCGTTCGCCGGACTGGGTCGGGTTCCAGTTCGACAGCTCCGACACCACGCCGAAGACGTACCCCGGGCTGCCGGGGCAGTGGGAAGGGATCCCGTACGACTTCGCGAGAGGCGGTGGCGGGCTCACGATCCCCGGCCTCCCCTCCGATGTCACTGGCTGCGTGGACGGAACGTAGCTCGGAGCTACCCGGGCCCGGGCCAGGCGCGCCGGAGCGTCGACCGCGACAGCAGGAGCCGCACCGCCAGGCTGAGCGCCGAGGTCGCGACGATCGCGATCAGACCCCAGAGCGGACGTCCGAGCACCGCCGCCACGGCCACGAACAACAGCCGGGCGTCCCGCCCGCCGAGCAGGAAGCCGATCCAGCGTTCTGGCGTGGGCGGGATCCCGAGCGCGGTGATCCGGTCCTTCGTGGCCATCGAGAGCATGGCGCCGGTCGTCGCGGCCACGCCGATGACGGCGACCATCACGGCCGGCTCGCCCGCGTGGATGGCCCACGTCGCCAGCCCGGCGAGGATCGCGGCGTCGGCCAAGCGGTCGAGCACGCCGTCGAGCAGCGCGCCACCGGGGCTCGTTCGCACCTGCAGTCGGGCGACCTCGCCGTCCACCCCGTCCAGGATCGAGGACAGGTGCACGAGCACGGCCCCGGCCACGCCGAGGTCGAGCGCGAGGAGCCACGCCCCCGCGAGGCCCACCGCGAACGCGAGCAAGGAAACCACGTCGGGGTGCACCCGGAGGGGAGACAGCAGCATGGACAGGCGCGAGGACACGGGACGGTTCAGGTAGCGCGACACGGGGCCATCGGCATCCTTCACCAATGAGCGGCGCAACAGGTTCCGGACCCGCCTGAGGTCCTCGGGGGTATCGACGTCCTGCCACCACGCACCCACCGGGAGCGGCACCGCCGCGAGCGCATACGCGGCGGCGAGCTCGGTCACGGCGCCGGCCAGCGACGCGTCTCCCCGGGCCTCGACCCGGCGCTGTGCGTCGAACACGGCGCCCGGCAGCAGGAAGGCGCCGCAGTCGATGGATGGGTCGCCGAGTTGTTTCGAGAAGGCCACCACCCGCTCGGCGCGCATGCGTACGCGCGTGCCCTCGGCCCAGGCCGCCGATCCCGGTGCGTGGTCCACCAGCACGCCGGGCGACCCCGAGGCCACCAGGGCATCGAGCGCCCCCTCGGCGAACACGTGGTCCGCGGTCAGGAGTACGAACAGGTCCTCCCCCGCGACGTGGGGCTCGGCGGCCGACAGCGAGGCGCCGTTGCCCGCCTCCCACCGCTCCGCGTACACGGCACGGACGCGACCGGGGGCAAGCCGGTTCACGACGGCAGCGACGGGTCCGGCCTGGTAGCCGACCACGACGATGACGTGCTCGAGCCCGGCCGCGAGCAGCGTGCGCACGGCCCGCTCCACGAGGGCGAGCCCACCCACGCGGACCAGGGCTTTCGAGCCGCCCCCGGTCTCTCCGGCCAAACGCTCGGATCTTCCGGCGGCGAGCACGACCCCGATCCGCGGCCGGACCGGATGCATCCCGTGGGCCGGGTCCGGCGCGACCGGTTGCAGGGCGTCACGTTCCGAGATGGTGTCGGACACCACACCTCCTCCGACTCGTGGGGACGCTCCTAAGGATTGACCAAAGACGACCGCCGCGGCAACCACCCGCCGGGATGTCAGCACGGCCAGCCGGTGTACGTTCCCGAGCCCCGTTTGCGGAGCTCGTTCCCGATCACCATGCGCTGGACCTCTGAGGTCCCCTCCCAGATGCGGTCCACGCGGAGTTCCCGGTACAGGCGTTCGACCGGCTGCTCGCGCATGTAGCCCCGGCCGCCGTGGATCTGGACGGCGCGATCCGCGACGCGGCCTGCGGTCTCGGAGCAGACCAGCTTCACCGCCGAGGCCAGCGCGTGAAGCTCCTTGCGGTCGATGTCTCCTCGGGCCGCCTGCCAGCCCACCCGATACAGCATGGCCTTGGCCGCCATGATCTCCGCGGCCATGTCGGCCAGCATGAACTCGATGGCCTGGTGCTCGACGATCGGCCGGCCGAACTGGACCCGGTCCCTCGCGAACGCGAGCGACAGGTCCAGCGCACGCGTGGCCGCGCCGACCGTCCGGGCGCCGATCATGAGCCGCTCTTCGACGAACCAGTCCTTCGTGAGCTCGTAGCCCTGGCCCACCTCGCCGAGGACCTTATCGCCGCCCACGCGCACGCCCTCGAACGCGAAGATCGGGTGCTCGAACACGAACGTGTGCATGTACTTCGGGGTGCGCACGAGCTTCACGCCGGGCAGCGTCTTGTCCACGAAGAACACGGTGGCCCTTGCCGGATCGCCGTCGACGTGCGCGTGCAGCAGGAAGAAGTCGGCGACGTCGCCCGAGGTCACGTGCCACTTCGTCCCGTCGATCCGCCATCCGCCGCCGTCGCGCACCGCGGTGGTCTGGACCATGGTGGGATCCGAGCCGGCGCCGGCCTCGGTGATGGCGTAGGCGTCGCGGCGGTCGCCCAGGCACGCCGGCCGCAGGTACCGCTCCCTCTGGGCCTCGGTGGCGGCCTTGAGCGGCACTGCCGGCCGCCACGGGATGTCCCACAGGGCGTTCGTCGCCTTGCCCCACTCCTCCTCGACGAGGATCTGCTGGAACAGGTCGAGCCCCTGCCCGCCGTCCTCGACCGCGTGGTTGATCGCGTTGAACCCGTGCTCGAGCACTGCGGCCTTCGCCGCGGCCAGGCTCTGGTCGGACAGCCCGTCGTGCTCCTCGCACTCCTGCTCGAGCGGGACCAGCACCTGCTCCGTGAACGCCCTCGCCCGCTCCTTCAGCCCTCGGTCCCTGGGGTCCAAACGGATGTCCACGGATGCGCTCCTTCGGTCGCCGAGCGGCGTTCCGGCAGGCAGAGTGTAGATGCACGCGCGCGCACGCCGGACCGGCGGCGCACGCTTCGGCGCACGCAGCCCCGGTCTTTCGACCTTCCGCTCGGTCCACGCAGGAGGACCTCTCTCCGCGGATCGAGAGGCGCTCGCGCGGGCGTGGCTGGTCGGTGATGGGAGTGGGTCCGCTCGCCAAGTCCCTACTCGAAGTGAGCCAATGACCC
>DASWAT010000005.1:0-5902 GCA_036390995.1 Actinomycetota bacterium | reverse complement strand
CCGCTCCGTGGTGGTGCCCGCCCGCGAGCTGCGGTGGCGGTTCAGCCGGTCCTCGGGGCCGGGCGGTCAGTCGGTCAACACCGCCGACTCGCGCGTGGAGCTCAGCCTCGATGTGACCAAGACGACCGCGCTCGGGCCGGTGCAGCGGGCTCGAGCGCTCGAGCGTCTGGCCGACCGGCTCGTCGACGGCGTGCTCACGGTCACCGCCTCCGAACATCGATCGCAGCTGCAGAACCGCGAGGCCGCGCTGGGGCGCATGGCCGCGCTCCTCGCCTCGGCGATCGCCCCGCCCCCCGCTCGGCGTCGCCCAACCCGGCCGACCCGAGGCTCCGCCGAGCGCCGGCTTGCCGGCAAACGGCGCCGATCGCAGACCAAGCGCCTCCGCCGCGGCGAGGAAGACTGACTCGAGGGTCCAGGTGCCCTCCACTGGCACGTCCACGAGGAGCAGGACGAATCCTTCTTCGTGCTCGACGGCCTGTTCCGCATCGAGCTCGAGGACACGCCGACGGTCGAGCTCGGACCTCGGCAGGCCTTCTCGGTCCCGGCCGGCAGACGGCATCGTCCCGTCGTGCCGGTGCGCAGCGCCGTGCTGATGATCGAGAAGGCGGGCGTCGTCGCCACGGGCGACTGAGCCGTGTCGTCCCCCTCTAGCGCCACTCACCGACCCGCGGATAGAGTTCTCGCTCACGGCGCGTGACGGGGGGGACGTGTCCGAGCGGCGACCATCGAAGCGGGTGCTGCCCGTGCTCGTCGCCGGCGCCGTGATCGGCACCGTCGAGGTCGTCCTCGCGGTCTCGTTCGCCGCCCTCGTGTTCGGCAGCTACCTCGTGATGTTCCTGCCCAACGGGATCGGCCTGTACCTCGTGGCCGCCACGCTGACCCTGGGGATCCTGGCCTGGCGGGGCGGCACCCGCGGCGTGGTCGGCAGCGTGCAGGACGCGGCGGCGGCGGTGCTCGCCATCGTGGCGGTGAGCACGGCGGTCGGCACGTTCGGGAGCCCTCAGCGGGCCTTCCTGAGCGTCGTCGCCGCGACCATGGTCGTGACGCTCCTCACCGGGATCGCGTTCCTGGTGCTCGGGACGTTCCGCCTTGGCAACCTGGTCCGGTTCGTGCCGTACCCGGTCGTCGGCGGCTTCCTCGCCGGGACCGGATGGCTGCTCGCGAAAGGCGGACTGGGCGTCGCGGCGAGCCTCGTGCCGAGCGTCGCCGGGTTCGACCAGCTCATCAAGTCCTACGAGCTCATCCGGTGGGTCCCGGCGGTCGGGTTCGGTGTGGTCCTGGTGGTGGCGACCCGGATCGTGAAGCGGCCGCTCGTGATCCCGGTGGTCATCGGGCTGGGGTGCGCGGCGTTCGCGGTCGGCATGCTCGTCACGGGGTCGTCGATCGACACTGCGCTGAGCGGTGGATGGATGCTCGGGCCCTTCCCCCCGGATCCGCTCCTGCAGCCGTGGACCTTCCGCGCCCTCACCGGCGCCGACTGGTCGGCGGTATTCGAACAGGTCGCGGGGATCGCCACCACGGTGTTCGTCGCCGTGATCGCGGCCCTGTTCAACGTGAGCGGGATCGAGCTGATGCTGCATGCCGACCTCGACTCGAACCGCGAGCTGCGCGACGTCGGGATCGTGAACGTCGTCTCGAGCGTCTTCGGCGGGATCCCCGGATACCACGCGCTCAGCCTGACCTCGCTCGCGCAGCGGCTGAACGTCGGAGCGCGGAGCGCCGGGCTGGTCGCCGCGCTCGTCCCGCTCGCGGCCGTCGTGTTCGGGGCGGGGGTGATCGAGCTGATCCCCCGGATGATCGTGGGCGGCGTGCTGGTGTTCGTCGGCCTCTCGTTCATCGTCGAGTGGGTGGTCGACGTGCGGCGGTCCTTGCCCCTCGGCGAGTACGCGATCGTGCTCGCGATCCTGGCGACGGTCGTCGCCAAGGGCCTGTTGGCCGGGGTGGAGGTAGGCCTGGTGCTCGCGGTCGCGCTTTTCGCCGTCAACTACAGCCGGATCGAGCTGGTCCGAGAGGCCGCGTTCGGGTCCGCGTACCGCAGCAACGTCGACCGGCCGGCGGGCCAGCGCTTGGCGCTGGGAGCGCTGGCCGATCGCGTCCAGATCCTGCGCGTGAACGGGTTCGTGTTCTTCGGGACGGCGAGCGGGCTGCTCGAGCGGATCCGCAAGCGCGTGGACGCCGGACCGCTGCGGTTCCTCCTGGTCGACCTCCGGCGGGTGACGGGGATGGACTCCTCGGCGGTGCTGTCGTTCGGCAAGGTCGCGCAGCTCGCGGAGACGCACGGGTTCGAGCTCGTGTTCTCGGGCGTGACCGATCCGGTGCAGCGGCAGCTCCGGCGCGGCGGGGTCGCCGGGTCCGACGGGATCGTCCGGTTCGAGCCGGATCTGGATCACGGCCTGCAGCGGTGCGAGGACGGCCTACTCGAGACGGTCGAGCCGATCCAGGCCGGGGACGGGGCGGTCGACATCCTGAGCGACCTCCTGGAGCGCCTGTCCGCGTACCTCGAGCGCAGGTCGGTCCCGGCGGGCGAGGTGCTCATCCACCAGGGCGAGCCGCCGGATGATCTGTTCGTGCTGGAGTCCGGCCGACTGGCGGTCGAGCTCACGACCCCCGAGGGCACCCGGATGCGCATGCGCTCGATGCGCCCGGGCGTGGTGGTCGGAGAGGTCGCGATGTACACGGGGGTCCCGCGGACGGCGGACGTGGTGGCCGAGATGCCGAGCGTGGTCCTGCGGCTCAGCCGGGCCTCGATCGAGCGGATGGAGAACGAGGATCCCGAGCTGGCCGCGGCCCTGCACCGGTGGCTGGCCGGCACGCTGGCGGAGCGACTGGACCACACGATGAAGGCGTTCGACGCCCTGTTCGATTAGCCGCGGGCCTCGGGTCGTCTCCTACCGGGAGCGGCGGATCCGGACGCTCAGGATGTCGCGCAGGCTCACGATGCCGGCGAGCGTGGTCCCCTCGAGCACGGGAAGGTGCCGGAACCCCTGGCTCAGCATGATCTCAGCCGCTTCGTCGGCGTCCGTAGCGGGATCGGCGGTGACCGGGTCGGGGGTCATCCACTCGGACACCGCGGACGAGGTCAGGTCCGCGCCCGAGGCCGCGGCGCGCAGCACGTCGCGTTCGGTGAAGATCCCCATCAGCATCGGCCCCTGCTTCACGAGCGCGGAGCCGATCCGACCCTTGATCATGCTCCCCGCGACCTCCGCCACCGGCGCCTCACCCGCCGTGGTGAAGACCTCGCGGGTCATGATCTCCCCCAGCGTGGTCATGCCACTCCCCGGCCGATCGGCCTAGCCACCCTCGCCACCCACGTCGTGGTCCTCGGACTCCTCGAGCGGGGTTGCCGCATCGGCCAGGTCCTCGTTCAGCCTGCGCCACACGGCGCCGCCCCACGTGCTGACATGGGGCCAGCGCTGCCAGAAGACCTGCAGCGAGGCGTCGTCGAACGTGCCGACGGCCTCGTCGGGCGTGGCGAGCTCGACGGCGCTCTCCCACGCGTCGAGGGCGCTCAGCAGTGCCTCCGAAGCGTCTTCCACCGGCTCTGCTTCTTCCACACGCTCTCCTTCCCGAAGCCGCCCAGTCTAGCCCAGGCGCCCTTCTCGGGCAGCGTCACGTCACAGGATCGGGCCGACCGTGTCCACTTCGGAGGACCCCGCGATCTCCTTCTCCCAGATCTCCCAGCTGAGCGCCACGTGCATGCCGGCGCGCTCGTACAGGCGGGTGGCGCCCGTAGGGTTCTCGGCGTCCACGCCGAGCTCGGCACGATGGATCCCCCGACGGTGGAACTCCTGGAAGGCCCGTTGCAGCAGGGCGAGGCCCACGCCCCTCCGACGCCACGGTCGCCGCACCCCGAGCTCGCTCACCTGCGCGGTTCCCTCGGACCGGGGACTGGTCGCCCGGCAGCATGCGGCGCCGGCGATCTGGTCGCCGTCCTCCGCCACGAACCACAGGCTCGGGTCGAACCCCGCGCCCTCGCCTTCCACCGATAGATGACGCCACTCATCGAGGGGCGGGAAGACCTCTCCCCAGTGGTCGGCGAACGCCTCGGCCAGCGCCGAGTGCACGGCTACGTCGTCGCGCTGGGGCTCGAACGTACGGATCCGGATGCGCGTGGAGAGTTCGGGAGGGGGCGGCGCCGCACCGAGCTCGATCTCCATCATCCAGAACGTCCGGACGTAGCGGAAGCCCGAGGCGGTGAAGAGCCTGCCGGCGGCCTCGTTCCCGGTGAACCGCGCCGCCCGGAGCGCCACCCTTCCACCCGGGGACGTGAGCTGCGCCCACGCCCGAACCCGCTCCTCGGCGAGCCGCAGGAGCCAGGCGCTCAGCCCTCGACCCCACAGGTGCGAACGCACGAACACGAGGGCCAGGACGGGCGGCCGCGACCCGTGCTCGGTCGAGAGCTGCAAGTACCCGATCGGTGTCCCCTCCTCGTCCACGAGCAGCGCCTCGGGAGGCGCCGCGTCTCGAGCCGGAGACGTCAACTCGTCCCGGACCTCCTCGGCGGTCGTCCACGGCACGCCGATCTCGGCGAGCGTGACCTCGTTGATGAGCTCGGCGATCGCCGGCGCGTCGTCGACGGTGACCGCTCGGAGCTCGAACCCCTCGGGAACGTGGTCGGCTATCGGCACGGGTGGACCCTATCCGCTCGGCGAGGAGGAGACCTGTTCCGCGGTCGTTCCGAGGCTCACCCTGCAGGCCCCCGGCGGGCGGGAGGAACGGCCCTGTGAACCTTCGCGTCCCCGTCCCAGGCTCGGGACAGGAGGGACGAATCGGGAGGAAGCCATGAAGCCGCTTCGGCTGTGGATCGGACTGGTGCTGCTGACGCTCGGCGTCTTCGGGATCCTGGACGCGACCGGGACACTCGACTCGAGCGAGACGATCGACCGGTGGTGGCCCGTCGCGATCATCGGGCTCGGGCTCATCGGGATGCTCGTCGACCGCAGGATCTCGCTCGGGCCCGGGATCGTCGTCGTCATCGGGTTCCTGGTCCTGGCCGACCAGCAGCAGTGGACGGACGAGGATCTGTTCGGTCCCGTGCTGCTCATCGCCATCGGGCTCGTGATCCTCTCGGGGCTGTGGCGCCGGCGCGTCGAGGGCGAGCATCGCGAGAACTCGCTCGTGATGTTCGGAGGCACGAAGATCAGGGATCGGTCCGAGCACTTCGCGCACGCGGACGTCTCCGCCATCTTCGGTGGGGCCACGCTCGACCTGCGAGAGGCGCACGTCGACCGGGAGGCCTCGGTCGAAGCCCTGGCCCTGTTCGGCGGGGTGGACGTCCTGGTCCCGAAGGGATGGCGGGTCGAGCTCGGCAGCACCCCGATCTTCGGCGGCTGCGAGGACAAGACCGAGGGCGACGGGGAGCTCCCCGCCGATGCCCCATTGTTGAAGGTGCACGCGACGGCGATCCTCGGCGGCATCAACGTGAAGAACAAGCCCGACTGACGGAGCGCCAGAAGCCGGATCGACGAGGGCGTCCCGCGCGAGGGCTGGGAGGGGGTTCGCCGAGATCGGGACGCCTTCTGAGAAGTCAGGGACGCGTCGAGCCGCCGGCCCTGACCCCCCTTAGTGTGGACGGCCGGCGAACTCCGAGTTCGTGGGGCAGGTCGACCTAGCGCTATCCGACGGTCAAGGTTCCCGTCATCGACGGATGGATGCTGCAGTGCCAGCCGACCGTGCTCGACAGATCGAGCGTGATCGTCACGGTCTTCCCGGGATCCAGGTTCGTGCTCGAGCTGCCGTCGTCGAGGGTGAATGTGTGCTCGGTACCGTCCTTGTTCGTCACGGTGAGCGTGACCTTGCCGGCACTCACGGTCACGGCGTTCGGAAGGAACGCGAAGCCCTGGGCGGTGATCGAGGCGCTCGAGGCGCCTCCGCCCCCGCCCGACGTCGCAGTCGCGCTCGG
>DASWAT010000004.1:0-3695 GCA_036390995.1 Actinomycetota bacterium | reverse complement strand
TCCGGGACCGGTTCCTGGTGGACGCCGGCGCGTACAACCCGTACGCGATCACGGTCTCCTACAACTCGGCCGCGCACCTCCGGGGCCAGTTCACGATCGACCACATGGAGCTGGAAAGCCTGGCGGGGCTGACGAACAAGGCTCCGGTCACGCCCGTCCGAGGGGCGGGGCGTCCCGAGGTCGTCTTCGTGATGGACCGGGTGGTGGGACTGGTTGCCGAACGGCTGGGCCTGGATCCGATCGAGGTCCGGCGCCGGAACCTGATCCGCCCCGAGCAGATGCCGTACCCCATGGGCATGCCGTACCGTGACGGCGTCGACATCGTGTACGACCGCTGCGACTTCCCCGAACAACTCGACAAGGCGCTCGAGCTGTTCGGGTACGAGGCGTTCCGTCGGGAGCAGGAGGACGCTCGCGCACAGGGGAGGCGCCTGGGTGTGGGCGTCTCCTCGTACGTGGAGGGCTCGGGGTACGGCCCGCACGAGGGCGCGATGATCCGGGTCGACCGTCGGGGCCGAGTGGCCGTGTACACGGGTGCCAAGCCGCACGGGCAGGGCCTGGAGACCACGCTCTCGCAGATCTGCGCGGACCAGCTCGGCGTTCGCCCGGATGACGTCAGCGTGAAGGGCGGCGACACGGCGATGATCGCGCACGGCATCGGGACCTTCGCCAGCCGGAGCGCAGTCACGGCCGGGGCTGCGGTGGGGATCGCAGCGCAGCGGATGCGGGAGAAGGTGCTGGCGGTCGCCGGCGAGCTGCTCGAGACCGATCCCAGCGATCTGGAGATCGTCGACGGCCGGATCTCACCTCGGGGGACGCAGGAGCCCTCGGCCACGCTCGCGGACGTCGCCCGGGCGGCCACGCCGGGTCCGAGGGCGAAGCTCCCCGAGGGCGCCGAGCCCGGCCTCGAGACCACCTACTACTTCGTGCCTCCCACCGTCACCTTCGCGTCGGGAACGCACGTCGTCGGGGTCGAGGTCGACGAGGACACGGGGTTCGTCAAGCTCCTCAAGTACGTGACGGTCGACGACTGCGGGCAGATGCTGAACCCCATGGTCGTGGAAGGGCAGATCATGGGGGGTGTGGCCCACGGGATCGGCAACGCGATGCTCGAGGAGGCCGTCTACGACGACGAGGGGCAGCTGCTCACCGGGACCTACATGGACTACCTGCTCCCCACGGCCGCCGACGTCCCTCCGATCCAGGTCGGGCACCAAGAGTTCCTCTCGGAGTTGAACCCGTTCGGGATCAAGGGCTGCGGGGAGGGCGGCGCGGTGTCGCCGCCGGCCGCCATCGCGAACGCGGTCGTGGACGCGCTGAAGCCGCTGCGGATCGACGTCGACCGGGTGCCGCTGCATCCCGAGCGCCTGTTCGGACTCATCCAGGAGGCGAGGGCGTCGGGTTGACGCCCATCGGAAGGGGAGGGGACATGCAGGTCAAGGGTCTGGTCTGGGCTGGCACCGCCACCGAGCGGTTCGAGGAGACGGTCGCGTTCTTCCGCGACGTGCTGGGGCTCTCGGTGTTCCACGAGTCGGAGCATCTGTCCGTGCTGCGGACGCCGGGCGGCGAGTGGGTGGAGGTGTTCGGCCCGGGGCACGAGCATTTCGCCGAGTTCGACACCGGCCCGGTGGTGGAGTTCCTCGTGGACGACGTGGGGACCTCGCGGGCCGACCTCGAGGGGCGCGGTGTGCAGTTCCTGCACGACAGCCACACGTGGGGCGATTACGCATGGGCGCACTTCCGAGGCCCAGACGGCAAGATCTACGGCATCACCAGCGGGCCGTACGACGCCGAGACGTAGGATGGCCCCGGCCCGGTCGGCGCGAGGCCGGGCCGAAGGGGTGAACATGGCAACCGATCCGCACCCCCTGGTGGTGGCCATGACCGGCGCCACCGGGGCCGTCTACGGTATCCGGCTCCTCGAGGCGCTGCGCGAGGCCGGGCGCGAGACCCACCTCGTGATCAGCGAGTGGGCCGAGCGCACGATGGTGGCGGAGACGTCGTGGAAGCCGGCAGACGTTCGAGCGCTGGCTACGCACGTGCACCGCGAGGACGACCTGGACGCCCCACCCGGCAGCGGCACCCTGCTCACGGGTGGCATGGTGGTCGCTCCGTGCAGCATGAAGACGCTCGCGGCCATCGCGAACGGCATCTCGCAGAACCTGATCCACCGGGCCGCCGACGTGACGATCAAGGAGGGCCGCAAGCTCGTCCTCCTGGTTCGCGAGTCCCCCTTGTCGGTGATCCACCTGGAGAACATGCTCCGCGTGGCGCGCACCGGTGGCGTCATCATGCCCCCGGTGCCGGCCTTCTACGCGAAGCCGGCGTCGCTCGACGAGATGGTCGATCACACCGTGGGGAGGGTCCTCGACCACTTCGGTGTGCCGCACGAGCTCGTCCGGCGGTGGGGGGAGAAGCGGCGAGCGTGGACCCCTCGAACCCTGACGGGTGGACCGCCCGCCTCCGATCCCTGAGGATCGCGGGCGATCTCGGACGTGATGGGTCACGGGGACCTGCGACCCGCGAACCTGGGCTGGACCGTCCGGCTCGTCCCGCGGAACGCCGACCCCGTCTCCTCGGCGATGGGGGGTGCTGGCCACGTCGGCGCGATGTGGCTGCTACTTCGGCTCGCAGGTCGAGCAGGATCCCGACGAGGGTGTCAGGCGATGCGCCGGATCGCAGCTGGACGGCTGGATCGCCTTGGGACGCAGGGCTCTGGAGGTGTGGGCTCCGGCATGATGGCGTGCTGCCGGTAGGCTGCCCGCGGGCGCCGTTCGGGGTCCGTTCCCCGGCGGGTGGCGGGATGCGCGCGCGCCAGGGCCGTCACCGACGATGGTCCCACGAGGGGGGAGACGGTCGGCCCGTGCACGCGACCGACGCCCCTCGGATGCTGAACCGGAAGCGGAGTGATCGCATGTACCGATCGATGTTCGTCGACGAGCTGCATACGTTCGAGGGCCAGGTGGCGATGAAGGCGTTCCGCGGCTCGCAGGCCGCCCTCTGGCACGAGGAGCGGCGGCTCAGCAGGGCAGCCGGTGGCCGGGAGCGGCGATCCCGCTGGCTCCGGCCGCACCGCCCCGCCCGGCGCGTCGGGCGCGCCGCCTGAGGCCGCCCGGGGCTCCGGCCGACCGGGTCAAGCCCGGAGGGCCTCGATCTGGCGCCTCCAGCTCTCGGCCACCTCGGTGCGATCGCGCTCTACGTCGAACGTGATGGTCTGGGTCACCGGCATGCCTGGGTGGACGTCGGACTCCACGGACCCCACCTCGATCTCGAACCGGGCGAGTTGGGCCTCCGGGGTGGCGTGCAGCCGGCGAACGGGCCCTCGGACGTAGAGGACGCTTCCCGGCGCCACGAAGCAGAAGACGATCTGTGCACCGCGCGCCAGGTTCTCCGAGGTGTGCGTCCCGGGCCACAGGCCCACTCGGAGATGACGGTCGTCCCTCGCCAGGATCTCTCCGGCGGAGAGCATGCACGGTCGAGGAGCGCCGTCGGGGTCGGCGCTCACCAACAGGTAGGCCGGTCCGATCTTGCCCTCCAGATCGGAGCCGTCGAAGGCCGCCAAGATCTCGGGGGGCAGCCGGTCTCCCACGGGTCGGGTCATCCTCGCTCCTCTCGGCCGTCGGAAAACGTCTCGACGGTAAGATACTCCGGTCGGATCTCGAGGGGGGACGGCAGCGGATGGAGCCATCGGGCGT
>DASWAT010000003.1:0-3188 GCA_036390995.1 Actinomycetota bacterium | reverse complement strand
GCGGACCCACATCGACAAGGGCAACCCCTGCGACGTGGATGCCGAGCTGTGGACGACGCAGCTGGACGAGCTCATCTCGTACGAACCCGCGGAGATGATCGCCGTGGTCGAAGCCGGCATGCGGGTCGGCGAGCTCGACCGCCTCCTGGGCGAGGGCGGACAGGAGTGGTCCGTCGACGCGCACCCGGATGCCACCGTGGGCGGCGTGATCGCCGCCGCGGCCGTCTCGCCCCGGCGGCTGAAGGTGGGGGCCGTGCGCGACACCCTGCTCGAGGCCGAGGTGGTCACCGGGGACGGACGGCTCGTCCGTAGCGGCGCCCGGACCGTGAAGAACGTGACCGGCTACGACCTCCACAAGCTGGTCGCGGGGTCGCTGGGGACGCTCGGCGTGATCGTGCAGGCCGCCCTGAAGCTCCGGCCCCGGCCGGCGGCCCGGCGCACCATCCGGATGGCCGGCGGACCGGACCTGGGCCGTGAGGTGCTCGCGGCCGTCCCCGGCGCCGCGTCCGTGCTGATCACACCCGGCCGCGTCGAGCTCCGGCTGGAGGGATGGCCCGAAGAGGTCGACCAGCAGACCCACGCCGCGGAGAAGATCGCCGAGGTCTCGGAGGCGGTCGACGAGGACCCGTTCCCGTCGGCCCGGCCCTGGGAGGACCGGCCCGTGGTGGCGGAGGCGGCGGTACCGCCGTCGCGGCTGCCCGAGCTGCTCGCCCCTCCGTTCGATGTGTGGGGCGCGCTGATGGGCGTTGGGATCGCGTGGGTCGGCCTGCCCGATGCCGATGGATCGCTCGACGAGCTTCGGGAGCGCGCCTCGGCGCTCGGGGGCATCGCCCCCGTGGTCAAGGGTCCCGGCGGCCTTGGCGACGGCGGTGTGCCCGCACCGGACATCCAGCGTGGGATCAAGGCGACGTTCGATCCGGCGGGTGTCCTGGCGCCGGGCCGATCCTGGGGAGGGATCTGAGGTGTCGTTCCCCGCCCGCGATCACGATCTCGTGCCGCTCGGCGCGGAGATGCCGGAGGGCACTCGGTTCGTCGGGCCGATCCCCGGCCTGGCGCCGAACTGGCGAGGCGGAGATGCGCCCACCGACGGCGACCTCGCGACCTGCGTGGCCTGCGGTCTGTGCCTCCCCCACTGTCCCACCTATCGGCTGACCGGAGAGGAGTCGGCCTCGCCGCGCGGCCGGATCGCGGCGATGCGGCTGGTGGCCGAGGGTCGCGCCGACGTCGACCGGACGTTCGCCGGCTTCATGGACGCGTGCCTGGTCTGCCGGGCGTGCGAGGACGTCTGTCCCTCGCACGTGCCCTTCGGCCGGATGATGGAGAGCGCCCGCGTGCAGATCGAGCCGCAGCGGACCCGACGGGTCCGGTTCGCCCGGTGGATCGGCCTCGACGTCGCGCTGCCGCGCCGGCGCGTCCTGTCGCTCGCGCGGAGGCTCACGCCGGTGGCCCGCCCGTTCCTCGGGCGTCGCGTCCGATCCCTCGTTCCGTCCGGCGTCCACCCCGGCCCGCGCGTGCCCCGGTCGACGGAGTCCGAGGGCGAGGTCCGAGGCACCGTCGCCCTGCTCACGGGCTGCGTGCAGGACCAGTGGTACCGAGAGGTGAATCGGGCGACCGCACGGGTGCTCGCGCGCAACGGGTGGCGGGTCCTGGTCCCCCGCGGGCAGACCTGCTGCGGGGCGCTGCATGCACACAACGGACGTCTCGACGGGGCACGCGCGCTCGCGCGGCGCAACGTCGCGGCGTTCTCGGCGGTCGACCACGTCGTGGTGAACGCGGCCGGGTGCGGCGCCCACATGAAGGACTACGATCACCTCCTCCAGACAGCCGAGGCCGCCGCCCTGTCCGCGAAGGTTCGTGACCTGATGGAGTTCCTGTTCGAGGAAGGCATCCGGCGGCCGGAGGCGAGTCTGGAGGGCACCGCGTTCGACGGGCCGGTCGCCTACCACGACGCGTGCCACGCCCTCCGCGCCCAGGGCGTGCGGGAGCAGCCCAGGGCGCTCCTCCTGCAGATCCCGGGCCTCGAGCTGCTCGAGGTTCCCGACGGCGACCGCTGCTGTGGCGCGGCGGGCCTGTACAGCGTGACCCAGCCCCAGACGGCCGACGAGCTGATGCGGCGCAAGGCCGACGCCGTGGCTTCCACCGGAGCCCGGCTGGTGGCATCGGCCAACCCGGGCTGCTCGATGCAGCTCGCCGCCGGTCTCCGCACGGCCCACGCCGACCTGCGCGTGGTCCACCCGATCCAGCTCCTCGAAGCGGCGTACGCCCAAGCCTGAACGGTCGCCGCCGACGCGGTCTACGCGAAGAGCGAGAGAGCCTTCGCGTTATCGGTGGTGACCGCGACCGCCCGGTTCTTCGTCGCCAGGTACACGGCCGAGAAGTTGATGCCGGCGTCGGCCACCTTGCGGGCCATCTCCCCGAGGGCGCCGGGGCGATCGACGTCGGCCTCGACCGGCATCACCAGCGCGTCGGCCGCTCCCGACACGGCGATCCCCGCGCCCTCGAGCGCCGCGCGCGCGGCCGCCGCGTCCTCGACCAGGACGTGGATGACGCCCCGTCCCTCGAAGCCGAAACCGGCCAGCCCCTCGATGTTCACGCCGGCGCCGCCGAGGGCCTCGCCAACCCGTGCGAGCTCGCCCGGCCGGTCCTCCACCACGATGGTCAGATCCGTGGCCATCCCGACACCTCCCTCTCCCTTCCGTGAAGGCGGGTCTACCTCCTGGAGGATCGTGCGGTCAACCCTGCGAGCGGCTCCTTCGCCCTCGGGGACCGCCGTACTCCCTGGCCCACGAAAGCCCGGAGGCGCCGGCCGGCCTCCTCGAGCGTCTCGAGCTTCTTGCAGAAGGCGAACCGCACGATGTGCCGGCCGAGCTCGGGCCGTGAGAAGAACGACGAGCCGGGGACCACGGCCACGCCCGCATCCTCCACGAGCCGGGTCGCCGCCTCCACGTCGTCGGTGAAGCCGAGGTGCGAGATGTCCGCCATCACGTAGTAGGCGCCCTCGGGCGCCTTCGCCTCGAACCCGGTGTCGGCCAGGATCGCCATCAGCAGGTTCCGACGCTCGCGGTACTCATCGGCCTGCCGCTCGTAGAAGTCCTCGGGCAGACCGAGGGCGACCACCCCCGCCTCCTGCAGGGGCGCCGCGGCCGCGACGGTGAGGAAGTCGTGCACCGGGCGGATCCCGGCCATCA
>DASWAT010000002.1:0-10547 GCA_036390995.1 Actinomycetota bacterium | reverse complement strand
CCACGAACAGCGCCACGCCGCCCGGCCCGTAGCCCTCGTACGTGACCTCCTCGTACCGGGCGCCGCCCTCGAGCTCGCCGGTCCCGCGCTTGATCGCGCGCTCGATGTTCTCGTTCGGGACCGAGGCGTCCTTCGCCTTCTCCACGGCCGACGCGAGGGTCATGTTGCCCTCGACGCTGCCGCCGCCCTCGCGGGCGGCGACCTCCACCGTCCGAAGCAGCTTCGCGAACAGGTTGCTCCGCTTCGCGTCCTGCGCGCCCTTCTTCCGCTTGATCGTGCTCCACTTCGAATGGCCGGACATCTCCGCCCGCCTTCCCTACCGCTTCGCCAGCACGTACTCGTGGAGCCGGGTCTCGCCCACCAGCTCCGGGTGGAACGATGCCACGACCAGGTTCCCCTGCTCCAGCACGACGGCGTGGCCCTCGTACGTGGCCAGGACCCGGACCTGGGGGCCCATGCGCTCCACGATCGGCGCCCGGATGAACACCGCCCGCACCGGGTGTTCGATCCCCTCGACGTCCACGTCCGCCTCGAACGAGTCCACCTGGCGCCCGTACGCGTTGCGTCGCACGGCCAGGTCCACGAGCGAGAGCAGCGGTTCGCCGCCCTCCACCTCCGAGGCCATCACGATCATCCCGGCGCAGGTGCCGAGCATCGGCATCCCCTCCGCGGCTCGCTCGCGGATGGGCTCCACCAGGCCGGCGGAGCGAGCGAGCTTGCCGATCGTGGTGGACTCGCCGCCCGGGATCACCAGCGCGTCGACGCGCGCCAGGTCATCGGTGGTGCGGACCTCGACGGGCGTGGCACCGGCATCGGCCAAGACGCGGGCGTGCTCGCGGAAGTCGCCCTGCAGCGCGAGGACGCCGGCCTTCATGCGCCTCCGCTACCAGCCGCGGACCTGGAGCAGGCCCTCCTCGCCGAGCTCCTTGATGTCCAGGCCGGGCATGGGCTCCCCCAGCCCGCGAGACACCTTCGCCAGGGCCTCGGGGTCGTTGAAGTGCGTGGTGGCCTCCACGATGGCGCGAGCACGGGGCGCCGGGTCCTCGGACTTGAAGATGCCCGAGCCGACGAACACGCCGTCCACGCCGAGCTGCATCATGAGCGCCGCGTCGGCCGGGGTGGCGATGCCGCCGGCGGCGAAGTTCACGACCGGCAGGCGGCCCTGCTCGGCCACCATCCGGACCAGCTCCACCGGCGCGCCGAGCTCCTTCGCGGCCGAGACGTACTGCTCGGGCCGCAGGCTCTGCAGCCAGCCGGTCTCCTTGAGGATCGTGCGCTGGTGCCGGACGGCCTCGACGACGTTGCCCGTGCCTGGCTCGCCCTTCGTCCGGATCATCGCGGCGCCCTCGGCCAGCCGTCGGAGCGCCTCGCCGAGGTTGCGGGCGCCGCACACGAACGGGACCGTGAAGGCCCACTTGTCGATGTGGTGCTCCTCGTCGGCCGGCGTGAGGACCTCGCTCTCGTCGACGTAGTCCACGCCGAGCGCCTGGAGGATCTGCGCCTCGACGAAATGGCCGATCCGGGCCTTCGCCATGACCGGGACCGAGACCGCGTTCATGATCTCCTCGACCTTCGTGGCGTCGGCCATCCGCGCGACCCCGCCCTGGGCCCGGATGTCCGCGGGGACCCGCTCGAGCGCCATGACGGCGCATGCGCCGGCGTCCTCGGCGATCTTGGCCTGCTCGGCGTTCGTGACGTCCATGATCACGCCGCCCTTGAGCATCTCGGCCAAGCCGGACTTCACGCGGAAGGTACCGGTCTCGCGTTCCACGGGTCTCCCTCCTCGGAACCTCCTGGAGACTTCAGTGTACCGCCCGGGTCGAGCCCTACTTCTGGGTCTGGACCGGGATCGTGGAAGGAAGGAGCTCCACCCACGTGGTACCGGGCGCGAGGGCGATCTCCGTTCCATCCCTGGCGACGAACGCGGTGGGATCGTCGAGCGAGGCGCGCTCCCACCGCCCCACGATCATCCGCCCGTCCCGGAACACGTAGGCCCTCCCCGAGCCAGTGAGCTTCACCTCAGGCGAGGGGTTCCCCGCCGCGTCGACGATCGTGCCGGGCGTGACCTGCACCTGCATGACGACGACATCGGCGGCGGACACCTGGCGACCGTCGGTGAGCATGTGCGGCTCCGTGCCGTGGAACCGCAGCCATGCGCGGTCCTTCCTGCTCCACTTCCAGTACACGTCCGAGTACGAGGAGAACGGCAGGTGCACGGTGGCGACCTTCTTCGAGCGGCCGGTGAGCTCTACGGCGTAGGAGAACACCGGGTCCGGCGCCCCCTCCTTGGTCTTCGCGGCCTTCCACAGCGCCTTCGTGCTCGTGTACAGGTTGTGCGGAGCGGGCCGGTTCGCGTCGCGCGTATAGGCGTCGACGGCGACGTCGTAGTTCACGTCGATGATCCCGGCGCGGTCGATGGTCCGCTCCACGATCGGAGCCGCACCCGCGTAGCCGAGCGCAGGGTGTCCGTACTGCACCAGCACCGCCGCGTCGGTGGTGCGGCCCGAGCGGACCGGCCCCACCCGCGGGGCTTCGCGACACTGGTAGACGGCGATGAAACGCGTGATCCCGCCCTCGACCGGTTCCTCGTAGACCACGTCGGCCCGATCCAGGCCCGTCTGGGGCCGGGCCTCCGGGAGGTTCTCCACCTTGATGGCCAGGACGGGTCGATCCGGGATCGCGCCGCCAGGCGCGACCGCGATCGCGCCGCCAGGCGCCGGGCGGCCGGTGAGCGGGCAGTCCGGCGGAGGCGGCGGGTCCTGCGTGAGCCCGACCCCGGCCATCGCCGTTCGGACGAACGCGGGGGCCCTGTCGGGGAACAACGCGAAGAACCCCACGGAGAGCAGCGCGAGGGCAGCGATCACACCGCCTGCCAGCACCGCCTTGCTACGACGCGAGAACGTCACGGGACCAACCTCCTGGGAGTCGATATCGAGGGGATGCGCGGCGGCCGCGTGGGCCGGGAGTGCGATGCTACCCGCGGAACCGGGGGGTCTCAACGAGCCGCCGCGGGAACTTCACGGACCTCACATCTCCTCGAGTCGCTTGATCCGGTCCCAGATCGGCGGATGGGTGGAGAACAGCTTCTCCATCGCGCCCATCTTCTCCCCCGGGTAGCGGGAGGGCTGATCGAGCCACAGGTGCGCGGTGGCGTTGTTCGCCGAGCGCATCGCGTGCGGGGCTTCAGCGATCTTGCGGAGGGCAGCCGCGAGGCCCGGCGGGTAGCGAGTGAGCATCGCGCCCTGGGCGTCGGCGAGGTACTCGCGCTGCCGCGACACCGCCAGGCGGATGATCTGCCCGAAGATCGGCGCCAGGATCAGCAGCAGGAACCCGAACGCGAAGATCAGCGCCGACGCTCCGCCACCACGGTCTTCGCCGCGGCGTCCCCCCAGGCCGCCCCACCACCACGTCCGCATGAAGAACTCCGAGATGAGGATCACGGCCCCCACGAGCGTGGCCACGATGGTCCCCACGAGGATGTCCCGGTCCTGCACGTGCGACAGCTCGTGCGCGATCACGCCCTCGAGCTCGACGCGATCCATCATGTCGAGGAGCCCCTGCGTGACCGCGATCGACGAGTGTTCGGGGTTGCGGCCGGTGGCGAAGGCGTTCGGCGCCTGCTCGGGCACGACGTACACCCGCGGCTTCGGAAGCCCCGCGGCGATGGCGATGCCCTCGACGATGTTGTGCAGCCGCGGCTCCTGCTCCCGCGTGACCTCGCGAGCCCTGGTGGAGGCGAGAACCACCTTGTCCCCGTACAGGTACGAGCCCACCGACATGAAGATCGCGATCGCAAGCGCGATCACCAGCCCCGCCGGACCGCTCTGGTACAGCAGCCCGAGCACGTAGCCGACGGCGCCGAGCAGCACGAGGGCCCCCAGCACGAGCAGTACCGTCTTCCGCTTGTTCACCGCGATCTGCTCGTACACGGCTACCTCGGGAAGTCGACCTGCACCGGGCCGCGGGCCGGCTCCTCGATGTCGAAGAACTCGCGCAGCGTGAACCGGAAGATCCCGGCGACGAGGTTCGACGGGAACGACTGGACGCGGGTGTTCAACCGCATGACCTGGTCGTTGTAGAACTGCCGCGCGTAGGCGATCTTCGACTCGGTGGCCGTGAGCTCCTCCTGCAGCGCCAGGAAGTTCTGGTTCGCCTTCAGGTCCGGGTAGTTCTCGGCCACGGCGAGCAGCTGCCGGAGCCCCGCGGTGATCCGGTTCTCGGCCTGCGCCTGATCTCCCACCGACGAGGCGGACAGACCCCGCGAGCGGGCATCGGCCACGGTCTCGAACAGCTCGCGCTCGTGCGCCGCGTAGCCCTTCACGGCCTCGACGAGGTTCGGGATCAGGTCGTACCGGCGGCGGAGCTGGACGTCGATCTGGGACCAGCCGTTGTCGCAGCGGTTCCGGTGCGCCACCAGGCGGTTGAACAGGACGACCGCGTACACGAGCAGGAGAACGACGACCCCGAGCGCGATCCACACGCCGATCACCGCGCCATCCTAGCAACGCCCCGTCGGTTGGCGGGCTGACCGTCGCGCGCTACCCGAAGGTCCCTGGCCTTCGGGGGCCGAAGGTCCCCGACCTGCGGGGCCGCTCGCCCCTGACGAGTAGCTCGACGCCGCCGCACGCTCGGGAGGTTTGAGGGAAGGTTCAGTGGTGAGACCGAGGAAGGCCGGGGACCGGGGGCCCCAGTTGCCGCCTGGCCGAATCGGGTTCATCTGGGTGGGCCTGGCCGTCTGGGTCGTCTTGCTGATCGCGATCGACATGACCTCCCGAACGATCGGGCTCCAGGAACAACAGGTTCCCTACCTGATCGCAGCGGCCCTGGCCAGCTTCGCCGTTGTCACGTTGGTCGCGTTCGTACGCCTGGCGGGCACGCCGACCGAGCTCCGCACCCTCAGGATCCTGGCCGTCCTGCTCCCATCCGCCTTCGTCCTGTCCATCGAGGTGATCCTGTACTTCGTCGAGATCGACGAAGCGATAACCGAGGTCGGCGAGCACGTGGTAGCGATGGCGATCCTGTCGGCCGGCGCGGTCCCGTTCTCCGTCTACGTGTTCCGGGCCTTCGCCCGCCTCCACGACGAGCTGGCTCACCGGGCACAGCACCTGCAGGCCCTGCACGAGACGTCGATGCGGGTCACGGCGGAGCCGTCGCTCGGCCAGCTGTACGAGCGCATCGCACGAGGCGTGCGCGGCGTGGTGAGCTCGGATCGCGCCGCGCTGCTCCTCGCGCCGGACGGCGGCGGGAGCGATGTCCTGGTGGCCGACCCCCCGGTCGCCTCGCTGGACCCCGGGGAGGCCGACCTGATGGCCTCCGTCCGCGCAACCGGCGCGACCGAACGAGTCTCGCAAGAGGGCTGGCCCCTGCTTGCGGTGCCTGTGCGCCGTCAGGGCCGCACGATCGGGGCGATGGCCGCGATGCGCGAGGGCGGACCCGGGTTCAGCGTCGAGGACGAGCTGCTGCTGGGGATGTTCGCGGTGGCCGCCTCGGCCGCGCTAGAGAACGCGCGGCGTCTGGAGGAGGCCCAACTGCTCGCGACCGTGGAAGAGCGGGAGCGCATCGCCCGCGATCTGCACGACGACCTCGGTCAGCTCCTTGGGTTCCTCACCGCGAAGATCCAAGCCGCCCAGGAGCTGGTCGGCGCCGGGCGGCAGATACAGGCCCAGGACGAGCTGGCCGGGCTGGAGCGGGCCACCCGCACACTCGGCGCGCAAGTCCGCGAGGCCATCCTCGGTCTGCGGGCCCGGGTGGGTACTGACCGTCCCCTCTGCCGGGCCCTGGAGGACTACGTGGCCGAGTTCGGCATCCAGGCGGGGCTCACCACCACATTCGAATCGAGCCCGAACGCCGGCGGGCGTCTGCCCGGTCCCTCCCAGTACCAGTTGCTGCGAGTCGTCCAAGAAGCCCTGTCCAACGCCCGCCGCCATGCTGAGGCTCATCGGGTGACCGTTCGCCTTACCGAATCCGACGGCTACGTGGAGCTCTCCATCGCCGACGATGGAAGAGGCTTCACGCCGGACTACCGGCGGGCGGGGTTCGGGCTGAAGACGATGTCCGAACGGGTCCGAGCGCTGAACGGTGAGTTCGATGTCTCGTCTGCCCCAGGACGGGGAGCGGTGGTGAAGGCGAAGGTACCCCTAGTGGGGGGGTGAGACGGTGCGCGTGCTGTTGGTCGACGACCACCCGCTGTTCCGCGAGGGACTGGTCAGTTTGCTCCGGACCCACGACGTCGAGGTCGTGAGTGAGGCGTCCGACGGAGCCGAGGCGGTTGAGCTCACCCGTCGGCTCAAGCCGGACGTGGTCCTCATGGACCTGACCATGCCCGGGATGGGGGGGCTGGAAGCGACCCGGCTCATCAAGGCGGAGATGCCGGAGGTGAAGGTGGTGATCCTCACGGTCTCCGACGCCGACGCCGACCTGTTCGAAGCCATCCGGAGCGGCGCCCACGGCTACCTCGTGAAGAGCACCTCCTCGGGCGAGTTCTTCGACCTTCTCGAGGCTCTGGAGCGAGGCGAGGCCCCGCTCTCCCGCGGACTTGCGGCGAAGATCATGCGGTATCTCGCGCACGGGGGGCGGTCCTCGACGGCGGCCGCCGGGCTCACGCCTCGAGAGGAGGAGATCCTGCGCCTCGTGGCCGAGGGCAAGACCAACCGCGAGGTCGCAGCGACGCTGTTCATCTCGGACGCGACCGTCAAGTTCCACATGACGAACATCCTGAACAAGCTCCACCTCGAGAACCGCGCCCAGGTCGTGGCCTACGCCCACCGCCACGGTCTCGCGGGGTCCAAAGACCCGTCCTCCTCCGAGCCGTGATCTCGGCACCGGGGGAGGGCGGACCTCCCCAGAGGTCGAGGGTGGGAACCCGCACAGCCGCTAGCCGAGAGCGGGTACATGGGCCCTGAGTACCGGATCCGACCCGGCCTAGTGTGTCGCTTGGTCCATGGACATCGACACCACAGCCCAGGAGTCGGGGCAGCCCCCCGTCCACACGGCCTCGGGACTCAGCCGCCGGGCGTTCCTCGCTCGGGCGGCCGCCGCGGCCGGGTCCGCCGTCGCGGCGGGGCGCGTTGTCACCGCCCTGCGCGGCGAGCCGGCGCAGGCCGACACCACATCGACCGGCGATGTCCCCCAATGGGCGATGGTCATCGACCTCGAGCGGTGCGACGGGTGCAAGGAGTGCACGAAAGCCTGCCAGACGACGCACTTCACCGGGGACCAGGAGTGGCTCCAGGTCTTCGAGGTTACCGACGAGGGCGGTAGTCACTACTTCCTGCCGCGCCCGTGTATGCAGTGCGAGAACGCGCCCTGTCTGAACGTGTGCCCGGTCGGGGCGACGTTCCGGAACGAGAACGGCACGATCCTGATCGACCACGAGATCTGCATCGGGTGCCGCTTCTGCATGGCGGCATGCCCCTACGGTGCACGGTCCTTCAACTGGGGCCCGCCGGAGAACCCGCCCGGCGCGAGCCTCGCGAAGTACACGCCCGAGTACCCGATCCCCCACCGCATCGGCACACCGGACAAGTGCATGTTCTGTGCCCACGACGCCGAGGTCGGCAAGCTCCCTGCCTGCGTCACGGCGTGTCCCATGAGCGCGATCTGGTTCGGCGACCTCGTTCGAGACATCGCGACCAACGGCCTCGAGACCGTGAAGCTCTCGTGGCTCCTTTCGGAGCGGAGCGCGTTCCGTCTGAAGGAAGAGCTCGGGACGCGGCCTCGGGTCTGGTACTTGCCGGGGCACGGAGAGCAGTCCAAGGAGGTGACCCCGGTATGAGCGTGGCGGTCGATCCACGGATCGACCAGATCTCGGGTGACGGCGCCCGAGGCCGGCTCCGGCAGCGGGTCGAAGCCCCCCTTCGGCCTGGGGCCTGGGGCGTGAAGGGCCGCCTGCTCGTCGCGGGGCTGTCGCTCATCGTGGCCTGGGGCATCTTCGCGTGGATCCATCAGCTGCGCTCGGGCCTGGCCGTGACAGGTCTCTCCAACCACGTGAGCTGGGGTCTGTACATCACGAACTTCGTCTTCTTCATCGGGATCAGCCACGCCGGCACGCTCGTCTCGGCGATCCTGCGACTCACCCACGCCGAGTGGCGCCGCCCGATCACGCGGCTGGCGGAGATGATCACAGTCGTCGCGCTCGTGATCGGCGCCAGCATGGTCGTGGTCGACATGGGACGCCCCGACCGGCTGTTGAACGTGCTGCGGTTCCCGCACCTTCGCTCCCCGATCCTGTGGGACATCCTTTCGATCAGTACCTACATCCTCGGGAGCCTCATCTATCTGTTGCTGCCGCTGGTTCCCGACGTAGCCGCCCTGCGCGATTCACCTTCCCTCGGGAGGCTACGCCGGCGGATCTACTCGGCCCTCTCCCTGCGCTGGGCCGGCCTACCCGCACAACGGGCCGATCTGAACAAGGCCATCGGCATCATGGCCGTGGTCATCGTCCCGGTGGCCGTCTCCGTCCACACCGTCGTGTCGTGGATCTTCGGGATGACCCTGCGCGAGGGGTGGAACTCGACGATCTTCGGGCCGTACTTCGTCGTCGGGGCGATCTTCTCCGGCATCGCCGGGATCATCGTGGTGATGGCGATCTTCCGCCGCGTCTACCACCTCGAGGAGTACATCACCGAGAAGCACTTCCGGTACCTCGGGTCGCTGCTGCTCGTCCTCGGGCTCCTCTACGTGTACTTCACGGCGTCCGAGTACATCACCGTCGGGTACAAGCTGCGGGTCGGCGACGACGCGCTGCTGTCGGCCCTGCTGGTCGGACGCTACGCCCCGCTGTTCTGGGCGTTCGCGATCGGCGGGACCGTGGTGCCGATCCTGCTCCTCGCCTTCCGCCGGACGCGCACGATCCCGGGCATCGTCACGGCCGCCATCCTCGTGAATGTCGGGATGTGGCTGAAACGCTTCGTGATCGTCGTGCCGTCGATGGCCCTGCCCCTCATGCCGTGGGAGTGGGGCACCTACCGCCCCACGTGGGTGGAGTGGTCGATCACGGCGGCGGCGTTCTCCGGGTTCGCGCTCGTGTTCGTGCTCCTCGCCCGTTTCTTCCCGGTGATCTCCGTCTGGGAGGTCGAGGAGGGGTGGGAGCGTGTCGAGGCCGGACCGCCCTTCGACGGGCGGGTCGACGGCGACGGGCACCTCGACGGGCACCTCGACGGGCACCTCGACGGGCATCGGGACGAGCACCTCGAGCCCGTGACGCGGGCGAACCGGCTCGCGCCCAAGGGGCCCGCGGCAGCGACGGGGGACGCAGGATGAGGGCTCGGCTCGCCGCCGTCGCGCTCGTCGCGCTCTTCCTCGTCCTGGCGCCCGGCGGAATCGATACGGCCGCCGCAAGCCCGGCCGTATCGACGGAGCTGTCGATCTCGGCCCCCACGGCGACCGTGGCAGGCCGACCGGTAACCGTCCACGTCGTGTTGAAGGACCGGGCGGGCAAGCCCGTCGCCGATGCCCTCATCCGCCTGGTGACGAACGTGACGTTCATTGGCGCCGACCACGAGGAGGTGGTGGACGAGGCGCAGACCGACGCGTCCGGGAAAGCGGTGCTCACCTTCGCGCCCACGGACACCGGGGCGGCGACGGTGACGGCACGCTTCACCGGGGCGCGGGGGCTCGCTCCCTCCGAGGCGTCGTTCGCCTTCGAGGTGCGCGCGCCGATCGTCGCCTACCACCCCACGCCGGTTGGCATCCAGGCGCCGTGGGCCCGGAGCTACTTCATCGTCGTCCCTTTCATGGGGGTCTGGATCACGTATCTCGTGGTGCTCGCCAGGGCCCGTAAGGTGCGCCGCGCCGGAGCCCGGGCCCCGAGCCCGCAGGGTTCCTCGTGATGAACGTCGAAACGAAGGAGGTCACCATGCTCGTGAGAAGGAACGGAGCGGTGAGGATCCCGGCCGTCGTCGCAGCGTTCGCCGTCGCCCTGCTCCTGGCCGCGTGCGGCGGCGGGGGCGCAACGGCCTCGCAGGCACCGGCGTCCCAGCCCGCCTCGGAGGCGCCCCAGTCTGCCGCCCCCCAGGAGACGGACGGCACGCCCGTCGCTGTGGCGCTCGGTGAGACGGATCCGTCGCACATGTACATGAAGCTGGACACCACGACCGTGCCCGCGGGACCCGTCACGTTCACGATCACGAACGAGGGCGTCAAGGTGCACGAGTTCGTCATCCTCAGCACCGACGTGTCCGCCAAGGACCTCGAGATGAACGGGGACGAAGTCAACGAGGACGCCTACACGGGGGTCTACGAGGCCGAGGACATCCAACCGGGCGATACCACGACCCTGTCGGTGAACCTCGAGCCCGGACACTACGCCTTGATCTGCAACATCAAGGGGCACTTCCGGATGGGGATGTTCGGCGACCTCGAAGTCTCCTAGGGACGGCCGAGGGCGCGCCCGTAGACGGCCTCGATCCGAGGCACCACCAGGCTCCACGCGTACTCCCCGGCCCTGGTCCGCCCGGCGGCACCGAGCCGGGCGGCCAGCGCCGGATCGTTCAGCACCTCCCGGACCGCGCGGGCCAGCGAGCCCGGATCGCCGGGAGGGACCAGCA
>DASWAT010000001.1:0-2847 GCA_036390995.1 Actinomycetota bacterium | reverse complement strand
GGGTCGACCGACCTATGCCGGTTCCGCCTCCGGACGGCTACCGTTGGCTGGGAGAGGGTGTGGATGATCCCTCATACGTTGCACGAGCAGCACGAGGAGTTCATCCGGCGGGCCGACGACATCCGCCGGGTGGCCGACGTGGTGGGGCTGATCCCCGGCTTCGAGCTCCGAGAGCGGGTCTGCGAGCTCTACGACGGCGTGACCCGCGAGGTCATCCCGCACGCGATGGCCGAGGACCGCTTCCCCTTCGCACAGGTGACGGGCAGGCTCGATGGGGATCGGGCGCAAGAGACCCCCTTGATCCGAGAACACCTCGCGATCGCGCGGCTCATCGGCGAGCTCGAGGCGCTCCGGTGGGAACTGGCGCGGCCCGAGCTCACCACGTACCAGGAACAGTCGCTGCGACGGGTGCTGTACGGCTTGTATGCCCTGGTCCGTGTTCACCTGGTCGAGGACTCGGCGTGCAGCTGCGAGCCGCAAGTGGTGAACGTGCCGGAGCCGGGAGGCTCGTAGCGGTCACCGAACCGCAGAGGCGGCATCACGGCCCTCCCGGAGCGGGCCGTCGGACCCCTGCCCTCGTCTCGAGGCTCTCGTACCGTCGGGTTGGATGAACCGTGGATGCGCACGCCCGGGAGACCGGGTCGGAGGGAGGACCCGATGAACGCCAGCGAGAAAAGCCTCTCGGAGAAGCACCGGGAGTTCGTGCCGCTCATCGCCGCGATCGAGCGCATCGAGGAGAGCATCGGCGAGGCCAAGCTGGTCCCGATCCGCCTGGAGACCGCCGACCTCCACGAGAGCCTCGCCCACGGGCTCATCCCACACGCCGTCGGTGAGGGGCGGACGGTCTTCCCCGTACTGCGACGGGTCACCGGCACTTCCGAGACCTCCACGGAGATGACGAAGGAGCACCGCGAGATCGCTCGGTTGACGGACGAGCTCGAACGGCTCCGCAAGGAGATCGGCGCCGGCGTCGAGCCGTCCCACGAGCGCGAGCTCGCCAAGCTCCTCGGGGAGCTCCGCCACGCGCTCGAGCACCACTTCGAGGCCGAGGAGCAGGTCTGCTTCCAGATCCTGAAGACCGAGCTCGAGCCGGCCGAGGCTCGCGAGATCTGCGACGCGATGGAGCAGGCGACCGAGGTGGTCCGCCGCAACTACGAGTAGTGCTCGATGATCAGCCGCTCCTCGATGGGGACCGGGAGCGGGATCTCACCGCGTTCGGGCAGCCGTGACAGCGTGCCCTGCATCTCGTCCTTGTTCCGGTAGAGATAGGGGGGCGGCTCGGGCGTGAGCTCGAGCGCCTCGCGGACCCCCACGAAGTTCTTCGCCTTCGGCGCGATCTCGATGGTCTGGCCGGCCTTCACCTGCGCGCTGGGGACGTCCACCCGGCGCCCGTCGACCAGCACGTGCCCGTGGGAGACGAGCTGGCGGGCCTGGCGCTGGGTGAGGGCGAACCCCAGGCGGAGCACCACGGCGTCGAGCCGGATCTCGAGCTGGCGGATGAGCTCCTCGCCGGTGACCCCGCGCTTGCGGCTGGCCCGGTCGTAGTAGATGCGCATCTGGCGCTCGCCCACGCCGTAGATCGCACGGAGCTTCTGCTTCTCGAGCAGCCGGACCTGGTACTCGGAGAAGCGCTTGCGGCCGCGGCCGTGCTGGCCCATGGGGTAGGGGCGCTTGTTGGCCGGGCAGTTGGGACGTCCGCAGACGGGCGCGCCCACGCGCCGGCACATGCGATGACGAGGTCCGAGCTTGTCCATGCGGTGCTCAAGGGTACCAACCGGCGCCCCGCCCTGACTCGGACCGGGAGTCGGGGCCGGTAGCATCGCCGGCAGGATGGAGGTGCGGGAGCGGGTGATCGGGAGCGTGCTGGGGCTGGCCCTCGGCGACGCCCTGGGGGCGCCGTTCGAGTTCCTCCGGAGGATCAACGTGCCCGACCCGATCCCGGCGCTCGAGCTGCCGTGGATGGACCACCCGCCGGGCTCGACCACCGACGACACGGCGATGGCCAGGAACCTGGTCCGGAGCCTGACCGGGCGGGGCGGGTTCGACCCGGATGACCTGGTCCGGCGGCACCTGGAATGGTTCCGCACCGATCCGCCGGACGTGGGGACGCTCACCCGCCGGGTCCTGAGGCGGGTGGACCGGGGCGAGGACGCGTTCGAGGCCGCCCGGGCCGTGTGGGAGGAGCGCGGGCCCGAGGTCTCGGCCGGCAACGGCTCGGTGATGTACTCCGCGCCGCTGGGGCTGGCCTACCCGAACCGGCTGGAGGAGCTGGCGGAGCTCGGGCCCCGGCTCTCGGCGCTCACGCACTACGACCCGCGGTGCCGGACCGCCGTGCTCGCGATCACGCTCGTCGTGGCGGCGCTGGTCAGAGGCGAGGAGCGAGTGGGCGCGGTCGGGTCCGCTCTCGCGGCGGTCGAGGACCGGGAGGGCGGCGAGGAGCTCGCCTACCTCATCGACGCGGTCGGCCGCGAACGGACGATCGACGGTCCCGATCAGGGGTTCTGCCTGTTCGCCGCCGGGGTTGGGCTTCAGGCCCTCACGCGGTTCGACGCGTTCGAGCCGGCGCTCCGCTACGTGGTTGGGCTGGGCGGGGACGCCGACACCAACGGTGCGGTGGCGGGCGCCCTCCTCGGCGCCGCGGTCGGCGAGCCCGGACTGCCTCGGGAGTGGCTCGGGCGGCTCCGGCACGTGGAGAACATCCGGACTGAAGCCGAGGCCCTCGCGTCGCTCGTGGACGCGAGGGCCTGACCCGGCAGATCGCTTAGCTCCCTTCGGATCCCCGGCTGAAGTCCGGCCGGGTCTCACGCTCGGGATGCGCCTCGGTGGTCCGCGAACCCTCGGCGAACC